>DATAMF010000074.1:0-16643 GCA_036260665.1 Aggregatilineaceae bacterium | reverse complement strand
CCAGGTACTGGTCTTTTCGACGGGCGGCGGACATACCTCGTCACATCCGATCATGCCGACGATCAAGGTAACAGGCAACGCGGAATCGTATCGATTGATGCAGGATACGGTTGAGCTGGATGTCAGCGGGATTCTGCGCGGTGAGATCAGCATCGAAGAGGCCGGAAAAATGGTATTCGATGAAGTGGTAGCGGTGGCGAATGGACGACTGACGAAATCGGAAGTGCTGAAGGATGATAACAGCTTTGCCATTCACCGAATCGGCGTGAGTATTTAGAGGCGATTAACTATTCGGACTTTTATATTATTAACTATATTACAGATTAGGATGAGGGGGTGGAAGTTTTACAAGTTGGATGATCCCCCCCCCCCCGCTTTTTGCATTTTGAACCTGAAAAGTTTTACAAAGTGGGGGTTTTGTCAAACTTGGTCTGAAAACTTACCCCCCTATATCTTGAACCTCACCCCCTCGTTCCCCCTCTCCAACCAAGTTGGAAGAGGGGGAAGCCACAGTCAAATGATGTGGGTAGGGTATCACGCGCACTGGATTTCGCCCCCCCTCCCCCCCCCTTTGAGACCTCTTAAGGGGAAAACTGGCGACGCGAAGGCGTTCTCGCGTCGTGAGCAGGGGAAAATCGGTTAAATTGTTAAAACTCTCTGGCAGCGGTTGGAGCTATAATCAGCGTAGCATGGAAAAGGGATTCTGTCTTCGTCATCCGATGGCTAACTTCAGTGACTAACTTCAATGGTTAACTTCGATGGTAAAAATGCACTCACGTGGAGAACCATTACCGTCGGGGCGGCAGGGGAGAATGGGCGTCATGTGGTTCACCCCTATCCTCCCGGCCTCCTTTCCCCGTGCGCGGAGAAAGGAGGGGAAAAGCGAACCTCACCCCCTCGTATCCCCCTCTTCAGCCAAGCTGGAAGAGGGGGAAGATCGGGCGCGGCAAGCCGACGCCCCTACGAGCCGCCTGTTTTGCGGGTGAATAAGGGCTGTTTTTCGCTGAAAAAGACTTGAGTTGATGCCTATTGTAGACGCCCTCCCCCCGGCCCTTTCCCGCAAGCAGGAAGGGGAAACACGAGGGGCGTAGCGCAATGCGCCCCTACGAATGGGTGTGAGTCAGGGATAGCTGACCGAGTAGGCGAGGGAGAAGATCGGGCGCGGTGGGTTGGGTGTTGTCTGATCCTTATGAAAATTTCAGCAGAGAGGAAGTTGCGGATGACCGTACCGAATTTGGATCGATTTAGTGGGATAGCTGATGTTTACGATCAGTTTCGCCCGAAAGTCCCGGCGGCGTTCGCAGATTTGTTGATCCAACTGGTGGGCACGCCGAATTTGGTGGTAGATGTGGGGTGCGGGACGGGGCTATCGACGCGGATATGGGCGGGACGCGCCGCGCAAATTATCGGAATTGAGCCGAACCGGGATATGCGAGAAGAGGCCAAACGGCGCACGATGGATACTAAGGCTGTGCCACTATTTTCTTTACCCCATCCCCCCTTGCCCCTTCCCTTAGGGAAGGGGAGTCAAACCCATAGGATGTGGAGAATTATTTTCTTGGATCGGCCTAACATCCGGTATCAGGATGGGATCGGGGCGAAAACGGGGCTGGCGGACGAGTGCGCGGATATTGTCACGGTGGCGCAGGCATTACACTGGATGGAACCTGAACCGACTTTCGCGGAGGTGGCGCGGATTCTGCGTCCGGGCGGGGTGTTCGCGGCGATTGACTGCGACTGGCCGCCGTGTATGAATTGGGAAGCGGAAGCGGCATACAATGCGTGTATGGAACAAGCGACACGACTGATCGAAGAACGGGGATATGTCAAAGAAACGCGCCTATGGGATAAAGAAGGGCACCTGGGGCGGATGGAAGCCAGCGGGCACTTCCGGTATGTGCGCGAGGTGGTGCTGCATCATGTGGAACAGGGAAACGCGGAACGGCTGGTGGGAGTGGCACTCAGTCAGGGGCGGGTGGCGATTGCGCTGCGGAATGGGATCAACGAAGATGAGGCAGGCGTTACGGCGCTGCGGGATGTGGCCGAACGCACATTAGGAAATGAATTGAAGCCCTGGTATTTTGGCTACCGGGTGAGACTGGGGATTAAGTGAGATGGAATTTCGAGTTCCGTATGGGAAAAGCCAGATAGGATTCAGCGTACCGGATACGTATACGGTGGAATGGATTGGGCCTGAACTCAGAAACGTAAAGCCCTACCATTCCATTCAGGATGCGATTGAAAATCCACTGGGGGCCGTGCCCGATTTACGGCAGGTGAAATCGGTGGCGATTGCTTTTCCCGACAAAACGCGCCCGATGAGACCGGAGGCGCTGTTCACCCTGCTGCGCTGGCTGCACCGCCATGATTTATGGCCGGAAGCGATCACCATTCTGATCGCAACGGGAACCCATACGCCGATGAAAGCAGAAGACTATGGCCCCGCGCTCACAGACGCCGCGAAAAATTACCGGGTGATTTCACATGACTGCGATGATGTCGAGAAGCTGGCATATTATGGGGAAACGACGCGCGGTACGCCGGTATGGGTCAACCGAGAGTTTGTACGCGCCGATTTACGGGTGGTGATTGGGAATATCGAGCCGCACCAATTTATGGGATTTTCGGGCGGGGTCAAAAGCGCGGCGATTGGATTAACCGGACGCGAGACGATCAACCGGAACCATGCGCTGATGGTCGAACCCGGCGCGGATTTGGGACGGTATGAAGACAACCCGGTGCGGCAGGATGTGGAAGAGATCGGGCGGATGATCGGCGTGAATCTGGCGATCAATACCATTCTGGATTTTGATAAAGACATCGCGCATGTCTTCGCGGGGGATCCGGTGGATGTGATGAAGGCGGGGATTCCGCTGGTGCGCAAAGAATACGAGATTCAGGTGGAGACGCCGTTTGATGTCGTGATTACGGCTCCGGGGGGACATCCGAAAGATATTAACCTGTATCAAGCACAAAAGGCCCTGTCGCATGCGTCACGAGTCACAAAAGATGGCGGCACGGTGATCCTGGTGGCGGCGTGTCCTGAAGGCACGGGGAACGCGCGGTATGAGCAGTGGATCAAGGGGATGACCTCACATGAAGCCGTGCTGGAACGATTTGCTCAGGAAGAATTCCGGCTGGGACCACACAAGGCTTTTCAGATTGCGCGGGATGCGGTGCGGATCAAACCGCTGATCAAATCGGAAATGGCGGATGAATTCGTGCGATCTCTGCTGCTGACGCCGATTCAGGATGTGACGGACACCTTACAAGCCGTGCTGCGGGATTTACCGGATGATGCACGGATCGGGGTGATTCCGATAGCAAATGCAACAATTCCCGTCCTATGCCCGAAGCCCTAAACGTTCTCTGGTGGAGCGCGCGTACCTGGATGCGAAACCTGATCCCGCTGACGCTATTTAGCATGATGTGGGCAGGGCTGGGGGCAACAGTGGTTTTGTTTCCCTTGGTTACAGCAGGGTTATTCGTAGTGGCGAACCGGATCGTTTATGGGGAACCGGCACGGCTGCGGGATTTCGTCGCGGGAGGGCGGCGATATTGGTGGCAGGGAACTCAATGGGTTATCACAAACGGGGTGGCCGGGCTGGTGATCAGCGTGATCCTGGACGAGTGGCCCGTTAAAGTCGATCTCAACGAGTGGATCGCCCTGCTGGCTGCCCTCAGCACCCTGATATGGTTTACGATGCAATTCTATTTTTGGCCGCTGATGCTGGAAACGACACACAAACGGTACAGTATAGTTTTGTTCAGCATGCTGATGCTGTGTATGTCAGCGCCGATCTATACGCTGACGCTGGTGGTGGTCACGAGCACGTTGGTGTGGATCGCCATTCAGAATGCGTGGCCGCTGGGATTGTGGCTGGTGAGTTATGTGGCGGTGGTGGCTAACCGGGCTGTTATCGAGCGGCTGGAGCATTATGGGGGGGGAGCCGGATGAATGGCGACTGTGGCGATAGCGTATTTTTGGGTATAATTAGAGGCGAATTCTAGAGGAAAATATGGGGTCGGTATGGACATCACGTGGTATGGGCACAGTTGTTTTCGGATCGCGGATCGGGGACGTGCAACCGTCGTCACGGATCCCTTTGATGAGAGCCTGGGATATGAAGTTCCCAAGCTAAAGACCGATATTGTCACGATTAGCCATCAGGCTCCGGGGCACAGTAATCTGGCGATGGTGAAAGGCTGTGAACACATCATTGAGGGGCCGGGTGAGTATGAGATCGGCGGGGTGTTTATCATTGGCGTGGCGACGGTAGACCTCAAGGCGGAGAGTCCGCGCCGGAACGTCGTTTATGTGCTGGATTATGATGGATTGACGATTGCCCACCTGGGTAATTTGGCACATGTGCCCGATCAATCGATGATCGATACACTCGGCCCCATCGATATTGCGCTGGTTCCGGTGGGAGGCGGCAGCAGCCTGTCATCAAGCCAAGCGGCGGAAGTGGTGAGTTTGCTTGAACCGAGTATTGTCGTCCCGATGCATTTTCGCACCGATGCGCTGCACGAAATGGGACTGGATCCGGTAGACCGATTTATGAAAGAAATGGGAGTCAATACGATCCAGGAAGAACCTGTGCTGCGGGTAGGTGGTTCGAGTGCGCTGCCAGAACAAACACAAGTGATCCTGTTGGACTACCGCCATTAGTCAGGAAAGCTCTATGATCAAACTGCTGCTCAGTTGGGATATTAAACCCGGTCAGGACCAGGAATATTTCGAATTCATGGTCCGAGAATTCGCGCCGGGGATCACCCGGCTAGGTCTTAACCCGACCGAAGCATGGTTTGCCGTGTTTGGTGACTGCCCGCAGATATTGATGGAAGGCGTTACCGAAGACCTGGGAACGATGCGGCACCTGCTGGAAAGCGAAGATTGGACGGCGCTGCATACCAAACTGCTGGGATATGTGGATAACTACCAGCAAAAGATAGTGCGAGCCAGCGGCGGGTTCCAGATCTAGGTGGCAATGAAGCGATATTAATCCTCTGATACATCCGGTTGAGGAGGATTAATATGGACGACAAAAGCGGCAAAAAGCGCTGGATGCCTAACCCCTCTACAGTATCGTCACTCCTCGTGTACCCTGTCCCAACAGCAGGATGATACCAACGGCGCAAACTGCGCGAAATGGGAACAAAGTCAATTTCCAAAAAGGATTTTGCTATCTAGCTTTTGAGGTTTGAGCCGTGTTAAGATTAGACTGAGTTTTCCCGCGCGCGATCAAGCACAGGAGCAAGACCATGCGGCGCTACTTAAGTTTTTTCTTGATACCGCTACTAATCGTTTTTCAAACTGCCTTTGCCCAAGAATCCACGGCGGCCCTCGTCGAAATTGGGACCATTAACACTGAAAATTTCCCACAGATCACTTTTTCCGTTAACTTGCAAGATGAATTCCATGCCCCCATCGCCAACCTGACGGCTGAAAATTTTCAGGTTTATATTGATGGGGGAGCCGTGCCGATTTCATCTCTCGAAAATGTCACCCAAAATGATCTTCCGATCTCGGTGGTACTGGTAATCGACACGAGCGAAAGTATGTTAGGGAAGGCTATCGAGGACGCGAAAGCGGCGGCCCTTGCTTTCCTGGATAACCTCGCACCGGGAGATGAAGTTGCACTGATTGACTTTGATACCACGGTTAAAGTAGCGCTCGAATTTACAACCGATTTGGACGCCGTGCGGAGCGCGATCAATAACCTGGAAGCAAATGGACGGACCGCCCTGTACGGGGCCAGTTACACGGCAGCAGAGCTTGCCTCCCAAGCGAATAATCCGCGGCGGTTTGTGGTGATGCTGACCGATGGGAATGAGTACGGGGGATTGAGCGTTAATCCACAAGAAGCCGGGATTGCATTGGCAACTGAGCAATTTATCCCATTTTATGTGATCGGAATAGGGTATGTGGATGCGCGTTATCTGACCACCCTGGCTGAACAAACGCGCGGATTATCGTACCTCTACCCCGATTCGGCAACGCTGACTGAGACTTACCAATATTTGTCCACCTACCTGCGCTCGCCATACTACATCACCATTGACAGCGGACTGGAACCGGATGGGACCGAACACACACTGCGCGTTGAGGCGGCGGGCGGAAACGCAGAAACCACCTTTACCACGCCGGATTTGTACCCCCAACTTGCGTTTGAGGGACTACCGGAAGGTGAATTAAGCGAAACCACGACTGTTACGGCACAGGTAAGCGCGGTACGCGGGATTGGTGAAAGTGTGCTGCGCGTGGATGGTGAAGCGGCTGAGGTCGATTTCAGCCAAGCTGGTGAAAATGCGGTGAGCGCCGCTTTGACACTCGATCCGTATGATTTTGAACCGGGTGTGACCCATACGGTGCAACTGACGGCTACGGATGCGCAGGGCGGGACGCGCGAGTTGAGCGCACCATTCACTGTCGCGGATCTGCCGCCGGTTGTTCAAATTGAAGGGCTGGACGAAGGGGCGGAAATCAGCGGCAGTGGGACAGTCCATTTTGCGGTGATTGTAGAACAGGCACAACAAACAATTGAGCAGATCGGCGTGAATATTGACGGGCAATCGGTTGCTGTCGATGCCAATTCACCGTATGAATTCGAAGTGGATGTACTGCCGTTTGGTCCAGGCAACCATACGCTGGAAGTGGTGATGACGGATGCGAGTGGTGAAACGGTTATCACACGCCCGTTTTCGGTGTCACCTGCGCTGTTTGTCACACCGTCGCCCACGCCAAGCCATACTCCAACGGCAACACCGACTTTCACAGCGACGTACACGGCAATGCCGACTGACATGCCCACTGCTACCGCCACTGAAACGACAGCCCCAACCGCTACCGACCAACCGACGAGTACCAGCACAGCAACCAGTACGGCAGCGCCAAGCGCAACGCCGACGACTGCGCCGACGACTACTCCGACGAACACCGCTACGATAGCTCCAACCGACACGGCAACAGTTAAACCCTCGAATACGCCCGATGCAGGGGCTACGGAAGCTATGCAAGTGGCACAGGCGATGACAGCGACGGCTGAAGCTGCGACGGAAACGCCACTACCCACAAATACTGCTACTCTGACGGAAACGCCAGAACCGACGAACACCCCGCTGCCGACAGCGACGAATACGGCTAGTGCTACAAGCACTGTCACCGTTACGACTACACCGACAGCAACAAATACGCCACGACCAACGGCAACGGATACCTCAATTCCAACTGAGACACCCACGGCGACTCCGGTTCCACCGCCAACCGATGTCGATGCTGATGATGGTGGCGTGGGCAGTGGGACCTTGATTGGGGGCGGGATTCTGCTGCTGTTGATTTTGCTGGGCGTGATTTTGTTCGCCAGACGACGGCGCGTCAGTTCAGCAGACTGACAGAGCATGGCATTAATCAATAACGCCGGGCATTTGACCCGGCGTTTCATTAAAGGTGCGACGGTTCTTCGGAGCCAATCAGATGGCAGAGTTGAGCCAGAGGGTCGGTTGATTCCTCAAAGCCGTTGCTGAGGAGATTGTGCACCTCGGTGAAAAAGGTCTGCGAATGGTGCCCATTCTGGTTACGGACCAAACGCACAATATCCGGGTGCTGAGTGGGGACGGCGATTTCGGTTCCCGTATGGAGTTCTTCGTGGAGTTTTTCGCCGGGACGAATTCCGGTATAAACGATAGGGATATCGGTATGAGGACGCAAACCGCGCAACCGGATCATCCGCTCGGCCAATTCCACAATGCGGACCGCCTGCCCCATGCGAAGCATAAATAAATTATCGCCCGTGGTCAGACATGCGGCATGAATGACCAAATTCACGGCTTCGGGGATGGTCATAAAATAACGGGTCATTTCCTGGTCGGTGATCGTCACAGGGCCGCCGATTTCAATTTGACGGTCAAACGTTGGGACGACGCTTCCCCGGCTGCCCAACACATTGCCGAAACGGACAGCAGTAAACAAAGTTTGACCCCCAAGGGCGAAATGATGGAGCAGCATTTCGCACAAGCGCTTGCTCGCTCCCATCACGCTGGAGGGGTTGACGGCTTTATCAGTGGAGATGAGGACAAACCGCTCAACGCGCGCTGCCTTCGAAATCTCCGCAAGGTTCAGCGTGCCACCCACATTAACACGCAGCGCCTCACCAGGGAAACTTTCTAACATGGGCACGTGTTTGTAGGCGGCAGAATGGAAGACAACCTGAGGGTGATATTGGTCGAACACATGCTGAAGCGCTGCCCGATTGGTAATATCCACCAACATAGATACCAGAGGGCTGGTGGGATGGGCCGTCGATAAATCGGTGCAGAGATCATGCAAGCCGCTCTCGTTGTTGTCCAACATGATGAGCTTAACTGGCGCATAAGACAGAAGCTGGCGGCACAATTCGGAGCCGATGGAGCCTGCCGCGCCTGTTACGAGAATCACTTTGTTAGAAACAGGATCGACTGCCACATCTTCGTGCCAACTGACCGTTTGGCGACCTAACAGGTCTTCCGGTGTAATATCGCGGAGTAACGGCGCATTATTGGTTTCTTTGAGCATCGCATAGACATCGGGAATAATTTTGATGCGCGCGTTGGTTTGCTCACAATAGGACAGAATATCGCGAAAATCCTGACCGGGAATGTTGTGGATGGCAAAGACAATCAGATCCACGTTGTGCCTTTCAACCAGCGCGGGAATGTCCTGGCGGGTGCCTAAGACCCGTGAGCCTTCGACAAACATACCTTGATTGTAGGAATCGTCATCTACAAAACCAATGACCTGATGGCCGCTGCGCCCGCCCTCAAAACGATGTTTGAGCCGCCAAGCAGTGGTTTGCCCAGCTTCACCGGCACCAATAATCAGCACGCGAGTTTCCTGATCGGGAAACTGCTGGTACCAAATGGCTTTCCAGCGCCAGTTCAGACCGCTGATTAGGCGTGATTGATAACGGATGGCGACAAACCCCATCAGCGCCAACAAATTGCCGACCAAAATGACACTGAGTGGCAGTGGCCGAGGCTGGAGAAGGTAATCGGCTATAGTAAGCAAAGCGGTGGACATGATCACGGCTTTGACGATCACTATCACTTCGTGGCCGCTGGTCCGGGACCAAATTCGGTGATAGCCGCCAAAGAAATATAATGAGAGGATGGTGGTACCAACGACAAAGGCAGAAAAAAGTTTTTGCTCGATGACAAAAGATAACTGCGTCGTGCGGACGCTGTAGACCGCCGTATAGGCAAACAGAACAATGAGCATATCTGAGCAAGCCAGCGGCCCTACCCGTTTGAGACGCTTTGTCGTGCGATGAACAAATGGATTTACTTGCGCCAAAGTTGCCATGACCGATGCTCCCCACCCATCCCTATTGGGCCTTTTCTAACACATCATCACTAACAAAACTATAATATATTCCTGTAAGTCATACTATTATACATTAAAAATGAAGTTTTTCGCAAACTGGGCAAATTCATGAAAAAAGAATCCGGACGGTAGATGTAGAGCGGAAAGACTGGCGGAATGGATTAATGGTATAAGCACATCCTACTGTTTGGTCTTGTGGGGGACCTTCGGCATCTGATTCAAGTTGGAGTAGGTTGAGGATAGATACATACGAAGCATTATTAAATTCGGTCTTGAACTTATTGGTGGCTGTCATCGACCATTCCCCTACAAATTTTTGTTCTTACGCCTAGTAAACCAGATATCTAGTCTTAAGTTTTTTTGCTCCTCTCGACGAAAAGGGCGATCTGGTACTATCAGTTGCTTGAGAAAATATCTCGTTATATTATGATGGGATAGATTAGTGCATTCATCGTCAATATAAACAACAATTTCAAGCCCGCTTATGAAAAAAATATTGTATCAGTTGCTTGTGTCGCCTGCAAATCGTCAAGATTAAAATTATGTTGACTCAATTCTGTGTTATGATTGTACAGCACGAAATTCATTTTTGAGATATTATTTGTCCGTATGGCGACCAAAAATTGGCAAAGCCAGCTAAAGGGGAAGCTGTTCCAAGGAGTTATACAATGCGTTTACGATACATTGTTCTAGTTATGATCTTATTGGCGGCCATTTTTATTACGGCCACCGAAAGAGGACAGGCGCAGGATGGGGGCGGCACCTGCGAACAGATCGTCCAAAGCGCTATCTCTGATATGGGGATAAATTGTGCCAATTTAGGTGCCAATAGTGTTTGCTATGGGTACAAATCTGTCAACGGCACGCTGGTGGAGGGTCAAGTAGAACCGGATGATTTCTTTGGTGAACCGGGCTACCAGACGGAATTGACCCTACTAAAAACCGTGAGTACGACGGAACTGAACACCGCCGGTTCGGAATGGGGCATTGGCGTGATGAACGTCCAGGCCAATATCCCGAATGCACTGCCAGATGAAACAGCAGTTTACCTGCTCATTGGCGATGTTGAAATTACCAATGAAGTTGAACCGGACGAGGCACTGCTGCCCCATGCGACTATTGCAATCTCCACCACCGGACAGGCGAATGTATTGAACGCCCCGGGCGCTGCCGCAGGAATTTTGGCGACAGTGAACGCGGGCACGCCCTTTGAGGCCGATGGCCTCAGTGCAGACGGCGAATGGGTTCGGGTGGCTTATGAAAATCAAGTCGCCTGGGTTGAACTCGCGCTACTCGATTCAGCAGTGGATTTAAGCGCTCTCCCGCTGATCAGCAATGGGAGTTTCACACCTATGCAGGCGTTCCAACTGCGCACCGGATGGAATACGCCCGAATGCACGACAGAACCACCTTCGGTATTGGCCGTCCAAAGCCCAACCGATATTCCGATTGATATTCGGGTAAACGGTATTGATCTTCGAGTTGACGGGACGGTTTTCCTGCGTGTAACTCCCGATAATAAACTCCAGATCATCACCGGCAGTGGTACCGTGATTGTCTTTAACAAACATCCCAACCAGATCGGTTTAGAAGCAGGAACTACTATCACAATACCGCTGGATGGATCGACCACCTGGACGGATTGGCGCATTATGTCGCAGCAGGAATGGGATGGTTTCGGCGTATTTGAGACGATTCCCGGTAATGTGTGGGTGACCTACGTGAATCCAGATGTGGTTACCGCTTCTGGTGTAGGCACTCCTGTACCGGTAGTCGTAACCGAAGATGGTCAATCCACACCTGTACCGCCGGTACTGCGCACGTTCCCGGTGATCGATATGAGCACGGGGACACTGGGCGAGGAAATTGAGCGTGCGGTGTGGGTTCCCTTCTCCGTTGGCGCGGCGACCTGCCCGAACTGGATTCTGTATCACAGCAATCGAGGCGGCGACTGGGATGTTTACCGGCTAGGGGAGATGGATGGGGCAACCACGGATAACGTTTCGCAGGGTGCAGGCAGCGCCGATCTTCAGCCTTCATACACAGTAGATGGCGAATGGGTGGCTTTTGCATCGAACCGCGATATGTTGGGCGGATGGGAAGTCTATCTGGCGAAGGCTGATGGCACAGAACAAATCCGGTTGACCTACAACACGGCGGCGGACATCAACCCAGTTTGGGGGCCAACCAATCAGATCGCGTTTGAAAGCAACCGTGATGGCAACTGGGAACTCTATATGGTCGATGTTTCAACCGATGGTCTTCCAGTTCGCCTGACCGACGATGAAGCGAATGACATCAACGCCTTCTGGCTGCCGGATGGCGAACATATTGCCTTCCAGAGTGATCGTGATGGTGACTGGGAACTCTACGTCCTGAGTCTGGCTGATGGTGAAGTGACGCAACTGACCGACAACGAGACGCAGGATCAAGAGCCAATCGTATCGAACGATGGGAAGTGGCTGGCATGGCTGCAACTCAGCGACTTCGGCGTATATGATCTGTGGCTGATGGATCTGGAAAATGGCGAAACCCAGCAGTTGACCGATCTGGGAACCGATGTAGGCGGTGCAGAGTTCGCACCTGACAGCACGTTCCTGGCCTTCCATGCGAATGTCGATGGGGACTATGATATATTTGCCGTTGAAATTGAGACAGGCGATATTAAACTGCTGACGGATAACGACGCCGAAGATCGCGCGCCGAGCTTCCGCTGCGGTACGAGCGACATCGTGTATCATTCGGATGTGGCGGCTGACGAAGAAAATCCTGGACAGCGCGAAATCTTCCAGGTTAATCCGCTGCCGCTGGACGGCCCCGCGAATAACCCCGCTCGCTTGACGACGGACGTTGAAGCAGATGATATTTATCCACTGGGCGATCCGCGCGAGGAGTTGAACAGCCGCGAGGGTTATGTTCCGAGCCTGATTCAATAAGCAGTCCAGTAAAACTGAGAGGTCATAGAGGTTGACTCTGTGACCTCTTTTTATTGGGGCGATTCCAACCTGTGAACAAAAGTACCCCTAACCAGTTCGCTGATAAGTCCAGTAGGGCCACACCGCGATGGGGAACGAAATGCTGGGCAACTTCCAAAGCAGTGCCGAATACCAGTACCAAGATAACTGTGCGGTAGAAGGCTTGGGATGCGGTGAAGTGATGACGAAGCGCCCAATTCAGTAGAAAAGCCCAGATACAAAACAAGATCATGTGCCCTATCGCGTCGGTTATGTCGGTTCCTCCGAACGCACGAGAACTATCCTCGACTATCGAATCTTCCCCCGGCGAGAGCATCAAGACAAAAACAATCATGGTCCAGATTAAAGTCGAAAACCAAGCTGACAAACGGGATAACATTTGTTTTTCCCTTCGAAAAGAGCAAAGCAGAAATTTTAACAAGATTTTTCTGGAATTGATGGCCGAAAAAGGATAATATAAAAATAGGGAAGAGAAAAACAATAAATCAATGCAGCCTCAATAGGAGGAAGCTATGGGGATTCCGGCATGGCATGTGTTACACAGTAAACCGCACAAAGAAAACCAACTCAACGCGTATTTACGGGCGCAAGGGCATGAGGTTTTTTATCCTACGCTCAAAGTTCAACCTGTTAATCCGCGTTCATCGAAAATACGTCCCTATTTTCCAGGGTATATGTTTATCCATGTGGATATTGATGAAGTAGGTATCTCAGCTTTGCAATGGGTTCCCGGCGCGAACCGATTGGTGGCATTCGATGGCTATCCGGCGACGGTGCCGGATCACGTGATCAAGGAATTAAAAAGCCGGGTTGCCCAAATAGAGAAGGCTGGCGGACTGATCCTTCAGGGACTGGAACGGGGAGATCCGGTCAGGATTACCAGCGGACCATTCGCCGGATATGAAGCGATCTTTGATATGCGGCTATCGGGGAATGAGCGGGTGCAGATTCTGCTTGATATTCTGGGGCGGCAGGTCAAGATGAAAGTACAGTCGGGAAGCATCGAGAAGAAACTAAGCAAATAGACCTGTCGTATCTGAACGGGCGCTGTTATAGTAATGCCATGCGGATCAACGTATGGCATTATTTTTTTTTGAATGCAGGATAAAAACACATGGACTGGACTAATCAAGTTGTCTTAGTCACCGGGGGCACCGGATCGTTTGGGAAAAAGTTCATTGAGATTATGCTCAAGGACTATCACCCCAAAAAGCTGATCGTCTTCAGCCGGGATGAATTGAAACAACATGAGATGCGAACTGGCGGCTATGATCACCCCAGTCTGCGCTATTTTATCGGGGATGTGCGCGACGCGGACCGAATGCACCGCGCGATGGCGGGTGTAAGCATTGTCGTACATGCGGCGGCGCTCAAACAGGTGCCCGCGTGCGAATATAACCCGATAGAAGCGATCATGACGAATGTGATGGGCGCGAAAAACATTATTGACGCGGCGCTGGATACGGGCGTCGAAAAAGTGATGGCGCTAAGCACGGATAAAGCCGTGAATCCGGTGAACCTGTATGGGGCAACCAAACTCGCGGCGGAAAAACTGTTCGTGCAGAGCAATGCCTATTCCGGCACGTCGGACACGCGGTTTAGCTGTGTGCGGTATGGAAATGTGTTAGGAAGCCGGGGCAGCGTGGTCCCGCTGTTTTTGCAGCAGCGGCAAAGCGGCCAGATCACGATCACGGACCGGCGGATGACACGATTCTGGATCACGCTGGAACAAGGTGTGCGGTTTGTGATCAAAGGGATTGAACGAATGCGGGGCGGCGAGGTTTTTGTGCCGAAAATTCCCAGCATGAACATTATGGACCTAGCAGCGGCGATTGCGCCTGAGTGCGGGGTCAACGAGATCGGGATTCGTCCGGGCGAGAAGTTGCATGAAGTGCTGGTATCGGAAGATGAAGCACGCCATACACTCGAATTTGAGGATATGTTTGTAGTGCAGCCGGTCCATCCCTGGTGGACGGTGGGCAGTTGGGAAAACGGCAAAACGCTGCCCGAAGATTACCATTACAGCAGCCACAATAACACGGATTGGCTGTCGGTGGAGCGTATCCAACAGATGATCGAGGAGCTGATGTGAGCCGATCAAGCATGCTGCCCTATGGCCGCCAGTGGATCGATGATGAGGATATTCAGGCGGTGGTGGATGTCCTGAAGTCAGATTGGCTGACGACAGGGCCAAAGGTCGATGAGTTTGAACGCACATTTGCCGAGACCGTCGGTGTGGCGCATGCGGTGGCGGTCAGCAACGGGACAGCGGCACTGCATGCGGCGATGTATGCGCTGGGAATTGGGCCGGGGGATGAAGTGATCGTTACACCGATGACGTTCGCGGCGAGCGCCAACTGTGTTTTGTACCAGGGCGGTACGCCTGTGTTCGCGGATGTCGAGGCGGATACGCTGCTGATCGATCCGGCAAAGGTCGAGGCAAAAATTACGCCACGCACAAAAGCGATTGTGGCGGTGGATTATGCGGGGCAAGCGTGTGATTATGATACGCTGCGCCAGATTGCCGAAAAACATGGCCTGGCGCTGGTCGATGATGCGTGTCATGCGGTAGGCGGCAGGTATCACGGGAAGCCGGTGGGGACACTGGCCGATCTGAATACCTTCAGCTTTCATCCGGTGAAACATCTCACCACAGGCGAAGGCGGCATGATCACCACAGACCGCGCAGAATATGCGCAGCGGATGCGCGTATTTCGCAATCATGGGATTACCAGCGATCACCGCCAGCGCGCGCAGGCGGGCGGATTTTTCTATGAGATGGTAGACCTCGGCTATAACTACCGGATCACCGATATTCAATGCGCGTTGGGAATCAGCCAACTGCGCAAACTAAGCGCCTCGGTGCAAAAACGGCAGCAGATCGCGGCGATGTATGATCAGGCCCTCGCGGACCTGGATTATGTCCAACCGCTGGCGGTGCGGCCCGGCGTCGAGCATGCGTATCATCTGTATATGGTGCAGTTTGGTCTCGAACCATCGGCGCGGGCGGATATTTATGCCAAACTGCGGGCGCAGAATATCGGCGTGAATGTGCATTATATTCCGGTGCATCTGCATCCCTATTACCGCGAACACCTGGGAACCGGGCCGGGGTTGTGTCCGGTGGCCGAAGCGGCGTATGAACGACTGATTACGCTGCCGATGTTCCCACAGATGACCGAAGAAGACGTGGATGACGTGGTGACGGCGATTCGAGGACTGGGTTAACGATGAACGTTGTGGGAATTATCCAGGCGCGGATGGGGAGCACGCGGCTTCCCGGCAAGGTGCTACAGCCTATTCTGGATAAGCCGGTGTTGTGGTGGGATGTGTATCGGCTGAAAAAGGCACGATTGATCGATCAGATTGTGATCGCCACGACGGAACTGCCACAAGATGATGTGCTGGTTGAACTGTGCGAGGCGGAACACTGGCTGTATGCACGCGGCAGCGAAAACGATGTGCTGGATCGCTATTATCAGGCGGCGCGGACATTTGCGGCGGACGTGGTGGTGCGGATCACGTCGGACTGCCCGCTGATCGATCCGGGGGTGACGGATTATACGATTGCGGCATACCTGAGCGCCGCCCCTACCGTAGATTATGTGAATAACCTGAATCCGCGCACGTATCCGCGCGGGCTGGATACGGAAGTGTTCAGTTTTGCGGCGCTGGAACGCGCACACCGCGAGGATCATTCAGGCTGGCGGGAGCATGTGACACCGTATATTCACCAGCAGCCAGCCTTGTTCCGCCTGGGCGCGGTTGCGAATCCGGTGGACTATGCGCGGTATCGCTGGACAGTGGATACACCGGAAGACCTGGAACTGGTGCGGACGATTTATCAACATTTTGGACACGGCGATTTTAGCTGGCAAGATGCGCTAAAAGCGGTAGAGGAGCATCCAGCTTGGGCGGACATCAACCGGGACATCCAGCAAAAAACGATCTGACAGGGCATTACCTGACGATCCGGGCCGATGCAACAGTGCAGATGGGCAGCGGGCATATCATGCGGTGCCTGGCGGTGGCGCAGGCATGGCGGGCGCGCGGCGGGGATGTCACCTTTTTGAGCGCCTGTGAAAATGCCGGGCTGCGCCAGCGAATCGAGCAGGCGGGCTGCGCTTTCGTGGCGATTCCAAAACCTCATCCTGATCCCGGTGATTTAACCACGACACTCGACTTTCTGGCGAAACAACCTCAGCCGCAGTGGATGGTGCTGGACGGGTATCACTTTACGTCCGACTATCAGGCGGCGATGCGGGGCACGCGGCGGCTGGTTATGGATGATATGGCGGCGCTGGAAC
>DATAMF010000060.1:0-4639 GCA_036260665.1 Aggregatilineaceae bacterium | reverse complement strand
GGATCTGCGCGGACACGGCGAAACGGGCGGCGCGATTGATCTGCAACAGACAATTGACGATTCGCACCGCTGGCTGACGTGGCTGCGCGAACAACCCGATGTCGATCCGGCGCGCACAAGCATTGTCGGCGCGAGTATGGGCGGCGATGTCGGCTTGAACGTGATGGCGGAAGATCCCGATTTGGTGACTGTGGTGTCGATCTCGCCGCTGCTCGAACTGGATAACATCACCACCTCTGAGGCGGCGTCCGCGATTGGAAATCGCCCGGTCTTTTTGATTGCCGGACGCGGCGCGACCGAAGAAGCCGATGCCGCGCGCACCCTGTTCGGCCTGACAGAAGGTGAAGCCCAGGTTTTGTTGATCGATAGTGATGCGTGCTGCACCTATTTGTTTATGTTTGACAGCCATCTGATGGATGGGATCATTGACTGGCTGGATCGATACAATTGACCTCACCCCCGGCCCCTCTCCAATCAAATTGGAGAGGGGAGAAATGCGGCGGATACGCTCTCTATAACTCGATTTGAGGGCGAACCCACATCGGACTCTACTTTCATTCACAAGGAGATATTTGACCATGAAACGACTTTTCCCTACCTTATTGATTTTGATGCTGCTGCTCGCGCTCGTCCCCTCGATTCAAGCGCAGGGCGGCGAACTGCCTGAACCGGAGCGCGTCACGGTCGATGCCTCCGATGGGCTGGCACTGGTCGGTGATTTTTATCTGCCCGCACTTGCCGATGATGCGAATGTACCTGCTGTTTTGCTGCTCCATATGATGGACAACACCATCAGTTCGTGGAACTATACGGGCATGGTCGATGGCCTGTATAACGCCGGGTATGCCGTGCTGGTGGTGGATCAGCGCGGGGGCGGCGAAACCGGCGGCGAGGCCGATTGGGTGCTGGCCGTTGAGGATGTCCAGACCTGGATCGACTGGCTGCGCGAACAGCCCGGTGTTGATCCCGAACGGATCAATCTGGTAGGCGGCAGCATTGGCGGCATGATGGCGCTGTACGGCATGATGAACGATGAAGAGGTTGCAGCCACGGTCGCCCTGTCGCCTGCGGTCGAGTACGATACCCTGAATGCGGTCACAGCGGTGGACGAGATCCGACGCCGCCCGCTGTATCTGGTAGCTGCGCAGGCCGATGGTGCCTTCACACGCGGCGTGCGTGAGATGGCTGCCGTGGTGGATGGTGATGCCGTTATCCAGTTTTATAAGGGCAGCGGACACGGCACTGGTTTGTTCTTCACGCATCCTGATCTCGCTCCTGCCATCATCCGCTGGCTGGATCTGCAAAACAAAGACGAGTAAACCGCACCCCGTCCGAACTTCGTTCGGCGGCCCCTCTTTCCCCACGCACGGTCAGACGAGGGGACAAACACTAGAAACAAACAGCCGTATGTGCCCTCGTCTGTCCTCGTAGGGCAAGGGGGGCTGCGCCTGCGTTAAAACGAGGCCTAGGTTCAAGCGAGTATTCGCGTTGGCCTCGCCGTAGGTTAAAACCTTACGGCTATGATAAAAAAAGTCCACTGAAGGGACTCCCCCTTCCCCTACGCGGTCAGGCACAAGGGGCCGGGGGGTTAGGGGTTTTCTGTTCCATTACCCCATCAGGTTTTAGTATCGGACCCTGCGGCGCTGCCCTTTTATCCGCCCAAATTCATCACCCAAGTGTGGGTGAAAACCGCACCGTGATACTCCACGCCGCTATAACGAACCACACCCGCGCGAATGGTAAACATCAGCACCAACGCGAGCGCGCCACCCAGAGTCGGATCACCAGCTAACGCCGCCACATAGGCATCGATCAGAGATACCAGATCCGGCAGCAGAGTCTTCGATCCCATCCCCGACACCACAGGGGCTACCAGCAGCACATGCGCGATCTGAGCCGTCACCTGACCCACCCCGGCGCTGAATCCGTTCGGCTGCAAACCGGGCATCTCGCCGCTAAGTTCCGGCAGGATCACCAACGCAGGAAGCTGCGCCGATACCAGCGAATCGGGCGTATGATCGAGCGCATAGGAGGTCACACCGCTGACGGATATCGCCGCCAGATTGGATAACGCCGCTGCTAACATGATTACGCCACTCGGATGCGGATATAAGGAGAGAGAATCTGCTGAATATCATCCGGTAGAGCAGGCGGCACCACCATCTGACCGCGCAAATTGCCCGCCGCCTGGACAAATCCAGCATCTTTCTGTTTGTACAGCCAGCTAGCCACGCGCAAACACGCCTGCTTCACATCCTCTGGCGGCTGGTAAACATCAATCGGCATTCCCTGAGCATGGCTGGCGGCGGTCGTGCCATTCACGCCGCGTTCTACGGTGAGGACATTGGTGTCGGTCGCGATGGCACGCACGCGGACATATTCATCTTCGAGACGCAAAAGCTGCCCTACAGCGAAACGCGCCTGATAGCCTGTAAGATCCATACCATCAATATCGTTCACACTGACTGACAAAAAATTGGCGGAAAGCGGGTTGTTTTGTATACTGTCGTCAGATGCGATCCAAGCGTGCTCCCAATCGGTATGGAAGCCCCAAGTCCCGGTTACAGCAATGGAGTCCACCGGATCAGCCTCTGCTGTGAATACCGCCTGAGTCTGATCCAGCACCAGAACTCCAGGCAGGATATGGCAGGCGTCCAGGGGGATGGCTGAACCGTTGGTCAGCGTGTGCAGAGTAAGCAGATCCGCATCCAATAAAAGCTGGGCTGCATGTTGGTACGTGTAAAAACGAGTCTCACGTATCGGATAAAAATGACGCCCAGTGTACGCATCGATCAGGCGCGAGGCTGCGACTAAATAAGAAAGCAGCAGGCCATCATCGGCAGTCTGGGACGCCGTCAGCCCCAGGCGGCGGCGCAAATCGGTTAATGTTGCATAGGTGTTCAATGTTTTTTCCTCCAATACCTGATGCCGGATGTTATAATTGCTATAACGTTCGTGTCTGGCAGCAAGGGTGAACGGTTGACGAATCGTTTGGCAACTTCAGGACCGCGTGCTGATCTCGTGGATTGTGCGATTTGCGGTCACCGTTTTGACCGGGACCTCACCGCTTGTCCCCAGTGCGGCACACCGCATCAGGCCAGTGATCATGCCTTCACCACCGAAGTGCGACGCCCTCCGCTGACTCTGCCCGCGAAAACCGATGGATCGAGCGTGCTGGCGGATAACTGCAAAGTTGTCATGCAGTTTTTGCCTTCCGCCGTTTGTTTCTCGCTGGATCTGCGTGAACCCCTGACGCTGGGACGGATCATCGCCCCGCCCGGTACCGCTGTGATGGATCTCAACCATTTTAATGCCTACCGCCACGGCGTATCCTCGTGGCACTGCCGCCTCGAACGCCGCGATACCCGCCTCTATGTGACCGATCTCAACAGCACCAACGGCACCTACCTTAACGGCGAACGAATTCCCGCTTACGAAGCGCAGATCGTTAGTGATGGCTCCGAACTCATCCTCGGTACGCTGCGTATCATCATCTTCTTCCACGCCAACGCGATTATCAGTGGTTGACATTCTTAATAGGATTTTTATCCGTTAAACCTGAATTTAGTGATAAGATAAACATAAGTGGTGTCCGACCCTTTAGGGAGATATTGTCATGCCTACTGTTCCGACTGAAGTGCCGGAAGTGCGGTGTAATGCCTGTGGCAGTCTCACCACAACCGATCAACCGAACTGCCCCTCGTGTGGACAGATGTTAAACGCCACGTTGCTCCTGGACCGCTTGCCGCGCACCATGCCTAGCAGCAATCACGGTATTTACCAGTTCGGACCCCGGCATCAGGTGATACTCCAACTGCTGCCATCGGGAGCCTGTCTCACCCTACCACTGAGCGTTCCCACCGTGTTAGGACGGATCAGGCCCCCTGGTGATATCGATTTTGTGGATTTATCGCCCTACAATGCTAGCCAGCACGGGGTGTCGCGCCAGCACTGCCGCCTCGAGCGTGGTTATGACCAACTCTTTGTCATCGATCTCAGCAGCACCAACGGAACACATCTCAACACTACGCGCCTCCCACCCTATGAAGAATACACCCTGACCCACGGCGATAAACTGATCCTCGGCACCCTGCATATCATGGTCTCGTTCGCCTAGACCGTGAGGTTATACAGCGCGCTCGCCACCTCCGTATCAAACCGCGCAAACGCCAATCGAACCGTTGCCACCATCTGATAAGCATCGTAGTACGGCAAATAGTCCATCGTCGCCGCAATACGCCGCCGATAGCCCACAATCCAGCCGGGACGGTAAACACAGATCGCCTGTCCCTTGGTATTGGCGGTTGCGTTCAGCTTACCATCCGCTTGAGTCAAATTGAGTTCGCTGGATACCAGGATCGGCACACCATCCAGTTTGGCGATCTCGCCCGTTAGCACAGTGGCATGGGGGCCAAACTTATCCACCGTCGCGACATCGCTGATCGAGAGCAGTTTGGCATAGGTCGAGCCATCCACGATCCACGCGCAGTCTTTGGGGCGCAGCGCGTACCGCGGAGACATCAAAAAACGGGCCGCGCGCAGCAGAGCTACCGAGGGAGCCCCGTTGGCATCCTGGGCGATAGCCACATTCGTCACCAGCGGGAGTTTGCGCAGTCCATCAACCGCCAGATACTTCGCG
>DATAMF010000057.1:0-7556 GCA_036260665.1 Aggregatilineaceae bacterium | reverse complement strand
GTCCATTCCGCACGGGATCGAGCAGCGTTCCGGCGGGTTCGGCATAGGTCCAGATGCCCATTCCCTTGATAACGACAACCGCCATACCTGCCTCGACGGGCACACTGTCCAGATTGCCCTCAATGGGGAGGCCGTTGGAATTGCCCACCCAGACCTCGCTGCCATCGTCCAGCCGGACTTTCAGCCAGCGGTTGTCAGCCGTACGCGCCAGGATGGGAAGCCGTCCATTTCGCACGGGATCGAGCAGCGTTCCGGCGGGTTCGGCATAGGTCCAGATGCCCATTCCCTTGATAACGACAACTGCCATACCTGCCTCGACAGGCACACTGTCCAGATTGCCTTCAATCGTGAGGCCGTTGGAATTGCCGACCCAGACCTCGCTGCCATCCTCCAGCCGGACTTTCAGCCAGCGGTTGTCAGCCGTACGCGCCAGGATGGGAAGCCGTCCATTCCGCACGGGATCGAGCAGCGTTCCGGCGGGTTCGGCATAGGTCCAGATACCCATTCCCGTGACAACGACGATTGGTTCTTCGTTCGCGACGGCGACAGGCTGCGGTGTCTCCGTGGGCAGCGGGGATGGCGTACTGGATGGCGTCGGTGATGGGGTGATCGTCGGTGAACTGGTCGGTGTCGGCGTTTCGGACGGCGTAATCGTGAGGGATGGGGT
The DNA here is from genome assembly GCA_036260665.1 of Aggregatilineaceae bacterium. Lineage (GTDB taxonomy): Bacteria > Chloroflexota > Anaerolineae > Aggregatilineales > Aggregatilineaceae > DATAMF01. Next base: position 6,889 of record DATAMF010000057.1, on the reverse strand, counting down.
AGGGGAGGGCGTGAGTGAGGGCGTCGGTGATGGCGTAACCGTCGGCGTGAAGAGTTCCGCCGTTGAAGTCAGCATTCCCTCCGCGATCACCAGCGCGGTGGCCTTAATATTTTCGGTGGCAGTGGGCGTGGTGGGTTTGTCGGTGGGCGTGGCTGTCGTTACCAGGCCCGCTTTCGCATCCGATTCTTCCGAATGATCATCATCCTCGCCGCTGGTCAACACCAGGATTCCGATGAGCGCCAGCACGCCGATGATCAACGCGCCAGCGCCCCACCACAGCGCGCGGCGTTGGGGTGGCGGGGGTGCTGGAGGAGCCGTATCGATCACCGTTGCGGCGGTCTGCGAGATATGGGCTGGGGCAGGGCGCGCTTTCGGACGCAGCACCGGCGCAGTAAAGAACGTTGTCTGCTCACCCATATGCCCCGCCACAGCCCCGGTAAACGCCTGGGCAAAGGCGGTCATCGTCGGGAAGCGATCTTGCGGTTTTTTCGCCATCGCCCGTTCCAGCACCAGATTCAGCGCTTCGGGAAAGTCTGGGCGAACAAGTTGGACGGGGGTGGGCGTTTCGTTGAGATGTTTGTGCATCAGACCAAACGGCGTGGTGGCCTCAAATGGCACGCGTCCCGTCACCAGCGCATAGATCGTCGCTCCCAGCGCGTACTGGTCGGCGGCGGGCGTCAGTTCTTCGGAACGCCATTGTTCCGGCGGCATATACGCAGGCGTGCCCATCGTGACACCGGTCCCCGTCAGACCGCTGGCCGTGCCCATCAGTTTGGCGATCCCAAAATCGACCAGAAAGGCGTTGCCCTGGTTGTCGAACATCACGTTGCTGGGCTTAATATCGCGGTGCAGTACACCCTGGCTGTGGGCATAATCGAGCGCGCTGGCGAGTTGATCCAGCAGCCGGGCCGCTTCGCCTAACGAGGGGCGTTTGTTGGCCTGTTGTATGATGCGCTCCGCCAATGTGCCGCCCGACAGCAGCCGCATCACCACATAACTCAGGTCGCGCTGCGTGCCGTAATCGTACACCGGCACAATATGGTTGTGTTCCAGCGAGGCCGCCATTTTCGCTTCGCGGTAAAAGCGTTCGAGGTAGCCCGGTTCTCCGGCCAATGCCGCCGACAGAACTTTGATCGCCACCACCCGTTCGAGGTTTTTCTGGTAGCCGCGATACACCGCCCCCATGCCGCCGACGCCGAGCAGATCGCGCAGTTCGTACTGGCCGAAACTTTGGCCGACTAAGTTTTCGACGCTCATCCCTTACCCCCTCAACTGTTCCACACTTGTTATGGTATCCGGTAGATCGCCTGGACCTGTCCCTCAGGATTCATCAGTGTGACCGTTTCGCCCGCCGACCAGATCGCGGCATTTTGCCCCCAGTACAATGAAACAGGGGTGTTTTCCCCGCTGCGCGAAAAAATAGCGATACTCGCGCCCGCAAAGAGGCGCAGGCTGGGAAAGATAAACGTGTTCCCGTCCGCATCCACGAGCCGCCACCCGGTCAGGTCTGCTGTCGCGCCGTTGTTGCGAATCTCCACGAATTCCGATGCGGTGATGCCGGGCAGGAACACCTGCACGATCTCGATGCTGCTCGCGGCCTCCGCACAGGGGATCAGCAGCATCTGCCCGACTTCCAGCACATTTTCCCCGGCCAGATCATTGCTGTTCCACAGGTCCACTACCGTAACGCCGTACATCGTGGCTATCGAGGCCAGTGTCTCCCCGGCCTGAACCGTATGTGTCGGGCATCCGCCGCTCGCTACCTTGGTGTCCGCGCACGGCACATTCAATACCTGCCCGACTTGCAGGTTGTTTGTTCCCGCCAGATCATTGAGGTCCCACAGTTCACCCACGGTGATACCATACTTTACCGCTATCGAGGCCAGCGTGTCCCCCGCCTGAACGGTGTACGCGGAACAATCGCCGCTCTGGGCTACGGCTGTCGGCTCGATCATCGCGAATTCAGTCGGCTCGATAGTGGCGGCTGTTGTCGGCAGGAGGATCGTTACCTCTGTCGGCATGATAGTGGCGGCTGTTGTCGGCAGAATCATCGCGAATTCAGTCGGCTCGATAGTGGCGGTGGCCGTCGGCAGGATGATCGCTAGCTCTGCGGTGGTCGGGCTGGGCCACGGCGTCCACGTCGGCGGGAGCGGCGTCGCGGTAATCACGATAATGATCTGTTGATCTGTCGCGGTTGGCGGGTTGTCGAGTGTGGGCAGTTCGGCGACCTCCTCCCGATTCCGTGCGGGCCGGGAATCGTCGCCCGCACTGGCGAGCACCACCAGCCCGGCCAGGACCAGCCCCACGATCAGCACAATCACGCCGCCGAGCAGCAGCGGAGACGGAGAGTTGCGGTGAGAATTTTGTATTTGCACGGTGAGTTGCCTTTACAAGATTATAGTTCGCGCGCGTCTACATAAATCGGTGTGTCCTGCCATTCCGGTGTCCAGTCGGAGCGCAGGGACTTAAACACCATCCAATAATCCATTTGTTTGAAGGCTTCGGCGTAGAGAAAAACGGGAATCCGATCCATCCGATCCACCAATAAGGTTAGTTTACTCACTCTATCCGTAACAGCAATATCGCGCAGATTATCAAAAATCGCTTGCAGCAGCAGCGCATTGTGGACGCCCACTTCATCAAACAGCCGCAGACTCCGCTTGGCATTGCGCCGCATTTCCTCCTCGCTGGGAAACGGTTCGTGCGCGGGCCACTGCTGGAACACATAACTTTGATCAAAGAGACTCATCCCGGCGAACTTGGACGATCCCAGATCCACCGTCCACCGCTGAAAACTGAAATCCTTGACGCGTTCTGCCACATCTGGCACATACAAATCGCGCTGGCTGTGAACCGCCTGGACGATATCGTGCCCCAGCACATGATCATCACACGAACGCGGCATATAGTCGGGAATTTCGATCAGCGGCGAGGGTTGGTAGATCAGCAGCAGAATCTGCCGCACCCGTGCGTACCCCTTTTTTTCGAACAATTTGAGCGACGGAATATTCGAGGCTTCGATATGCCCATACACGCCGTCTACGTGCCGCTCGGTCAAATAATCATCCACCGCCGTGACCAGCGTATGCCCGATCCCCTGGCGGCGCACCGCAGGATTGGTTCGGACGTCGAAGACGTAGCCCAGCGATACCGGATCATCCCCGATATGCGTCCGTTTCACCGCCACCGCCACGGCCCCCACAATTTCCCCGCCTTGTTCGGCCACTAAAAGCTGGTGATCCGAAAAAAGCGCGGCCCGATCAATAAACCGCCGCCGGTAATGCACAAAGGGTTCCGGTAATCCGCGCGGACATAAGCGCTCCAGCGCCATGAGCGCTGGATCATCCTCCGGCTTATAATAGCGTATTCGCATGATCTCACCAGTAGCTGTAGGTGTTCGTATTGAGCCTAGATTAATATAAAATTGGTTTTTGCAACAGTGCCACCCCTTTCAATTCGCCAAACCGAAGAATTCCTTTATAATAAACACCGTGCGCATCCCTACTTGACAAGACGCCATAAAACACGCATAGTACAGGGCGGGAGCAGCGCACACAGAATTAATCTGGCGTATAATGAAGGCGCAAGCCTTCTGCCCAGCACCATTTCATTTCGAATTGGAGGATCAGGCACGATGCCACCGGAGAAAAGCAATTTTTATTATCCAAACAAGTTTGCCCGCATCACGATCGAAGCGTTGGAAGAGGTCATGGGCAAAAATGGCCTGAACGCGATCCTGAACCTGGCCGGCTTGTCGGAACATATCAATAACTATCCCCCCGACAACCTGGAAAAAGAGTTCGACTTTGCGTACTTCACCGCGCTGTGTATCGCGTTGGAAGATATGTATGGGCCGCGTGGTGGCCGCGGTTTGGCCCTGCGTGCCGGACGCGCAACGTTTGCGGACGCGCTGCGCGGGTTTGGCGCGTTGGCTGGCGTGGGCGACCTGGCTTTCAAAGTCCTGCCCCTGGCTGCCAAATTGAAAATCGGCATCCCCGCCATGGCGAATATTTTTACCCAGTTCTCCGATCAGGTCTCGAACGTTCACGAAGAGGGTGATAAGTTCCTCTATACCCTCGAACGCTGCCCGATGTGCTGGAACCGAAAAACAGATCGTCCAGTCTGCTATGTGGGGCAGGGCCTGTTACAGGAAGGGCTGCGCTGGGTGTCGGGCGGCCATGAATTTAAGGTCGATCTGGCAACCTGCATCGGCAAGGGCGATGATATGGGTCGCTATATCATCTACAAGGAACCGACCGAATAGGGCGAGCAAGGGGCCACCGCCCCTTGTTTTGAATCCAGCAGGCGCGCAAGAGCGCAACATCGCGCTCTTTTGTCATGTCCGGTGATGCCAGCGGAGGAATCCCGTGCTTCCCATTCAACGTGTCCAAACCGGCGCACGCATGGAAAAACGCATGCTCAAGGTACTCAAGGCGCTCGCCGAGTACCTTGATTTGTCCCTGGGTGATTTGCTCGAAGGCATCGTCCTGCATGCCTTCGATGACAAAACCCCTTTCAACGCGGACATCTTGCAGCGCATCGCCCAGTTAAAAGAAGTCTACGGCATGGATTACGGCTCCGAGATGAGCCACCGTCTGATCGAAGAATCCGAAGATGATGAGTGACCGTGTTCTCGCCCGGTCTGGCACAGTTTTCGTGTGAATCTTATCTGGAAGTCGCATCTCCGAAAACTACATGGTGAGCGCCTTGCCCGTTTGGTTGTTAGCAGAAATGACGGTTGGACGGCGGCTACCCGTCATGCTCCATATCATTTGTTTTCACGCTCCAAATTCCATCCGCATATAACCATATCATCTCTTCGAACTCAGGGCCGGTGTCCAGAAATCGTCGCGGTCCCCCGGTAAGTATCCAACGGGATGCGGGCCGAGGTGGTTCGTGATCATAGAAATTCTCCAAATGATCCGTTGCAACATAGTGATAATCATAATTTCCAACCGTCAATTCGGTTTTTAAGTGCAAGTAAACATCATGCCAGAACAAGCGAGCCAGCAGACTTTCGAACTTCACCAGCCATTCATCCCAATTCCATTCGATTGCCTTGAATGTTGCCCCAAAATGAATCGGCTGGCTGCGATAGGTGCCTGCTATACCCACATCGTCTGGGATAGCAAACATACTTCGTGTGAGAAACGGCCATTCATCAGTCTCTGGAAGGGCTATCATCTCAGCGCGATTCAATCGCTGCAAGCGGCCCCTATCCGTTACTTTCCAGCCAGCCCCAACAATACACCCGTATACCACCGACTCATGTCCCATGTCCGTCTGTCCTTATACTGTTGTATCGCCGTCCATCTTATTTCTGCTTTGAAACAGTGACGTTCCGATCTCGCCGGGATTCTGGTCATCGAACGTAGGGGTAGGTTTGCAAACCTGCCCAAATTATTGCAGTTTAATAATCCCTGGTTATCATTCATTCAGATTTAACTCTTTGGCCTGGAACTGTCTCAAATAATACAGCAGTTCAAGCATATGCACAGGATATTTGTTTATGGATTCCACTACCGCTAAAAAATTGCCGCAGATGTCCTTAAATGATGCCCGTTCGGTGATTTGGCCCTTTCGTGATCTGAAAGGGCAGGCCATTGGCCCACTCTTTGATAAAGGACTGTTATCTCTTCAGGATTTAGGATTTGCCATCCGGCAGGCCTATGACTGGCGCGTCCGGGAAGCGGCGCGAACCGTCCTCTTGCATGCCCTGACACAGGAATCGCCAGAATCCGAAAATGCGCCCGGGCCGCTAAATGTGGTGGCGGTTGAACGTCGGAGTTTTTCTGAGCGGCGGCAGCTTATAATTGCTTATCTGGAAGGGATAATTCTGGGAGGCGTATCGGTTCCTCTTCTCATTTTTTCGATTTGGTATTTCATCCACGATATGACGAGCAATCGTGAACGTTCATTCGATATACCGCTGAGTACCCCTCGTGATATTATCGTATTGATCATTGCCATGCTGATTTTGGTGTTAGGAATAGCAGCTCCTTATATTTTTTTTAAACTGCTTGAGCGTTTGGTTCTGGATAGGCTTGATGAAAAGCTCAAACTCTACCGCAAGGGGCAGCTTGGCGAAGATTGTGTGCTCAATGTGATGTACAGCGTTTTGGATGGGCGTTGGTGGTTGTTTCCCAATATGGAACTACCGGGGCGGCGGCTGGGTGATTTGGATTTTGTTCTTGTTGGTCCGCATGGCATGTGGAGTTTTGAGGTCAAAGCCTACACCGGGGAATATCGCAACACAGGCGAACACTGGGAAAAATGCTATGGCGGAAAGTGGCATACTGTTCGTAAAAGTCCGACTCGACAGGCACGGCGCAATGCCGCCGAATTAGGCCAGTTGTTGTCAACGAATGGTATCAAACAATGGGTTAACTCGGTTGTCATCTGGGCCAATCCAGAATCCACCGTGTCATTGTCTAATCCCTCGTGTGACGTTTGGATGCTGGATCAACTGAGTCAGCATTTGAAAGCCCTCAGCGACGAGCGGCCCATTCCACAAACCCAAATCGCTCAGATCGTTGAGGTTCTCAAAAAGATTCATCAGGACGACGAGGATATTTGAAATGTGGTCTTGGCTTGCTGCGTCCGCTTTTCTCCTCTCCAAGGATTTGGAGAGGGGCTAGGGGTGAGGTCCGAATGGGTGTCAACTTAAGCCGTTTTTCGGCGGAAAACAGCCGAAATACAGGCGGTTTGTAGGGGCGCAGCAAGCAGCGCCGAAGCCCCCTTTCTCTACGCGAGTGGCTAATTTACCCACATCTTTTTCCCGTTGCTTTTTCGGCAGAAATGGGGCGGCGTCGTAGGGGCGTGTTGCAATACGCCCCCCGCTCAATGCCCGTCCTGCGTAGGGGCGTGGGCTTGCCCCGCCCGCAGATCG
>DATAMF010000047.1:0-7893 GCA_036260665.1 Aggregatilineaceae bacterium | reverse complement strand
AAAATGAGGAACTCTTCACGATGGGCGAAGCCGCGCTCAGTCTGCTGCGCGGACGCACGACCTACACCCTGTCACGGGTGAGCCGCGCCCGGCGTTACAAGGGCAATATTCAGGGCGACGTCTACGAATCTGAGGCGCAGATTTCCGAGTTGGAAGATCAGATCGAAGAGGCCGAGGCTCGCATGCAGGACGAACTGGCTGCGACAAACGCGAAGTGGAGCGACATTGCCAGTGTGATCGAAGACTACCCGGTCACGCCCTTCAAAAAGGATATTTATCTGGGCGTCTTCGGCATCGGTTGGAAGCCGAACTGGTTGGTCGTCGTCAACGGCGCACCGACTCTCGTGCCCGCCTGGGGTACCACCAACCCCACGTCTGCCGCACCGGAACCCCCCGAACAATAATTCTCCCACTCACAGGGGTATGGTGCTCATACCCCTGTTTTTTTTGATTAGTCCCAAAGTACTTGTCATATCTCCGCCGTTAGAACGGTCTAATAATTAAAGTGGCCGTTGAGACTTTATGGAGAGACAAGGTATGAGTCCGAGCAGACGCTTTCAAACGTTTTTCAGCTTCATTCTCCTGTTGTTGCTAGCCAGTGTGATGGTGGTTCCCAACCAGGCCGCGCAAGCCCAGGAAGATGACGATGATATTGAGGTCATCATCCAGATTCAGGGAGCGGTGGAAGCGATCACCGCCGATCAGATTCTGGTTGGTGGCGTGGTCGTTCATGCCAACGGTGCATTTGATCCGACCACCCTCAGTTTAGGGCAGGAAGTGATTGTCACAGGTTATCTTCTGGACGATGACAGCATCAACGCTACCCAGTTGGTCTTGGCCGATGATGTCGATGGCGATGGGGTGCTCAATGATGCCGATAACTGCCCCGACATGGCGAACGCAGATCAGGCCGACGCGGATGCCGACGGTGTGGGCGATGCTTGCGATCCCGATCTGATTGACACCGATGTGGATGGTGTGGTAGACAGTGCCGACAACTGCCCGAATGCGGCCAACACCGATCAGGCCGATGCGGATGCCGACGGCGTGGGCGATGCCTGCGATCCCGATCTGGTGGATACCGATGAAGACGGCCTGGTGGACAGCGCCGATAACTGCCCCGACATGGCGAACGCAGATCAGGCCGACGCGGATGCCGACGGTTTGGGCGATGCTTGCGATCCCGATCTGGTGGATACCGATGAAGACGGCGTGGTGGACAGCGCCGATAACTGTCCGTTTGTTGCCAATGCCGATCAAGCTGACGCCGATGCTGATGGGTTTGGCGATGCCTGTGATCCCGATTTTGTGGATACCGATGAAGACGGCGTGGGTGATGCTGTCGAGAACTGCCCCGACGTTGCCAACCCGGATCAAGCCGATGCCGATGCCGATGGCGTGGGTGATGCCTGCGACGATGGCGAAGAAGAAGAAAGCTGCGTCGGGGCCGATCCGCACCCGGTAGCCCAGGCGCTCTCAGAAGAATTCGATGTACCCTATGAAACGATCATCGGCTGGCACTGCGACGGCTATGGCTTTGGCGAAATTGCGAAGGCCCTGCTGATCGCGGAACAGAGCGAGGACGTGACCGCACAGGATATTCTGGATCGCCGCGCCGGTGGTGAAGGTTGGGGCGCGATCAAAAAAGACTACGATGTGAGTCCCAGCGATCTCGCACCGGGCCGTGTCATCTCCGGCAAGAAGGATAAAAAGGGTGATGACGAGGCCGAGGTAGAGGACACCGCAGAAACTGAAGCCACCAGTGATACCCCCGGTCAGGGTCAAGGCCAGGACAAAGACAAGGGTAAGGACAAAGACAAGCCCAAGGATCAGGGCCAGTCCAATCCCCCCGGCCAGGACAAAAAAGATGATCAGGGCGGCGGTCAAGGTGGAGGTCAGGGCGGCGGCAAAGGCGGCGGTAAAAAGTAAGAAGCCGCGCAGATAAAATTACGGGGCGATCCCAACCGGATCGCCCCATTTTTTTATTCGCTCACGCCGTAGCTTGTCGCCCAATAGATTTCCATCACAACCGGCAGCGTATTCAGGTCCAGATTATGGGGCAGTTCATTCACTACATCGGCGGTCAGATTGGCATTTTGCGCCGTATCGGGAATGAAGACCCGAATTTGGTCAAACGCCATTTCACCGGAAGTGTCGATAGGCGTCAAAACCTGAATACAAGCGGTTGAAACGCCTTGTTTCTCAAGCCGCTCTTGCAACGCGGTGGCGGTGTTACGCAGTGAATCAACTGAATTACTGCGCTGCGCTTTGAAGGTGATCATCGTTCCAGCATCGCCGTATTGAATCGGATCAGATGACGGCAGCATCGAAAACGTGTTGAAATCGATCACAGTCAGCGGCACAGGCAGCGCGCCCGAACGTAATTGCACGGCCAGAATTTCCGCCTCGTCTTTCGTAAAACGACCCGTGATGATCCCACCGTCCATCGTCCCGGCAGCAGCCGATTGGGCAAGTCCCGCTTGGATCGTGGGATAAGAAAGCAGGCGGCCATCCAATACCATCGCCAACGGTAGATTAGCATGAGTCGCCACGTAATTCGTAAAGTTGCTGACGGTTGGTTCATCGGCTGTGCTCTTGAGCTTAAAATTAATGATCCAGCTTGTACTGATCTGATCCTGGGGCTGTGCAGCGGCATCCTCAAGCCCCGCGCCGGTCATAATCGTGGTGTAAGGCTGCCCATTGTCCGTATAGGCAAATTCCGCAACGCTCGCGTCATCGGTGGCGCAGGGCCACTGATCATAGGGCGGCAGCGTTTCACCGGGTAATAACTGCTCCTGGGCCAGCATGACCTGCAAATCGGTCAGGATGCAAGCTCCTTCAGGAATAGTCTCTGAAACGTTTGAAAAATCCACAAATTCAAGAATCCCCGCCCATTTAATGGCTTCAAAAGCGGCCTGCTGTTCCCGGACGCCGGGCAGGTAGACGAGAAGCTGATTACTCCCTGCCCGGATCACCAACCAGTCGTCCACCCCGACGGACACGATCCGATTTTTGATTACCGCTATCGTTTGCGTCATCGCTTCTTCATCATCCTGAAAACCGCGCGGGGTTTCCAACAAAATCTGGACGCCCTCGGTAAATGGAATCAAACGCCCACCGACAACCGCGTCTTTGATCTCGTCTCTTTGAAGACGGGCGCGTTTAGGACCATCATCTGACCCACACCCGCTAACCAATAAAATGACCACCAATAGTATGTATAGTTTGTGCCTCATCTCAACCTGACTCGTTTCTAAAAAAAGGCGGTGGACTGTTTCACCACCGCCATCAAGTATATACCTGAACAGAAACGAACGATGTCCTACGGCGACGGTACCAGCGTTTGCAGCCATGATCCGCCGTCTACCAACCCATCAATCGCCCAGCCGGTTTGTCCATCCGCCGCCTGGATGCGCCACCAGTTATACCCTCCGGCGCTGACAGGCCCCTCCAACAGCGTGACGAGCGCTCCGTTGGGCAGTTGGAACACCACGGCAAAACTCGTGCCCGCGCCGCTGCGGACGCGCAGCACATCGCCTTCCGTGGTATGCACGGTCGCATGCCCCCCAACGATCAACGCCATGGGATAACTGGTCGGCGTGGGGGTGACGACCAACGGGAAGGTGGTAGGAGTCGCCGTAATCACGACAGGCGGCGGCAGCGTGGGCAGCGGTGTAGCGGTCACAGCAATCGGCGGCGCGAGCATCGGAACAGACGAGAAAAAGGGAAGCCCATTTCCGCCCGTCAGCGGATTCACCCAGACCATCCGGTAAAAGGTGTCCGGTTCTCCCGTCCAGGCGACATATTGTTCGGGAATTGTCGAGCCGCCCACAAACCGATCATACCGGACCTGCGCGCCCACACCGGGAGACGCCGGGGTGATATACGTATACCCATCCAACGTCCCCCACACATCGTAGACTTCGGCGGGAATTGGCAAAGCGCCCGTCGAGCCATCACGTTTGAGATAAAACCATTGGCCTGGCCCCGGATCGGTATAGCCGTGTACCGCAACCATGCGCCCGTCATCAACGAAGTGTGATCCCCACAGCACCATCCCGTTGGTGAAGATCGGAAAGTTATCACCTGCCTTGTTGGAATACATCACCACGTTGTATAGATAGCCCGGCCCTATCAGCGACCCTTTCGGATAGCTCTCGTTGATGTCGGTCCAGATAGCCTCGCTGTTCGGAAAAAGTATATCCAGGCCCGCCTTGCCATACGGTCCGCTCAGCATGACACTGCTGTCGCTCAGATTCCATACGAGGCTGTCGTATTCCTGCGCGCCTTCGGTGGCATACATCACCGGCTTAAACGTGATCAGGCCGGGGAATGTTCCGGTTGCCATCTGGAACGTCGAAACGATGGGCAGCATATTGCTATAATCGCGCCCCAAAGCGGCAATCTGCGGCGAATTGGCATCGATGCGATACAACACCGCACTGGTATTCATCTGCATGACAACCACTTCCCAATCGGGCCGGGAATCGGTGTCGTCAAAGAAGTTATTCAGAATCCCGAAGACTACCTGCGATCCGTCTTCGCTGAAGCTGTAGCGGCTCAGGGCACAGGCCGCAATCGGCGCGGTGGGAATATAGGCTGCGATATAGACATTGTTGTAGAGGTCATACACGCGCACACTCGGATTTCCACCATCATCGGTCAGGCAGGCCGCCATGTAAGCGCCATCCCGCGAAATCGTGATGTCAGTCGGATAGGTCGATGTGCCGGGCGGCAGCGGGAAATACATCTCCGCCGGGGCAGCACCATCAGGAAAAACATGCACCATTTTCCCCGTGTTATAGTTATAGACCCATGCCGACCACGATCCCCCCGCCTCAGCCGTGGGTTGAGCACCAGACTGCAAAATTCCCGCCGTAACCAACAGAGCTACCAGAACGAGCAATTTCCATTTTGAATGCATATCATGCTCCCCTCAGATAGAATGGGGCGTAATTCGGTTTACGCCCCGGTGAGAATCCTTATTCGCTGTAGAAGGCACTGATCCATTCAGGACGAGCAGGCAGATCGCCGCTGGCGACCAGCGTGCGCCATTCCTGATCGGTCATGCGCTGGTTGATGTCATTGACAAATTCATAGTAGGTGAAGACGCCGCCGCGCACCAGTTGGTAGCCGCCGCCTTTGGGAGCCGGAACCACCGCGTAGATGTAATCGACCTTGCCCACACCTTCCTGAAGCACCACGCCCGCATCGGGATTGTTAGCGACATCCGTCACCAGCGCCACCGGGTCCGGGCCATCTTCGCTCTGATCGAGTTCATAGAGCAGCATTGCCAGATAGTTCCCGTAGCCGTAAATGCCCCAGTATTCCTCTTCGGTCACGGCTTCGCCCGCCAATTCCTTGCGTGCGGTTTCCGCAAACTGGGCCGACTTAAAGGCCAGCATGCGCAGCTCATTCACGGTCATCTGAAGTGAATACCCATCCTGAGCATCGGGTTTGGCAAACGCGTTGACAGCGCCCATCTGAAGCGGTTCAGTCATGCCGCGCGCTTCCAGCCCCTGGTACAGCATCGCCGCGACAATCGCAATCCGCGCAAACACCAGCGGATTCGGCTCAACATAACCGAAGCTGGTCAGCGGCGGACCACCGCCCCCCGCGCCACCGGGCTGTTTGACATACAGCACCGTGTCGTGTTTGAGTTCGGTCCAACTCGCTAACCCGACCTGCAAGTCCTTACGTGCCCAGGCTTCCGTATTCATCATCGGCGGATAGGCGGCGGGATTCTCCTTATCAAACAGCGGTTTGAGCGTCCACAGCCAGCCGCCGTAGGTGTTCTCCAGCCATTGATCATCGGTCAGCGCGGCAAATTCACCTTGCAGCTTTTCAAGCTGCGTCTGGTAATTTTCAAAGTCCGTCGCACCCGCTTCGGTGGCAAGCTGCCCGGCGGACTCCGATCCCATCACCGAGGCGACATCAAGCGCCGTCGGCAAAATGCGCGGGCTTTCCAGCGTGCCGACATACGGGAACATCAACTGGCCCATCAGATACGCATCGAAGGTGAAACGCTGGCCCATCAAGCGGAAGCCGCGTGTTTCTTCTCCAATGTCTTCCGGCTTGCTGTCAGCGGGAATGATCAACCCGTTGACTTTCGGCGCGGGCAGTTTTTCGACTTCGGCCAAAAACTGCGGCAGCAGGCTCGCATCGGCCAGTGTCTCCAACGGCAGATCGCCGCCGTAGATCGTCTGCGCGATGGGATAATAATCCAGCGGCGACAGATCATCCGACGGGCCGATCAAAAAGGTCAGCGTATCGTGAACATTCTGCCACTTGGCAAACGCATCCGGTTGGCTGGTCAGGGCGCGCAGCAGCAGCAGGGCCATCAGCGTCGCCTGATCGTCCTTCGCCAAAAAGGTGATGCGACCCATCCACATCATGCCTCGGAAATACTGTTCCAGCGTGGCATCCCCGGCGTAATGCCCGCGCGGGCGATATTGGCTGAAATCTTCCACATAATCCGTCAGGAAGGGGATCGGCAGTTGGCCTGTTCCAGCCACCGCCATCGCTGCGATTTCCTGCGCCTGGGCGTAAATGTCAGGCGATAGCGTGGCGAAGGGTTCACCCGGCGAGAAGAGTTCGTAGGCTACCGTCAGATAAAGTTCAGCCGAACGCGCCGCATCTTCGAGCGGGGTTCCCACGGCCTGCTGGGTTTGTTCACGCGCCGCCGTCAAAGCCGGATACAGCACCTGGGACCGCATGATCGGCTGGAATGAAGTTGCTTCCAGGTCGCTCAACAAATTATCAAAAATGAAGTGCAGCATATGCAGCATCGAATCGGTGGTCACAAAAAAGGCGTGCCCATAATCCCAGGTGGATTCATCGGCATCCCAGTTGAAATCCGGCGGCTGCGCCAGCCAGTTTTCATCTTCCCGGTACGCCTCGTGGAACTGGTCGAATCCACCCGGAATCACCACGAATCCATTTTGGGCGAGCAGCGCTTTTTGCGTTTCGTTCAGCCCTGGATCATCCACAAAACGCACCGTGCCCAAATCGACGGGCAGCGCCGGCATATCCCCGGCATAGGTGGCAGGCAGCGTGATCAGCATCGGATCGGGCAGCACCTCCATCCACCAATCCGACTTGAACGCCTCCCAATTCCACGTACCATATGTGCCTGTATTCAGCCCCTTGGGTTCGACAAAATAAGCCCCTTCAGCTCCTTCGGCGACCCATCCGGTGAGTTCTCCCGCCTGCACCTGCCACCAGTAGATGTCATCGGCGCAAACAGGCCCATCCAGCACCGAAAACGGTGTACCTTCGGGAAGTTGGCTAAGTTCCGCACCAGCCATCCCCGCCGCATCGCGAATGCGGAGCGGCTGACCATCGGTATACGACACCGCGCCACTGCCCCCCATTGTCAGGCGCGGCGGCGGTGCATTCCCGCAGCCATCCTGTCCTCGCACAGTGGACAGCGGACCTACAAGCGTCGCCGTCAGCACGAAGACCAGCACAGCACTGACCCACTTTTTCATGTAGCCTCCTTATGATCATATTGCTTCTATTCTTACGTTGATTTCTGAACGCGCGCAACTCGACAATCTGACTCTAGCACAATACCACCGGGCGTCTGCTTGGCGGCTGACCAACGAGCGTTGTACTTTGCGCCACCTCCTTTTATAATCGCTCGCCATGACTAAGACACGCTTTCCCCGCACCTGGTTTGGATTTCGCCCGCGTACCCTGATCGTGCTGCTGGTTGTGGCACTGTTCGGCGGGGCCGCGCTGGGCCTGGATTTGATGTCGGAAGGGCTGATCTACGATCAGTTGTGGCAGTTGACGGGTGAAACCGAGCCGGATCAGCAGCTTCTCGGCTTCGGCCAATACCTCGCCCGCTACACCCGCCGCCAACCCGACACGGAACCCTACGCTGACATC
>DATAMF010000045.1:0-22028 GCA_036260665.1 Aggregatilineaceae bacterium | reverse complement strand
GCCATGCCTTGGCGTGTTTCTGCCGGAGTAGCATCCAGGCTTCGTGCAGATCGTAGCCGAGTTCCTGCACGAGATAGGCCAGCACAAACGTCGAGGAGCGGCTGACGCCTTCCCAGCACAGCACCAGCACCTTTTCGTTCTGGTCGCGGTGTTTTTTGATGAACTGGACGCCGCGCTGCAAGGTGTCGAGCGGTATCAACGCACCGTCTTCCAGCGAGTTATCAAGCACATCGAAATCATCCGGCCAGGGAACGGGCATGTGGTAGAGTTTCAGCACATGGGTGATTTCCTCGTCGCGCAGCCGTTGCAGCGCTGGGCGGCGGCGCACCCCGCTGATATACACCCCCTCGACGACTTGATCCAGGCTGAAGGTGTGCTGATCCATCGCTGTTTGGGCGATCCATTTGAGCGACGCATCGGGGAGCACCTGCCCTGAACGCCAGTTTTTGCGAATCGGTTCCGGCACCCACACGCCTTCGCGCTGAAGCACCTTGTCGGACATCAGGATCGGCAGGCGGGCGACAGTGGCAAACGTGATCGCGTCGTTGGGCCGGGCGGGGACATCAAATGTGCTGCCGTTGGTACACAGCGTAATATGCGCGTGGATAATGTCGCCATCCGAGTCGGAAATGCACACGTCGCGCGGTTCCCCGCCCGAGGCCATGATTAGGTTGTTCATCAGGGTGAAACATGACGGTTGGATAAATCGCCAGTCGCGCAGGCAGTCATCCATCGGCCACCAGTTGTGCCACTCCACCCAAACCGGCAGAGCTTGCTGGCCGGTTTCGTCCAGCAGCACCGCGATCAGATAGTGTTCGAGTTGGGTTAGACCGGCCAGCACGGCTTTTAACATAAATTCCCCTCTCCTGACTCAAAACCTAATCGAGGGTACATTAGACACAGATAAAAGACAAGCGGTAAAATAAAGGGTAGGAGGGAGCATGTCTGAGAAAATGCCTTTTTTAGTTCCAAGTTATGCGGCGCTGGCCCCCATCTATAATCAGGCGGGGTTAGCTCAATACGCGACGGATCATTTACCGTATTACGTGTCGTATGCTCAATCGATGGATTGGGCCGGGCGGCGAATCCTCGATCTCGGCTGTGGGACCGGAGTCACGTCGTGGTGGTTGGCGCAGCAAGGTTATTATACAGTGGGGATCGACAACAGCCCGTATATGCTGCAACAAGCGCGTGCTTCGATCCAGGAGCGGGATGAGGTGTCATTCGAGCCGCCCGATTTTGTAGAGATGGACATCCGGCAGTTGGAATCCCCGATTGGCCCGGTGGATATGGTAGTGACGGCGGGCTGTGTATTAAACGCGATCCAAAGTCTGCGCGAGCTGGAAGCGACATTTACCCGCATCAAACAGGCGTTGGACCCAGGCCGCCTGTTTATCTTCGATATGCGCACGATTCGCGGGTTGGCCGACGAGATCGGGGAATGTGACCGCGTGTTGTACGACAACAACGAAAATCTGATGGTCATTGGGCGCAATAGTTTTAGCTATGAAACGTTGAGCAGCACCCAGAATTTTCTAGTCTGGCGGCGGCAGAACGGCTTGTGGCAGCGGCAGGATGAACAGCATATTGAGCGCGGCTATCCCACGCAAGGCGTGATCGCCATTCTGGAGCGGGCCGGCTTCCGCGTGATGGCGGTGCTGAATCCGGACATGTCGCCCTTTGATGTGCAGCACGACTATTCCGGCCATGTCGTTTTTGTCGCGCAGAAGCCGGAATAGACTGTTAATAGTCGGTCAACCGGGCAGCGCCAGCAGGGGTCAGGGGAAACAGCTACAGCCACAACCCCTCGCCTGGTTTGTCCCACAGTTCGATCTGGACTGCATCCTGATCGGCCAGATTGACCTCGGTGGTGGTAGCGTCCATCCATTCCGGTGTGCGCCCCAGCAGTAACCCGGCCTCGACCAGCGCTTCCTGAAGCAGAATCCCGGCCTGTTTTCCGTCGGGGCGCGCGCTGGTATATTGCAACCGAATCGACACCCCGCGTTTGCCCTTTGCCGGGGGCACATTTTCCGCTTTGGCATCCCAGGCCAGCAGTTTGGCCCAGCGCGCCACCGGACTGCCGTCTTTGGTTTCTTCAGGCAACAGGGGCGGATAGGGCGCTTTGAGATTCAGGCGATACTGCGAACGGCGGCGTCCTTCTTCGCGCAGGATGGCATCGCGCAGGTTTTCCAACTCTTCATCAGTGACGTTTCCTAACAGGCTTTCTAAGGTTTCGCGCGTTTCACGACTCATGCTTTTTGCTCCATATCCTGGCGGGCAACTTCGCGCAGACCGTCCAACAGTGGGCGCTCGGTGTAACCCAGTTCTCGGCGTGCTTTGGCGTCATTGCCAATATACGTGACACCACCGAATGTATGCAAGCTCTCTGATCGATAATACACTGGAATCGGGAGAAATTTCTCTAGGATACTCGTCACAGCAGCTACCAGTTTGAACATGCCCGGCCCAAAATGGATCGGCACCGGGCGAATGCCGCTGACATCGCCGCGCAGTTTGAGCGCCTCAAGCGCCGTGTAAATCTGCCCGCCGAGGATGTAACTTTCGCCGGGGGTGCCTTTGTCCATCGCCAGAATATGCCCGCGCGCGATATCTTCCACGTGTGACCAGGAATACGCGGTACCTTTCGGGGCGGCGGGCAGGCGGCGGAACATATACTGGATCAGCGTCCGGTGCAGCAGACTCGGATCGCCAGGGCCGTACACGACTCCGGGCAGCACCACGACCAGCGGCAGTCCTGCGTGGATCATGGGCAGCGCGATCTGATGGTACGCGATCCACTTGGTGCGCTCATATTCGTTGGTGAACTTGCCGCCCGCAAAGGTAAAATTTTCGTCCGGCACAACGCCGTGGGTATTGCCGTAGACGGCAACGGTGCTGGTATATACCGCCTTCGGAATCCGCAGATCGCGCACCAGTTCGAAAACCGCGCGCGTCCCGCGAATGTTGATCGCTTCCGCTTCCTGCCGCGTGCCCTCGCTGATCTTGTACCAGCCCGCGATATGAAACACGCCATCCACGCCCGACATCGCAGCGCGCATACTGGCCTGGTCAGTGATGTCGCCCTGGCACGGCGTCACGCCGAGATCAATCAGCGGTTGGGCTTTTTGAGGCGAACGGATCAGGGCGATCACATCATGTCCGGCGGCGCGCAGTTGGCGGGCCACTTCACCGCCGATGAAACCGGTTCCGCCTGTGAGGAAATAACGCATAAATGATGAACTCCTTATCAACCTGACGATTATTCCTGAAGCAAGGGGTGAGGGCAAGGGCGAAAACAAATAATTGAAGACTGTGTGTTATTCTGAATTGGTGTCTATTAACAGATACGAATATAATGTCAATTGAAGCTAAAAATGCAAAGGGGAATATGGATGTTACGTGTAAAAATTTTAATAACCGTAGCCTTGTTCATTTCTTTTATCCTCTTAAGTACCACTCTGAGTTTCGCCCAAAGTGACATCAATTTAGAAGCGCTTGCACCAATTACAAGTGAGAATATCGATCAGTTAGAACTAATCACCAGCTTCGAAATAAACAGCGAGTGGGTTAGTTTCGCAATTAGCCCTGATGGGGAAAAAATCGCTGTGATCGATAGCGCTGGATTACAGATGCTCGATATAAGCACAGGGGAAAGGGGCGAGTATCTGATCAGCGAAAGCGTCTCAAATCCAACCTTTAGCGCTGACGGCGGCGTGCTGACGGCGAACACTACTGGACTGGGTGGCAACAAGCTCTTTGTGATCAATTTTGATGGTGGAGATACACCTGAGATCAATTCGCTTGAGGTCGCTGGGATCATGGGCGCAGGCGTCGCGCTGAACACGGATGGCACTCGCTTGGCCTACAGCGCTAGCTCGGCTGAGTCCGTCAGTGATGGAACCTGGAATGGATACCACATTGGCCCTTCCGTGATCCACCTGGTGGAGTTAGCCACCATGAGCGATCAGGATACATTTGAAGTTGAAGACGCCATTATCGGGCAAATGTTTTTCAGCCCCGATGGAACCCAATTAAGCTATTCGTCAGCCGAATGGCTGGGGCCGATGTCCCCCAATGCATCGGATGCGGGTCTTCAAGTGCTGGATGTCGAAACGGGGGAAACCAGCGCCCATTCGGACATCAGCAATATTTTGATGGGCGTAAGCGATGACGGGCGTCTGGCCTATTTCTCCTCGCTGAACCCACTCGCGGGTATGGTGTCGTGTCTTAGCCCGGTAGCGGTGGTGAACATGGAATCAGTTACGAGCCAGTTCACGCTACCTGCCGATGACTGTGCCTCGTGGGAAGTAGGCTTCAGCCCTGATTCGACGGTGGTTGTCGCAATACAAAGTGCGGGATCAACCGTATCGATCCGTGAAGCTGCCGATGGAACGGAGATCACAACGCTTGACGTTGACAATGCAGCGGCGGCCTACAATCCAATATTTAGCCGCGACGGCAAGCTCTTACTGATCGCTTCCACAGTGAACGGATTGGCAAATATCAATGTCTACGGAGTCCCCATGCCTTAAAGGGCTGCCTCCCGTCTCAAAAAAGCGGAGCGACCATGGGTGCCGCTCCGCTCGTACTCCGGCTTTCTCAAAATATCCAGCCGTTTCATTTCCACGCGCAGCATTCCTGAAGCGGGGGGTGAAAAAGAGGTAAGAAACGGAAGATGCCCCGTAATGATTCTCTTGTATTCATTCCAGATAGGAATATAATGCCCTTATAAACTTAAAATAAAGAAAGAGATCTTATGACCCTGCTGTCTGACCGACAAAACGCGGCGCTGATCGAAGTGGTGCTGCGCTGGTAACTATCATGCGACGTGTTTCCATTCTATTGATCGTCCTGCTGCCGTTCTTGTCCGCCTGTGAGAGTGAGACACCCCAGGTATCCCACGCCCGACCCTTTACGTTACTCAAAGCCGAAGGCCCGCCCTGCCATCACATCTATTGGGGACCCTATCACAACATCCATGAAGTTTGTATCGAAGTCGTCTACGACCATGTGACCCCGCCCGAAGCTGTTCCTGCCCTGGATGGCCTCGCGTTTGCGACGGACGGGACGCTCTATTTTGTGCGCCCGGCGTTTGGCGAAATCTGGCAGATGCAGGATGCGAACGGCGACGGTTATATGGACGATCCAACCCTGTACGCGGACGGCCTGACGCGGCCCACCCGCCTCGCACTGCATGAGAATGTGGTCTTCATCGCCGCGATGAACGGCGTGTTCCGGCTGGACGATCCCGCCGCGGACCCCACCCTTCTAATCCCCAATCTTCCCATTGCGGGCATCGCAATCGGGCCTGATAACCGGCTGTATGTCGGTGTTAGCGCGGGCTGCAACGCCTGTAGGCCCACCGATCCCCGGCTGGGCACGCTGCTCAGTTATGCGCTGGATGGCACCGACGAACGTTTCGAGGCCACCGGCTTACGGTATCCCGCCGATTTTGATTGGAACCCGACCACCGGCGAATTGTGGATCGCGGATCAGGGCATTATGCCATCTGGCACGGGGTTAGATGGTCCGCCGGATGAGTTGAATTTATTCGAACCGGGCGCGAATTACGGTTTCCCAGCCTCCGATCCCGGCGGCGCGGATACCGCCCTGCCCCGCTTCACGTTTCCGTCACAGAGCGGCATTTCCAGCATTGCCTTTTATCCCAGCGACGCGTTCCCCATGTGGCAGGACGATCTGATCGTGGCGCTCGGTGGCTCCTGGAATCGAGTGGAGCCGAGCGGCTATCTGCTAACCACGGTTGGCTTTACGAACGGCGCACCCAATGGCAACACTGATCCCATCGCGCCCACGTCCGCGCCGCCGGAACCGGTGCCCAATCTGGCCGGTTATTCGCTGTCGGGACGCGGCTTTTACCCCTACCATCCATCTGACATCACCATCAGCGCCGACGGCTGGATTTATCTGTCGGTGCAGGAGGGGCGTATTTTCCGCTTCAGACCGCGCCCTGCCGCTGAGTCCTGAAGGCGATCACGCCGTAGACCAGCGCCGCCGCCATCAGGGGGGCCAACATGGTGCGCATCCGGGCATCCATTCCCGATGTCTGCGCCACGAGGGTCCCCACGGTGTAATAGCCGCACACCAACACCGTGATCCACAACAGCAGGCACTCCCGCCGCCGGAAGGCATACCCCAGACCCACAGCCGTCCCCGCCACAAATACCAGATTCCACAGTACTTCCAGGGGCCGCATCCAGTTCGGGATCTGGCTCGAAAAGCCGTACATCCGCCCCAGCCCAATCGGAATGGTGAAGACATACGCCGCCGGATATTTTTTGAATGTTTCCAGCGCCGTTTCCATCATCGCATCGGTCAGTTCGGACGATCCGGCATAATGGGTATGCCGCGTCAGATCATTGACCTTCGACGGATCGCGCCCCATCTTTTCTTCGACGCGCGCCGCCAGCCGCAGATACACCGCGTCCATATCATCGCCAGAACCCCAGTGTTCCACCGACGCCGCGCGGTAATACAGCATGCTGTACGCGCCCACCGATGACACTGTGTAATTATCGAACACGCGCCCATTATGCACGACCCACGCGCCGATCCCGATCACGCTCACCAGTGCATAAACCGCAATCACCATCCATTTGCGGCGGTAGACCAACACCAGCCACACGGACAATCCCGTCCAGATCAAATAGGCCGCCGGGCGCGACCACACCGACATCGACAGCGCGACTCCGGCCAACGCCGCCCACGCCAGCGCCCGCCACCCATCCGCATACACCACCGCGTGCAGCAGCGCCACCAGCATGATCATAAACATCGTGTTCGCCAGCGGTTCGGCACCAAGCCATGCGGAATACGCGATATTCGCCGGGTCCAGTGCGACGATCACGCCCACCGCCAGCGCCGCACCCATCGACAGCTTGACCTGCCGCGCGAATAGCACCGCCAGCGGAGCCATCGCCGCGCCGATGATCACATTGGTATACAGCACCGCCTGGCCATCACCGTCCAGCAGCGCGATCAGGACCGGGAACAGCGGGGGCCGCAGCAAAAACAGGCTGTTGCTGAAATCCCCCTCGGCGCGAATATACTCGCCCCCGATCCGGTACAGCTCCCAGTCCCCCGACTGGAACCGGGTTAAATCCGGCGTATACAACATCGCGATCAGTGCGAACCGCGCCAGCAGCGCCAGCGCGAAGATTAAGCCTAAAGCCAGTTTTGGATGTCGTGTCATGCAACAAAAACCCCCGCGAATGGGATGGAATGCGGAGGTTGATTATAGCGAAAAAAAACCGGTTCACATCATTCGAGCGGCGTGTACTGGAGGAACTCCAGAATTTTCGTGATCAGCTCTTCATGATCGACCAATTCGCCCGGCGCGGTGCTCACCAGCACGATGATCCGCGCGCCATTCTGATCCAGCGCCAGCACATACCCATCATGAACCGGAGTTGTATAATCGACGCGCACGCCTTCATACTCGCCCACCGTCACCGCTACCGGGTCAGAAAGCGTTTTTTCCAGGTAATTATGCAAAAACTGGGTGAGCACCTGCTCCACCGCGTCCGCACCCACAGCATCATCCTCCAACCAATCGCCAAAATAGTCCGATTCCGGCGTGTGGATCTGGATCAGAAAACTGCCGCTGGGCACGGCTTCGCGTGACAGCACCGTTTCATACGTCGCGCGCTGGTCGGCGATCAGCAGTTCCCCGGTCCACAGGTCATCAATATACAGTCCCGCCTCATACGTCACTTGCAATCGGCCATCTTCCGAGGTAAAGGTGAGGTCGCCTTCCGGTTCGCCGTAGGCCACAGACGCGATCATCGCGTCGATCAGGTCCGCGTGATCTTCAAACTCCCCGCTCGCCGTCATCGCATATAGGATGACAAGCTTCCCGTCCATATCAAGCGCAACCATCACGCCATCGCCCACTGTTTGGGTGAACTGCGCCTGCAAGCCGGACCATTCGCCTACCGTGATCGCTTCCGTTTCGCTGTAGGTTGTGCCGCTGGATTCGTCATCTACCGCGAAGACAGCCAGAACCTCTTCAGCGCTGGTGGGTTGAGGCAGGCCCATCGCTTCAAAAAAGACCAAAAACGACGGCCCGTTAAAGGAAAATCCCATCTCACCGGGGTCGAGCGGCGGCATCTCGTCGCTCGTTTGGGCATCATACGTCTCCTGACTGCTGAAACACGTCACTAAATCCGGCATAGATGGATCCACATCGGTGCAGACCCAACCCGCCGGATGGCTGAAACTGAATCCGCCGCCGGGAAAAGTGAATGTTTCGGTTAATTCATCGCCGCCCTGAGCCAGCACCGGCGGCACCAACACCAGGAATACAGCCACCACACAAATAATGCGCCACATGGTTGTATGTCTCCTCATAATTTTGAGAATGCGGTGGGGAAGGATGTTGTGCAAGTAATTTTAGTGTAGGAGGAAAGCAAAATCGAGTCAACACCCCCTTTCTTGCGGGAAAGGGGGCAGTCTGCAAGATTATTCAGCGAGCGGCGGGGCGGTAATGTTAACCGGCTCGTTCATCGTTTGCAGTTTGATCGACTGCATATAATTCTGGTTGAAATTGATCGTATATCCCGCCAGGCGGGGATCGGTGATCACATCCGACGTGAGCACCACATCAAAATACATCGTCTGCACGAAACTGTACAGCAGTTGATCATCGGCCCCAACCGCCAGCTCAATCGTATATGTAGTGTTCTCGCTCCCATAAATCAGATCGATGAACAGACCCACATCGAAGGGCATCTGGTCCGTATTATTGAACATGCTTTCCAGGCTGGACGCGCCAATCGTTTCGAGCGCTTTTTGGATGTCCAGCGTCAGGCGGTAACGGTTGACCGTGCGACCATCCAGATCGGATTGTCCCAGAATTTCGATGCCTGTCGTCGCATTCATCAGGTTATTCACGTAATCCTCGCCGAAATTGCCGCTCAATTCCAGCATCGCCTTAAAGTCGAACATCTCCATGCCCGGATACATATCCGCGCCTTCGGTAATATCCTGCCAGTCCTCTGGGTAATAACCGGATAATTCCTCAGGCAGAGCCATTTTCAGGTAGATGCGATCATTTACCACGATCATTTCGAGATCAATCGGGCCAACCACCATCGGCGCGGACGCCCCAGTGCCCCCGGATTCCTGTGTAATTTTTTCCGTCATAACAAGGTGCTGGTTGTCAATGGCCGGCTGCCCCGCTTCGATGGTGCCGGCGGTATCAATCGTAGTGGTGGTCGTAATCGAATCGCTGCCCATCATGGGGATTTCCATGTACTGCTCGACATCCTGAGCCACATTCGCCGTATAGCTGTCCAGCGCCATAAAGTTAGCGAACGCCGCCGCCACATCATCCAGCGCGGCCTGTTCTTCGGGCGTCCAGCCGCCATCCTGTCCATGGGCAAGCGCCAACGGCTGAGCCAAAAGTAAAACGGTCACGATCAGAGCGAGATAACGTCTGTACATCAAATAATCCTTTCTGAGTGGTTGCTATAGTTTATTATAGCAAGGTGTACTCAGCACGAAACCGTGTTCAGTCATCCGAGCCGCTGTGGTCATCCAAACCACTGTGGTCATCCGAGCTGCTATGATCGTCCGATTCGCCGTGATCCTCGTTGTCGTCGGAGCCGCTTGAACCGCTTGAATCTTGTGTGGATTGCGGAGCCAGTGGAACGACCGTTGGGGGAACAAAAATGGATGTACCCGCGATCAGCGCGTTGGGATCAATGATGCAGTTGACCTCAATCAACTGTTCAGTCGAAACGTTGTGCGCCAGCGCAATCGCCGGGAGATTATCCCCGAACTGAATCGTGTAATTCACCCACCCCGCCGGAGGAGTGGGTACGCATATGGTCACGGTAGGACTCGGCGTGCGACTGGGCGATGGGGTGCGGGTGCTCGTAGGTGAAGCGGTTAGGCTGGGCGTCTCTGTTGCGGTAGCGCTCACTGTCACGGACGCCAACGGCACCGTATGCAGTCCCTTATCCTCCCGATTGAGCAGAATGAATATGGCCGCTGCAACAGCAATCAGGGCGGCGGCGGCGGCCATCCAGGGGCGGGAACGGCGTGCAGGCGGCATGGTGGACGACGCTTGCATGACGCGCGCTCGTACCCGCGCTTTCGCGGCGGCGGATACAGCAGGATTCGCCCGCTGCACGGCGAGTCCCGCTTCCAGCATAACGCGCAGATCAACGGCATAGCGAGGATAGGCGCGCAGACAGTCATTGATGCTCTGACCGGCCCGCAACCGTTCGATGCAGTCATCAAACGCATCAATCAGATCAGGTTGAGCCATATCGCGCCTCCGTTTGATTTTCCGCCAGGGCTTGTCGCAGGGTATTAATCGCCCGGAATTGGAGCGACTTCACCGCGTTGAGACTGCGCCCCATCGCCTGGGCGGTATCCTGCAAACTAAGCATCTGAGCAAAGCGCAAAAGTAGCACCTCCTGCTGATCGGGTGCCAGCCGCCGCACCGCCTCCCGCACGCGTTCAGCATCGAGGGTGCGCATTAATTGAACTTCGGTATCATACGGGGCTGGGAAGTTCTCGTCCAGTTCGTCCATCGCTACCGTCTGGTGATAATGATCGTGCAGCACATTGCGCGCCACCCGAAACAACCACCCCCGCAAAGTCTGGACAGGAGCATGCTGTCCGCGCAGCGCGGCGAGCAGTTTAATGAACACGTCGCTGGTCAGGTCTTCGGCCACCCCCGGATCGTTCACCCGCCAGCGGATGAACTGGTAGATCGGATCAAAAAAAGCCTCATAGATTTCCGCAATGGCGGCTTGATCGCCAATCCGGGCACGTTGGAGCAGTTCATCTTCAAGCGGCAGGTCTGGCAAAGCCAGCAAAAGTAGCAGCAGCATAGTCCATCCACAGCATAGAGGCGGGAGGTATACGCAACCTCCCGCCTCGTTAGAAATTAGTCGTCGTGACCACTGTCGTGATCTTCATGATGAGAGTCTTCATGATGCGAGTCCTCGTGCGCGGAATCATCATCGCCGGAGTCGTCCATCGTGTCACTGCTGCTATCGTCCTCGCTGCCGTCATGATGGGAATCATCCATCATATCATGACCAGACTCGTCTTCGGAGTGCAGCTCAACTTCACGCGCCACCCAAACCCCGGCGCTGTTCAGGCTGGCATGCACTTTGACCACGGTGCCCACCAGCAAGGTGCCGTTGATTTCCGCCTGCGTCGTATCAAACACGATCCCGGCGACGGTAATCGTATCGCTGCCGAGTGCATCCACTGCGCCGATCACTTCCATTCCATCGGATAGATCATCGCCGCTGTGCGAGTCATCCTCGTGCCTGACTTCAAGCGCGATCCAAGAGCCATCGTCAGCGAGGCTGGCATGCACCTTGACCACATCACCCACAACTAAACCACTTTCGACCTCGGCCTTGGTCGTATCGAAGGTCAACCCGCTCACCACCACAAAATCAGTCCCCATCTCGTCCAGCGTACCGACCACTTCGAGCTTATCCTGAAGCGGCGTGGAGGTTTGGATACTCTCCTGTGCGATGACCACCGACAATGGCAGCACCATGCTTACCAACAACCCCAACAGCAACCCATAACGCATTTTGATTTTCATGCTGATCTCCTAGTTTGTCCGTACTTCTACTTGTACCGACTGGAAATCATGCAAAAGGTTGCGTAGTACGCTGGTCCTAACTTAAACTCAATCACAAACAAAAGAATGCGCAGTCCAACCAGCCGGGCCAGTTTCACCGCTGTTTTGTGCAGCTCATCCAAGGTGCTGGTGGGCAGAAAGTAGCGACGGCGAAGCGCGGCACTCAGTATGAAGTGTTGATAAACCCCTATGTGTCCCACTCCCATGCCAGCCGCACCTGCGTGCCTTGAGCGGGCTGGCTAGTCACTTCAAGCATCGCGTTGATCGCGGCTGCCCGTTCGCGCATATTCCCCATCCCCAGACCCGCCCGTTCCTCCTCTGGATCAAACCCGTGCCCGTCGTCGGTGATCATCAACCGCACCGCATCCTGCCCCTGATCCAAATCGACGCTGAATTGAGTCGCCTGGCTGTGTTTCAGAATGTTATTGATGCTCTCCTGTGCGATGCGATAAAAAGCGATATGCACATCGAGTGGGAGGTTGTTTTCAGTTCCACGGATGTTCAACTGCGCTTTGATATGTTTGCGCCCCTTTGCCGCGTCGATCAGTTGGCTGAGCAGCACTTTGAGTTCCGTTTTACCAATCGCATCCGGGCGCAGTTCGAGCAGCAGGGCGCGCATTTCGGCCATCGCCGCGCGGTTCAGTGTCACCACCTGGCCCAGCCGGTTCTGGGTTTTTTCAGGCGAGCGATCCCATTGGCGCGGCAGCGACTCAGCAATGGTCGTCGCAGAAAAAAGTGTCTGGCTGACCGCATCATGCAGATCGCGGGCCAGCCGTTGGCGTTCCTCAAACGCGGCAGACTGCGTGGCCTGCTCCGCCAGTTCGACTCGTTCCAGTGCCTGGGCGCATTGTTGGAGAATGGACACCAACAGCAACCGATCATCCTCATCAAACGCGTGTGCGTCCGCAAAATTAAAGCGCACCACCCCCACGACTTCATCCCGAATCATGATCGGTAAAATCGCGCCGCCGCCCGAATACAAGGGCGCGAACTGCGGCATATCCGGGAATAACGCCCGAAATTCCCCCGACGAACGAATCCAGAATACTTTTTTCTGTTCAACCGCCTCAGTGAAGGGGGAAACTACAGCAGTCGAAAACGGATCGTTCTCCGGTGCCTCGCTGAGATTGGGCGAGTGGTAAACCAGCGCAAACCGGTTCTCATGGAGCGAATAAAACGCGCCTGACTGTACTCCCAATACTGCGATTCCCTGATTCACCACAATCTGAGCCACCTGCTCCCGCGTTAGCGCATCCGACAGCGCCGCCGTCACCGTCTGGATACACGTGATCCGCCGAGTCGCGCGTTCGGCCTCTTCCCGCGCCGCGATCTGTTCTTCGTAAAGCCGCGCCCGATCCAGCGTCTGGGCACAATAATCGGCGATCGTGGTCAACAGCACACGGAACGCCGCATCCATGGAGCGCGGAGCCGGGAAAGACACCAACATACCTCCGAGTTTTTTCTTGCCACTCCACAGCGGCAAACAGGCAAACGACTGGGTTTTCCAAATCGGCTGGATACGTTGGAACAGAATCGGATAGCGTTGTTCATAATCCTGAAGGTTTTCAACCCAAATCGTCTTGTCTTCCACGAACGATTCCGTCAGCGGCGTCGCGGTATTCAATTCCATCTCGCGGACTTCTGCTTCAATCTCCGGCGGAACCGGATATTTTGTCTGTAACTTCAGGCGGCTTGTGTTTTCGTCATAAAGCGCAATGACCGAAAAATGACTCCCCACCGGGACCAGTCCTTTATCGACCACCACCGCTTCCACCTGCTCCGATGTGACCGCCTCGGAGAGGCTGGCGGTGAGTTCCTGCAAAATTTTAGTTTGGGCCTGAGCCTGCGCGCGCTCATCAATCTCGTAACGCAGTTGTTCATTCGTCGCGGCCAGTTCGTCCATTCGCGCGGATGCTTCTTTTTCAACCGAATTCGCCATCTCATTGAATGCATGCAGCAGTTGTTCAAGCTCCACAATGTTCGTGTTGAGTTTCGTGCGCGACTTCAATTCACCTGCTGCAATTAGGCGGCTCGTTTCGATGAGCGATTTGATCGGGCGCAGCACCACACTGCTGCCGATCCAGGTCAAGACGATCACCGTTAACGAAATGCCGACCAGGGTCGCAATATTCCGGTTGCGAATCGCTTTCGCATCGGCCAAAATGCGGCGTTCAGGAAACCCGACCACCACGCTGATCTGCCCTTCAGCCGGACCCATATGTGAAAAACCATACAGTCGCGGCGTGTCTTCCGCGTCTGGTGCGCGCGTGGTGCCCCGTTCTTTTTTCTGTACGATCTTAAAAAGGTCCTGGTTATAAAACGGCTTGCCAATCCAGCTATTGGGACCAGGATGCCGGGCCAGCACAATGCCGTCTTTATCCAGCAGTGTGATCGTGGTATCGGAAGGTAAGTCCGCCTCTTGCAGCGATGCGTCCAACCAGCGCAGCGACAGGCTGGCTGTCACCACGGCCTGCATGCTGCCCTGGTCATCCCGCACCGGCAGCGCCATGGTCAGGGTAGGCAAGCCGGTCAGCAGGCCAATCCGGTATTCACTGACCAGAAAATCCTGTGTCTGAAGCACCTTCTGATACCACGCGGTTTCAGACACATCAATGGGTTTCTCCATCGGAAGACCGCTGCAAAATGAGACACCAGTAGCCGTATCGACCGCTCCGAAATTGCTGTAGCTCGTGTAATCGTCTAACAGATCCGCAAACAGCGCGCTGCAAGCGCCTGAGTCCCGATTACGAACGGCTGGCAACTGGGAAAATGCAGTCAGCAGTTGATAGGTACTGCTGATGTATTGTTTGTTGTCGGCGGTGATAATCTGGGTCAGGTTTAAAACATCAGCCTCGGCTTTTTCAATCGCTACCCGCCGCTGATCTTCAGCCGTCCAAATAATAAGCACAAAGGCAGGCAAAAAACTGAGCAGAACAATCAGCGAAATCCGGGCACGTAGGCTGTTAAGAGCGAATCGCATGTCACAACTTGCCTTTACATCGTCAAGTATATAAATCGTTCAGTTGTTGTGATTAAAGTTTAATGCGTCGGGAAGGCAAGCGACAACCACAGCAGCGCCGCGCCGGGGTCATGCGGCAACGTCGGATTAAAGGCCAGTCGGAAAACGCGCGCACTGTCATAAGCGGCAAAATCACCCACTACCGCCCAACCGGGCGTGAGCAGAATTACATCAGGAGCCAAATCACGAACCGTCTCATCGTTGATCTGGCGGTAATCTTCGAATCCCGCCGCCGCCGCGACATTGATTCCGCCAGCCAGTTCAATCAGTTCCGTGATCATCGTGTCGCGCCCGAAGGTGTACGCCTCTGGTGTGATCACGAGCACACGGACCGGCGCATCCAACCGCTGCGCCCGGATCTGCACCACGCTGATCCGCCGATCCAACCGTTGAATCAGATGCTGTGCATGGGACTCCTGCCCCGCCGCCTGCCCCAACCCCAGCGCCGTGGTGCGCCACATTTCCAGGCTGTGAATCGCCGGGATGAGAAAAACTGGGACTCCTGCTTCCTCGGCAGCGTCGATCCACGCCGGGTATGCGGCAGCCGTCAGTTCTGATGTCACCAGCAGTCCGATGTCCGACCAGTCCGCATCCGCCGGATCGGTGTTTGGGTTGAGCAGCAGCGGCGCTTCCACAATCAGCGCGAGCACCGGTACATCGCCCAGTTGGGCCACGAGCGTCTGGCGAACTGCATCCGTTGAAAAATGAGGGGTGAGCCAAAGAAGTAAACAAACGAGGCGGGTCAGCATGATGTTGGGGCGAGATTAGTCTCGCCCCCCCATTTTTAGAATGCAGTTACTGCGCTGCCAGAACGGACGGATCGAAGCTCAGTTCGCCCGGTGCAGACTCGAACAGGAAGTTCGCCATCCAGCCATTGACGCCGCGATAGGGATAGAGAATCTGGTCAAATGGCACGACGACCGACACCCAATCACCCGCCGCATTCGTGCCCGTGACAATCACTTTGTCGCCGGCATTCAGTTGGGTGATCACGTCGCAGGTATCGGAGTTGTCGCAAGCGCGCACGTTGGCCGCGTTCACTTCGACGGTTGCAACAGCGAACGGTGTGCCAAGGTTGACATTGAGCGCATAGGCGTCACCGAGAACCGGTGAATACACGTGCGTCCAATAATCATCCACAGCTTCAACATAGTACAGCACTTCCGCGTTACCCAGCGTGCCGAGGATTTCGGCGGTCTGGTTCGGTTCGGCATAAATGCCAGCCTGCGCTTGGCTGACGGAGGTTTCGACCATCACCATCGGCAGCGGGGACAGATCGCTGGTCACAGCATAGCCCGTCAGACCATCCTGCGTCAGAACCGGCGAAAGTTGACCTTCAGCCGGGCCAGTCACATACAGCCACGCGCCGTTCGCCACGCTGGTCACGATATCAGATGTGACATTCGCTTCCGCAAAAATGCCCAGTTCAGGATTGCTGTTCAGCGCCACCGTTGCCAGATACGCGTCAGCAGCTAATGGTTCGTAAGCCGAGGCAACCGACCAACCAGCGAGGCCGTCAGCACCCACAACGTAGACGAATTCACCGGTGGTGCCCAGAATCGACACGACCGAGTTAGCGGGCACCGCGCCCAGATATTCAGATGCGAGATCGGGAGCAGCAAAGAGAGCTTTGGGGTTAGCTTCGCCGCTCGTCACAAGTGCTTTAGTGGCCAGCGCTGCCGGGCTGAAAACGACAAAATTTTCCGCCGGAACATAGCCCGTACCGCCCGCCGCTTCAACTTCCAGGAAGGCCATCGTGCCATCGGTACCCAGGACCAGCACGACTTCATTCGCCGCGACTTCAACCGGGGTTGCCCCATCTTCGCCCAGTACGGGTTCTGCATCAGCGCTGGGAGCCGAAAGGAGGGGAGTGGCTGTTAACGCAATAGCCTTCAGTGTGGCGCTTTCCTGCGCAGCGGTCAGCCCCAAACCGCTAAACAACGAAAGTGCAAGGACGATCAGTAAAACTATGATGCGATTCTTCATGAGCGTCTCCAATCTAGTTGGTAAATTTAGCGCCCCAAAAACAGGCGACAGGACAACACACTGCTGTGACACGCACTATTATATTCCAACTTCGCAGTCTGTGCAGATCAATTTCCAACAGATTTACAACGAAACCCTTCGTCTATTTTGCCAGAGGCGTATAATGCCGGGCCACAATCTGCTGACCGGCTTCGCTTTGCATCCAGCCGAACCACTGCCCATAGGCGCTGTCAGCCGCGGGTGCTTGCACTCCCACGATTACCACTGGGTTAGACAACGGATAGAGTTGGGCGCGAAGAGTATCCGCGTTCGGCGCGACCGGGTCCTGGCCCGCTTCGCTCATCAGCGGCACGACCCGCACCTGCGTGTTGATCTGCCCGACACTGATATACCCCACCGCGCCGGGCGTGGTTGCCACCGCTTCCACCATCCGGTCATCCGAGAGCGCCAATCGCGCGGCGAGTGTCGTTTGCCGCCCACCCATCACCCGTTCATCCAATAACAGGCGCGTATCCGATGCTTCCTCGCGGCTGATCACCTGAATGGGGACATCCGGCCCGCCCACCTCCCCCCAATTCACCACCCGTCCCTGAAAGATCAAGCGCAGATCTTCCAGGCTGAGTGCGGGCACCCCATTGGACGGATGGACAATCACAGCCAGCCCATCCTGTCCAATCGGGGCAATCCACAACGCTTGGTCAGACGGGTAATAGGTGGTCAGCGCATACTCCCCCGCCGCCAGTTGGATCATCATCTTATCCCAACTGGTGCTGGTGCTGTGGACCGTGAGCAAAATGCCGGGCTGATCATACCCTTCCGCCAATTCTTGCAGCAGCGGATAGGTCGAGCTAGACGCCAACATACGCACGCTCAACACTTCGGGCGTGGCGGTAGGTGTATAGGTCGGCCCCCGACAACTTGCCAGCGCCAAACTTAAAATAACTATCGTCTGTTTGGCCCGCTTCATCCCCACTCTCTCAACGCAAGAGGGCGACCAGCAGACACAGCATGCCAAAGACTGCGCAGTAAATTGCAAACCCGTACAGACTCCGCCGCTGCAACAGGCGAATCAAGTACCAAATGCACAGGTATCCCACAATCCCTGAGGCGAGCGTACCCACCACCATCGGCAGCAGCATGTTGTCCCCCATCGGCTCGCTGCTCGTCGCCAATTTGGCGATCTCATATAGTCCGGCCCCAAAAATAACGGGCGTGGAGAGCAAAAAGCTGAATCGAGCTGAGACGGAACGGGGCAAACCGCGCCACATGCCTGCCGAAATGGTGGTGCCCGACCGCGAAATGCCGGGCAGGATAGCAATCGCCTGGGCGATGCCAATGATAAAAGCATTGAGGAGGCCAATATGATGCATGGAATCGTCATCGACCACCGGCTGCCGCCGGGTATATCGTTCTGCCCAGACCAGGATGGCTCCCGTGATCATGAGTTCCACGGCAACCATTGGCGCATCCATAAAGCGCGATTCAAAAAAGTCGTTGAGAAGAACACCAGCCAGCGCGGCGGGGATACTGCCTATGACGATCCACAACAAAAGACGTGCATTCGGGTCTTGCAACGAACGGGTTTTTAATGCGTTCAGTCCGGCAAGCGCCAGCGTCAGCCAGTCGCGCCAGAAATACAAAAAAACAGCCACAAGCGTGCCCATGTGAAGCATCACATCAAAATAGAGCGGTGGTTCTTCCCATTCTAATAACCAGGGTACGAGCACCAAATGGCCGGAGCTTGAGATCGGCAAAAATTCAGTGGCACCTTGAACAATGCCCAAAATAAGGGCTTTTATCAATTCCACGCTGAGACCCTTTCGGTATGCTAAGTTGTAAATGCGCTAACCAACTAGCGAGCGGCTCGTGCTTTTTTAGGCGCTCCAATCACGGGTTGATAATTCGCCAGAAAATCAGCCGCATAACTCGCAAAGGTTCCGCTAAAAATCGCGGCGCGCATCTCACGGATCAACGTGAGCAGAACATGCAGATTATGGATACTTAGCAGTTGGTGAGCAAGGATCTCGGAGGCTTTGATCAGATGGCGGACATACGCACGCGAGAACGTGCGGCACGTGTAACAGGTGCAGCCCGGCTCAATTGGCTCGTGATCGGCAGCATATTGTTGGTTATGCATATTGATGCGACCACGCCGAGTCAGGGCGGCACCATGACGTGCAACCCGCGTCGGCAGGACACAATCAAAAATATCGATGCCGCGTTTCACGCCATTGATCAGATCTTCGGGGCTGCCGACACCCATCAGGTAACGGGGTTTGTCGGCGGGCAACAGCGGCGTTGTGAAGTCGAGTGTGGCATGCATCTGATCCTTCGTTTCGCCCACGGCCAGCCCCCCAACCGCATAGCCAGGCAAATCGAAAGCACACACGGCGCGCGCCGACTCTTCGCGCAGGTCCGGGTAGATTCCGCCCTGCACAATGCCGAACAGGGCCTGCCGCGACAAATCCCCGCTGCGGGCATGTTCCTCGACACAACGCGCCAACCAACGGTGCGTCCGGTTGAGCGCCGGAACCACCGCCGCGCGATCATCTGGGACCGCGCACTCGTCAAACGCCATGATAATATCCGCGCCCAGGTTGTGCTGGATACGGATGGAGAATTCGGGAGTAAAGCGGTGGGTTGATCCATCGATATGACTGCGGAACGTCACCCCATCTTCATCAATTTTGCGCAGTTCATTCAGACTAAACACCTGGAATCCACCTGAATCCGTCAGCATCGGCCCATCCCACGCCATAAACCGGTGAATCCCGCCGAACTCCGCAATCAGAGCGTCGCCGGGGCGCAGGTAGAGGTGATACGTATTGGCGAGCACCAACGTTGATCCGAGTTCGATCAGTTCACGCGGTTCAACCGCTTTGACGCTGGCCTGGGTGCCGACGGGCGCAAAGACGGGGGTCGGCAGCGGCCCATGCGGTGTCTGGAGAACACCGGCCCGTGCCATGCCGTCTTGCGCTTCAAGTGAGAACTCAAACATACTTATTCGCTTGTAAGGGTGAATGAATCAACCAAATTGTCGGCAATTATAGCAGGTGAATGCATTCTGGCGAATCGCCGTCCCCAGCCAATTGACCCGAAACATTGTCTCGGCCTATAATCCTTAATTGAACGTACAACATTCAGGGGGATCCAACACATGACTGATGACTATGTGAGCATCATATTTTCACAGGCGGAGCGGACAGCGCAGGCACTTGTCCAGGAAGCCGGGACGCTGGATGAGACCCGTCAGTATCTCAGTCGGACCGGAGATAATTTATTGTGGGCCGGGTTTGAAGGGGCCTTTCGCGCCGACTTTGAAACCCGCTGCACCGCGCTGCTGCGGCAGGTGCAGACCCTGCGCGACGAGGTGGACGAGTCCGGGCGCGATCTGGCAACCGCCGCCTACCGGCTGTATGAAGTCGATCAGGAATGTGCGGCACTGCTGCAAACCTCCGGCACACTCGAACGTCGTTTCCAATTTATTCTGGATGACCAGGGCCGCATCATCGGGATCAGCCCGACGTCCGGTTATTCGCCCTACCCTCCTTATATGATCTGGGGCCGCGAACAGGAACTTTTCACCAGTTACCAGAACGGCCTGATCACATGGGATCAGTTGACTTCCTACCTGTCCGGTGGATCACTCACGCTCTTTGACGGCCCACTGTTCGATGTGGGCGGCGCGTATTGGAGCGGGCAGACCGCGCTGGGCCAGTATGGGATGCTCAATGCCTCGCTGCTGAGTTGGAACGCCGGGGCCGATGGATCGCTGGTCCTCGGCCAGGATGGCCTTGTCGGCAATGTGAATTTTCAGGGCGCGGCCTACCTCGCCCAGTTCAATGCCAACGCCCAATACGGCGGTCTGTCGGCGGCGGCCAACGGCTTTTTGGGCGCAGAGATGACAGGCAAGGGTGACCTGATGATCAATCCCTTCACCGGGACGGCGTATGCCAGCGCCAGCGCGGAAGCATTCGCCGGGGTGAAAGTCCAAGGTCAGGCAGCGGCAGACTTCGGCGCGCTTGATGCAGGCGCAAAAGGATCGTTTTACGCTGGCATTGGGGCCAATGCCGCGGGCGAACTCGGTTTTCAGGAAGGCGTCTTCAAAATGAATTTTGAGGTCGGCGCGGCGCTGGGCATCGGCGGCGAAATCGGCGGTTCCATCGAACTCGATGTCGATGAAGCCGTGTCCGATATTGTCAACGGCGCGAGCGGCATGGTATCCGGTGTCGGGGGTGTCGCTTCGGACCTTGGCGGCATTGTGGGAGGGTGGCTCTAGCTATGGAATTTAAACATTTCCGAGGTCCCGCTTTTCGCATCGACGTGCCAACCGACTGGTTTGTCGGCGCAACTCCCCAGTTCCAGGCCATTTTTCAGGCTCCGGTAGTGCGCCAGGGCATCCAGCCCAATTTGACGGTAGCTGTGCGCCCGGTCAAACCCGAAGTTGTCGCGACCGCTGTCGCCGCCCAGACGCGCGACGTCCAGGAAAAAGAGTACCCCGGTTATCAGGTGCTCACCGAATACGACTACACGCCCGAAGGCGGCATCGCCGTGCAGCGGCTGTATCAATGGCAGCAGAACGGAGTTGGCATTTTGCAACTTCAGGTTTTTGTGGTGGTTGCACAGCTTCTCTACACCCTGACCGCCACGCGTCCCGCCGACGATGACCCCGATCTGGATGCCGTGTTTGCACAGATGGTGCAATCGTTCCAACCCCAACTGCCGCTTGTGCGCCCCGACTAGTGGAGGGAAATTGGAATGACCGATGATTATGTGTTGATTAGTTTTTTCCAGGCCGAGCAAACCGCCCAGCGATTGGGGCAAGAAGCCGAAAATCTCTATGCGGGGTTAGACTATGTCAAGCGGACGCTCAATTCGCTGCTGAGTGCAGGCTTCGAGGCCAGTTTCCGCGCCGAAATCGAAACGCGCGCCGCATGGATCGAGCAGCAGATGCAGTTTGTGGCCGACGAGGTAGGCGAATCCGGGCGCGATCTGCAAACCGGCGCGGAAAAATTCCGCGAGCTGGACCGCGAGTGTTCCATCATCTTTGATGTGGGCTGGCGCGATCATATCGATCAGGAAGACGCCCTGCGTGGGATGATTGAGGATAATGAGCGTTTTCTGGACCACATCGAAGGCGAGCTATCGGGTGCGAATTATTGGAAGAATTTAATGGCCGGGACGCTCGACGATTACCAGCAGATGCAAGCCGAAACGCAGGCGCGTATTCGTCAACTGCGTGAACAACTCGCCTTCGATATGATGGCCGATATTGAGGGCCTGAAACCCGAAGTCTGGACCGGATTGTCAATGGAGCAGCGCGAAGACGTGATGCGTCATGTGCATGAGGCCTATGCGGAGGCCTATGGATTTGCTCCGGTTGAGTAT
>DATAMF010000042.1:0-8365 GCA_036260665.1 Aggregatilineaceae bacterium | reverse complement strand
TCCCAGAGGCGCATTTTGAGGGCTTCGAGGGCAATGGCGGGGCGCATAAAAAAGGGGCTGGCAACCTTCGCGTGACGCCACCAGGCGATATATTCCACCGCCGGTTCGGACAGCAGCACGGGGATAGCGATCTCAGCGGGCAGATTGGGCAGCATATAAAATGATTCGACATGGACCAGCGCTTGGTCGGGCAGCAGATCGGCTACCGTACGCTCCATTTCGGCGGTGTGGTAGAGGCGCATGGTGACGGGTTTGATCGATGTCAAACTGAGTAGGGCGGCGCGGAGGGTGCTGGGGCTGGCGCGGCGATCCACGATCACCAGTTCGCAGAGATCGCGCATGGGCGACAGGTCAAAAGCCTGTTCTTCAGCGCGCCCGAAACAGACCAGCGTGATCTCGTAGCGGTCGCGCAGATGTTTGACCAGATTATAGGTCCGGCTGCGCCCGCCGCTGGTGGGCGGATAGGGCAGATAGGGTGTCAGCATTAAAATACGCGGTTTCGGCATCCCATTTCGCTTTCGTCGAACGGATAGCTACCAACAAAAACTGATCTGGGGCGGAGTGTACAAATCCCGTTCGCTGGCGTCAAGTTGAGAAGTGCTAGCGTGATATGAGACGGGCTATTTTGTGCGCCCCTAATTCTGCGGCAGCAGGGGGCGGAGCATTTCGCGCAGGGAGATATAGGTGAAGGGCTTGAGGATATAACCGATGATCTGGTCGCAGCACAGCGGCGCTTTCAGATCCAGCGCGGTTAGCACAACAATGGGAATCTGAGATAATTCAGGATCAGATGCCAGTTTGGAGCAAACCTCCCATCCATTCAGACCAGGGAGATTGAGATCAAGCAGGATTAAATTGGGAACATACTCGCGGATCAACTTGAGGCCATTAATTCCATCCTGCGCAATATAGATCGTGGTCGGCCAGGGACGCAGGGAGAGGGTAATCAGCCGTGCCAGATCTGGATCGTCTTCGAGGTAAACAATAGTATGAGACGGCAACAGGTCTCCTCCATTTAAAAATATTTATTTCCAGCATACAATTGGGACATTGAAGCCCAGCTAAAAAATTGTAAAGAAATTGTTCAGATAACAGCGGCGGAGATCTTATGATCAGCAAGACGAATCTCAAAGTCCTGATTTTAGACACGGATTATTATGCCCGGCAGGCGATTAACAGTTATTTGGCCTGGGACCGCCGCACCCGCGTTGTGCATCTGGCCGATTCGATGGACGCGGTTCGGCAGTATGTCAAGAACGCGCCGTCGAGGGAGTGGCCGAACGTGGTGCTGCTCGATACCTTGGCCGCCGACAGCCCGCAGGCATTGGCCGAACTGGTGCAGCATCTTGAAACGACGATTCCAAACGTGATGACGCTGGTACTGGATCGCCGCCTGAACCTGGAAACGGTCAAAGCCTGTGCGCAGGTCAACGTGAACGGGTATCTGCTGCGCGACGAGGTGCGTATCCGGCTGGCGTGGGCGATTGTGTGGGCGCAGGCGTATGATTTTGTGGTGACACGCAGCGTGAAAGAAGCCCTGAAAGATGTGTTTGAGGGGCGGTTGTTCCGGTCGGTGGTGCTGCCCGAACAGCGCGTCTACCCGGAACTGACGGATCGCGTCCGGGAGGCGCTGCAATTGTGCGTGGTGGAGGGAATGTCCGCCGAACTCGCGGCGGATGAGATGGGACTCAGCCCGCATACCGTGCGCAGTTATATCAAAGAAGGGTACCGTATTCTGGAAGCGTATGATGATGCGGTTTATCCGTCGGATATGAGTCCCCAGGAGCGCGCGTTTATGCGGTTTACGGCGCTAATGAAAGAGGAAGATCAGCATCAGGACGAGGAATAGGGCTGCACCAATATTTTTTTACCCCATCCCCCCCTTCCCCGCGCGCGGCTTATCATTACCCACAAGTCGATCATAGGGGGACAATGGGTGTCGTATAGTTCACCCAATAGGCGTCAAGTTAAGGATATTCACCCCTATCCCCCAACCCCCCTTTCCCCACTATCGTAGAGAAAGGGGGCTTTGGGCGCACAAGCAGCGCCCCTACGAAAGGCGTGCATTTCGAATATTTTCCGCCGAAAAACGGCTTAAGTTGACGCACATTGGGTGTCGTATAGTTCACCCCTATCCCCACTCGCGTGGAGAAAGGGGAGCAACGCGGGCGGGGCAAGCCCACGCCCCTACGAGGAGCCGTTGATCTGCGCCTCAAAAGATGTGATTAGCAGGATGGGGTAAAGATAAGGATTGGCGCAGCGGCTCAGAGCTGCTCACAGTCGGTCAGACGGTAAAGGGTGGTGAGGGACGGCGCGGTGTCCTGGCAACTGGTCCACGTTTCGAAATCGGACTCGGCTTTAATCCCGATGCAGTAGTGCGCCTGGATCGCCGTGGAAAAAGTAATGTTCCACACCTGCTCCTCGATAGATTCCATTTGTTCCAGGTGCAGGGCATCGACCTCGGTCAGACCCATTTCGCGGCGGAGAAAATATTCGGCAGCCTGGACGGGTTCAGGATAACAGGCGCGGCCCCGGAAGTGATCCAGCAAAATTTGCCCTCGGCGATAATGCTGCACCAGCATCTCGGCCCGCCGGGGATCGGTACGTCCAAAATACAGTCCATGCGGAAAACACAGCAGATTAGCCGCGAAACGGTGCCCGCCGACGTGGGTTGTCTGCCAGACGCTACTGCCGAACTGCGCGGCCAGCGCTTCGTAGACGGGCATGCCATACCGCGCACAGCACTTGTCGCGCCGCCCATGCGTACAGACCAGAAATAAGGGATCGGCGCGGAGATTGGCTGCGTAGATCGGATTTTCGGCGTACAGCCCCGCGAGATCGAAGGCCAGCAGATCGGTGTAGGAGTCGAGGCGAAATTCATACAAGACGGGATTGGACGCGCGGGCCAGTGCCACATAAAAGGCCAGCCCGTTTTGATGGAGCGGCTGGCGGATCAATTGGATGCGGGCATGGGGAAGCTGATCGACGGCAGTGGCGAGAACCATTTTGACGGGCGCGGGGAGTTCGCTGTTTTCGAAGGCTTTCGGCTCCCAGCGGCCATTATATTCGAGGAGCAGCCACAGCTCGGCGCGCGAAGCGGTCGCATAGATCGGTTCGTTGACGCGCTGCGAATACTCTGAACAGTACAGACCTTCCATCAGTTAAGCGGTTCCTCATCAGCAGTGATGCGGCCCATAAACCGTTTGAGCGACCCGATACGCGTAAAGTGCTGCATATAGGCTAGCTGATCGGGCCGAAACGGACGCGGCTTGATGTCGAAGACATCGGTCAGCGCGTTGTGTTCTACCACATTATCCACTTTCAGCAAATCGAGCAAGCTGGTGGTCACGGGCGGGTTGGGAAGCGAGAACTGCATCAGTTGGACGATGGGACGCAGCACCGGAACGGGCAGGCGAAGCAGAAGACGGTGTGTATCCAGTGCCTGCAAGACGCGCTGTACGATTTCCTGGTAGGTGAGGACTTCCGGCCCGCCGAGTTCATAGGATTGGCCGATGGTCGATTCGTCGTCCACGCTGAGGGCGAACGCCGCTACTACATCACCGACATAGACGGGCTGGAATAAGGCTTTGCCACTGCCCACAACCGGGAAAAAAAATGGAGTCAGTTTGATCAGGCGCGCCTGGACATTGGCGAATTCATCCTGCGGCCCCCAGATGACCGAGGGGCGAAAGGCGGTCCAATCCAGGCCGGACGCGGCCACGTAATCCTGCGCTTTACCTTTGCTCGCCAGAAAACGGTAGGGCAGCGTGCTGCTGGCCCCGTTCTGGCTCATATTGATGAAGCGGCGCACACCGGCGGCTTTGACTGCATCAACCAGATTAACCGTGCCCTGATAATTAACCGCTTCATAGGTGAACTCTTTTTTTTCAATCGCCACTGCTACCAGATGAATCACCGCGCTCACGCCCTCCACCGCTGGCGCGAGGGTCGCGGGGCGAGTGACATCACCCTGCACGATCTCAATTTTGTCGCGCACTTTTGCCAACCGCGCTTCGGCTTTGGCGACGTTGTGAACCAGCGCCCGGACAGGTTTGCCCGTTTCGACCAGACGCCGGATCAAGTTATGCCCCACATAACCCGATGCCCCC
This sequence comes from Aggregatilineaceae bacterium, assembly GCA_036260665.1. GTDB lineage: Bacteria > Chloroflexota > Anaerolineae > Aggregatilineales > Aggregatilineaceae > DATAMF01. Next base: position 4,256 of record DATAMF010000042.1, on the reverse strand, counting down.
GTGACCAGAATCATGGTTTTGCTCCTGAATCAATTGCACTTTTACCATGAATTCTAGTCGAATTGGCGGGGGCGTGCGCGGATACTTATCAGACCCTAATCTAGCTGCTGCGAACGATACTGGATAGACAGGCCATAGGCGATGATGACATAGCTGGTGATATATAACACATCGATGACGGCAGTAATGAGATTGATATCTTCATAAAGATAGGTTTCTTCCAGCGTGGCGTAGGTATAGAGCAGATCGGAGAGGGAAACGGTTAGAAAACCGAGCGTGATGATCAGCCACTGACGCGAAAGTGAGCCACCCATGAGCACCAGCAGACTTAACAGCGCGGCAAAGGCAATTGCCAGATCACCCACTGGATAGAGGATGTTGACGACATGCTGTAAACGATCCTCGTCCGGTTCTTCCAGAATCGGGCGCAGCACAAAAATAATCGTCACGAGCAGGAGCAGCACAAAAAGGCCGCTTGCCAGCAGGAACTGGCGGCGTGTAGGGGCGGCGCGCAGCGAATAGTAGCGCAGAAAGAAGGAGGTGAGGAGCGGAATGTAGCCGACGATCCAGGCTCCATCGGCCAGGGAAGGGGTCGGGAGTTCTTTTTTGAGCACATTGTCGGCCATAAACCAGATGAGTTCGCCCAGCGCCCACAGCAGCAAACCAAGCGCGAGCGTATTCCAGAACCACCATAACGTTTCGCCCCGGTCATAGGCGCGGCCAATGCGAAAGGCTATGATCGCGCCGACTAAGGCGAAAATGACATTGGCACCATTCACCAGCCAGGTTGCAGCCGTCACGCCTATCCAGTCATGAATGGCGGGTACATAGGTGAGCGCGACCACCAGAACTGTGAGGATGCCTATTATAACAAACTGACGGGATGAACGATGTGAGTCGGCGACCATTTTCCCTCCTTAAGCTTACTCGAAGTCGTGAAGGAAACGCCTCAGTCCGTTCTGCTCAGCCAGCTTCAGCACAAACGTATCAAAGTGATCATCAATGGACTTGAGTTCATGCAGGGCTACCCGGCGTCCTACAATGCTCATCACATAGTTTACCACTTTATCGAGTAAGGACTGGCATGCATCGGAGGAGATGGTCCCGGTGACGATAAACTGCCCGTTTTGTTCCTGGAGCGGCCACCCTTTACACAGTTTGATGATCAGATCATCCAAGCTTTTACGCACACGGGGGCCAGCCAGACGACCTACCAGCACTTGCAGCACGTTGATTTGCGCCATGAGATAGTGTTCCAGCGGGTTAGCCTGGCTTTGTTTGATCTCGGCGTTGAGCAGTTCGGCAATGCCGGAGGGAACCGCATCTTCGGACGGCTCGGCATAGAGGAAAAAATCGGCACCGATAAATTGATTCTTCGCGTTGTACGTGGCGGTTGCCGTACAGTAGACCAGGACGACCTGACCGGAGGCGGTGTTAATCTCGATGGGGGCATTCTGGACGCAGCCGATCTCGGCCACTTCCTGAAGAAACTGGCGGATGGCACTCTCTTTATAATTCAAGACCATATGCAGCGGCTTGCCCATGATCTGTCTTAACCCGTAAGTTGAGAAGTGTTCACTATATTCGCGATTGACGAATACCACGTGTCCATCGGCATCTGTAAAGATGGTCCCTAGAAGGTCTACCCGCCGTCCACTTACCGCTGTCATTGGTCGTCCCCTTCGCTCTCCATTAAAATGGAATTAAAATCAATCCCATTTTATATCAATTTTAATTTTTCGTAAACTGTCTTAACAAAAGATGATCAACCGGGGCGGAATCAGCTTCAGAAATCAGGAGGCGGGCCTGTGGATTGTTAATATCGTAGAGGACGACAATTAAGGAATAATTGCCAGAGGTGAGATCGGGGGGGATCACGAGGCCGTGCGGATCGATCACGGTGTCGCCGGGCGTCCAGGTGAACGTAGGGGTGCGGTTGTTGTTCGGCTCGGCGTCGTGCCCGGCGAGTTTGCGCCCATCGGGGCCGAGAATCTGGACGGCGACTTTATACTGGGTGTCGAGCGGGGCGTCCGTCTGCCAGAACAACGTCACGCCTAACACATCGCCAGGCGGCAAGTCGTCCGCGCTGAGGGCATATCCGGTGAGGGTGATGTGATCGCCGAAGCGTGTATTAAGAATGACTTGCGGTGAATCCGGCGCGTCACCCAAGACGGCATACTGTGCCAGCCGGACATCACCATACCAGCGTGACGTGACCGGATACGCGCCCGCGTCGAGCGCGGCCTGCACCACGCGGTTCGGATCGCGCTCGGTTTCGCCCCAGAACACGACAAAAATGCGCGCATGCTGCGCGATGATCTGCTCGATTTCGGCGCGGGTGGCTGCATCGTCGCCGCCGAGTCCGCGCGGGAGGGCATAGACCGGGCCGGGGTAATAGTAGGAAAAAACCTCGTTCTGGTTGGGCGCATCCAGAATCACCGCAGCACCGGGGCGCTGATTGCTCAGAATATGGGCGGCGATGGCGCGGTAGTCGTCGCGGGCGTAGGCGGGATCGGTGTAGAGCGCGTTGAGGGCATTGATCTGTCCGGCCAGCACTGCGATGAGCAGCAGGATCGTGAATCCTTTGCTGCGCGCAGCCAGCAGCGCTGCCCCACCGCCGATCAACAAGGCGAGGGCGATTTGGGCAGGCAGCAAAAATTTAAGATTCGCTTCGCGGTAGGCACCGGACGCAAACAGCGCGGCGATAATGACCACGATCCAGATCAGCGGCAGAATCGCGCGCTGGCGCAGGCGGATCAGTCCCAGTGCAGCCAGCAGGCCCGGCAGCAGCAGCCATCCCCAGTTGATGTCGCCCGCCGTGCTGCCATAGGTGATCCAGGTCAGGACGGTGTGCAGACGCTCATCCAGCGGCAGATCGACTCCGGTGCGCGGCCAGTTAGTCACCTGATCCCAGGCGGTGGGCAGCCAGGGCACAATCAGCAGCAGCGCGATCCCATTGGCGAGCGCAAAACCCATGATGATCCGTTGGGGGTCATGGCGTCGCAGCAGCCAGACGAGCACCACCCCGCCCTGGGCCAGCATCGTGAAGGGGAACGAATACTGGGTGTAGAGTCCCGCCGCGTTGCAGAAGGCCAGCGCCGCGATCCAACCGGGGCCGCCGCGCCGCAGTCCCATGATCAGCGTCCACATGCTCGCCGCCGCGACCAGTCCCAACTGGGCATACATGCGCGTTTCCTGGCTGTAGTACACGGCGAAGGGACTCAGCGCGACAAGCAAGCCTGCCGCCAGCCCACCGGATCGAGAGCCGAGCGCCGCGCCGAGGGCTACCGTCAGCGCGACGGTGAGGAAGCCTTGCAGCGCCGAGAGATAACGCAGGCTGAATTCACGCTCTCCGGTCAGCGCGATCCAGGCTTTCAGCACAAGGTAATAACCGGGCGGGTGGATGTCGCGCCCTGCCGCGTCGATCAAATCGCCCACATTGCGCTGGGCGAGGCGGAGACTGTTGCCCTCGTCGTTCCAGAGCGACTGTGCATCCAGGCGGTGCATCCGCGCAAAGGCGGCGACCAGCAGCACGAGCAGGGCGGCGATCCAGACGGTGCGTTTCATGGTTCCACCAGCGCGAAAAAGACGGCTAACCCGGCTTGCAGCACGATGCTGGCAGGCACGCTAATCACGGCCAGCCCAAACGCCGCCGAATACAACAGCGGCCCATAACGATACTGGCGGGTGATGGTCTGCACAGTTTCCGGCGACGTGTCTGGTTTAAGCAGATGGTAGCCGGACGAGGCATAACGCCACAGCAAATTAAAGATCAGAGCGATCAAAACCATCGTCCCGGCGTAGACCAGCGCCGCGATGCGCCGCTCGTCGTTTTCGATATATTCCGCCAGCAGCGCCGTCGAAAAGTTGAGAAAGGTGATCAGCATCAGCAGCAGGCTGTTCAGAAACAGCAGGCGATTATCTGCTCGCGCGATCAGTTTAAATAGGTGATGGTGGTTGACCCACATCACGCTGATAGTCAAAAAGCTGACGACATAGGCCACATAGGAGGGCCACTGCTCGCCCAACGCCCGCAGCAGATCGGGTTCGGCGCGGGGCACTTTGATGTCCAGCACCAGCAGGGTGATCGCAATGGCAAACACCCCATCACTGAAGGCTTCCAGGCGAGCGGTTTCGTTCATAGACCCAAACGCCGGAACACAGCCTGTCCAAACACGACCAGCACCACCAGCGCCGCCGCGAGTCCGGTCAGAATCCAGGGCAAACGCTGGCGCGCCGACCAATCGAGAATCATC
>DATAMF010000032.1:0-11582 GCA_036260665.1 Aggregatilineaceae bacterium | reverse complement strand
CCCCAGATCACGATCAGGAAGTACATCGGGAAGATCGCCAGTTCGTAGAAGAAAAACAGCACGAACAGGTCCACCGCGATAAACACGCCCAGCACGCCCGCGACCAGCAGCAGGAAAAACGCCATAAATTCGCGCGTCCGGTCTTCGATCCCCCACGAGATCAACACGCCGCAGAAGCCCGCAATCGACGTGAGCAGCACCATCGGCGCGCTGATTCCATCCACGCCCAGGTGCCAGCTAATGCCCACCGACTCGATCCACTGGACATGATCTTCGAAGGCGAAATAACTTTGTCCCTGGTCAGCGGCTTTGTTCGCGGCATCCACGTCATAGCCGAAGAACACCCCCAGCGCCAGCAGCAGCACAATCCCCATCGTCATCGCGGCGATGATCCGCGCCTGTTCCTTTGACTCTTTGTTCAGAAACAGGATGATCACCGCCCCCACGACGGGTGCGAGGAGCATGCCGGTTAACACACCACTAAACGTAATGACCATTCATAAGCCTCCCGTTATTTAGGAGTATCCACAATTGATTTTTTTAACTTGCATCATCAGGCGGAATGAGTGGTTCAATCAACCTAATCAATTCGGGTATATCGTTTTGAATCACGCTCCAAACCACATCAAGATCAACCTCGTTGTAGTTATGAACAAGCCGGTTACGCATTCCAGCCATTTTATTCCAGGGTATTTCAGGATGTGCCGCCCGAAATGCGTCTGATACACGCCGCGTAGCTTCCCCTATGATCGTGATGCCATGCAAAATAGCGTATTGGCGCATTACATCCTGTTCAACCGTCTGACGATCTGCATTCTCAGCAAAATTTAAAACCCGCTGCGCTGCGTTCAGAATATCAAGCAGATGCGTCAGATCAGGCAACATATACCGTTCTCGCCGTACTGAGAATCGCTTTCCGCCGCAGATAATTTTCACTTTGTTCAATCGTGCGCCGGTTGATCAAATCCACTGACCGCTGAAAAATCGCCTCAATTTCATCTTGCATCTGCATCATGTCCGCCAATGAACGATGATAATCAGGCGCAAACGTCACCAGCACATCCACATCACTCTCAGGACCAAAATCATCGCGCAGCACCGAGCCAAACAGCGCCAACTCGGTAATCCGCCACCGTTGGCAAAATATTCGAATCTCCGCCATCGGCAGCACGCGAGGTAGTTGATCCTGAACGCCAGCCATAACCGCTATCCGCCCACAAACCACCGCACCACACCCGAATTGATCACATCCAGAATCCACTTCGGATACAATCCGGTGATCAGCGCCAGCACCACCAGCGGCGCAATGGCGACCACTTCGCGCCGCGTGATCTCCAGCCTATGCTGTGTGCGGTCATATTCGGCCCATTCCTCATTATACGGCCCGTGCAGCACCTTCTGAATCGCCTTCAGGATATAAATCCCTGTCGTCAGCAGGCCGACCATCGCCAGCAGCACATACACCGGATACGCCTTGAACGACCCCGATATCACCATAAACTCGCCCACGAATCCGATCAACCCCGGCAGTCCCAGCGACACCATGCTCATGAAGAGCAGCAGCGCGCCGTACACCGGCACAATATCCCACAGCCCGCCGAACCGCCGCAGATCGCGCGTGTGCGCCTTGTGATACAGCGCCCCGACCAGCAAGAACATGCCCGCGCTGGAAAGGCCGTGCGCGAACATTTGCAGCACCACGCCGTTCAGCGCGATCCGCGCGTTCTCCCGGTCCTCTTCGATCCGCTCCGGCCCGTACATTTCCTCGACTTTGCTGCTCAAGTCGGAAGGAGACGTATTTTCGTCGTACTCAATCCCCGCGACCCCGGCCAGCAAACTGGTATTATTGCCTTGTTCCGCCCAGCTTGCGCCGTACATCAGCGCCGCGACAGCCAGCCCCAGCACCACAAAACCCATGTGATTCACGGACGAATACGCCACCAGCCGCTTGAAGTCGTTTTGACCCCACGCCGCCAGCGCGCCCAGCACAATGCCCAGCACCGCCAGCAAACCCAGCACATCCGCCAGGTTATATTCCAGGCTGGCTAAGGTGCGTTTCAAAATCCACTCCTGCGGGAACAGCGGAATCGCCAGCCGCAGGAACCCATACGCGCCCAGTTTCAGCAGCACGCCCGCCAGGATCATCGATCCGCCCGTCGGCGCTTCGGTGTGCGCATCCGGCAGCCACGTGTGAAACGGCCACGCCGGAATTTTGATCAAAAAGGCAATCGTAAAGCCCAGCAGCGCATAATATTTCACCTTACCAATTTCGACGCCCAGCAGTTCATCGGCGCTGTTGCTCAGTCCGGGCCAGTCTTTAATCGCCGTCGGAATATCGAAGCTGCCCACCGTCAACCCCACCAACTGGATCGCCAGCAGCAGCCCCAGCGATCCGGCCATCGTATACAGGAAGAACTTATTCGCTGCATACCGCCGGTTTTCGCCGCCCCACAAAAAGATCAGGAAGTACATCGGGATCAGGCCGAGTTCCCAGAACAGGAAAAATACCACCATGTCCAGCGCCACAAACACGCCGAGCATGCCCGTTTCCAGGAACAAAAACAGCGCCATCACCGCCTGCACCCGATCCTCAATCTCAAACGAAACCAGAATCGCCAGCGGCATCAGCAGCCCGGTCAGCAGGATCATCGTCGCGCTCAGGCCATCCACGCCCAGATGCCAGGTGGAGTTGAGCAGCGGGAACCACTGCGCCTGCTCCTCATATACCCACTGCCCCGTGTCCGGCGGATTGTCTTGTACCGTATAGAAGACGCCAATCGCCAGCACCAGCACGATCAGGCTGATGCCCAAAGCCAGCCAGCGCGCTGTTTTTTCCTGGCCCTTCGGCAGCACAAAGACAATCACCGCGCCGACCAGCGGCAGCAGCGTCAGGGTGGTCAAAAAGTCTACAGGGAAGAAGCTAAACATGTAGTTGTGCTCTCCTGGACTACCGTAACTGTAAAATGAACAGCGTGCCAATGGCGAGCAGCGCCAGCGTCACAATCAGCAGATATTGTTGAATCCGCCCCGATTGCACCTGCCGGAACCACCGCGCAAATCCGAAAATCGCTTCGGGAATGCCATCGCCTACCCCATCGATCACCACGCGGTTGAACCGTTTGAAGGTTTCGCCCAGGGTCGTGAACAGTTCGGCAATCGTCTCCAGCACGCCGTCAATCGTTTCTTTGTCAATCGCCTGGATCACGATATTCACCGCGAACCATTCCGCGGGCTGGATAATATACTTGCGGTACGCATAATCAATATAGAAGCGATTTTGCAGCGTTTTCCAGATTCCAGGCCCCAGCGCCCGTTCCGACGGATCGCTTTCCCCAATCGCCAACGGTTCGCGCCCATACAGCCACCAGCCGACCCCCAACCCGCCCAGCGCGATCAGCATGCTGATCAGCATCGGCATGAAGTTGAAGTCGAACACTTCCGGTTCTTCGAGCAGCGTCGGCGCTAAAAAGTCATGCAGCGGATTCGCCCCAAAGAACGCTTCCGGCAGTCCGATAAACCCGGCGAAAATCGCCAGAAACGCCAGAATCACCAGCGGCAGTTCCATCTGGAATGCGCTCAAACGGCTGACACGATCCGTCTCTTCGACTTCTCGCGGGTCTTGCTTGCCCCACCGCGTCCCGTTCCACCATTTCACCCAGCGGTTGCGCCCTGTGCCAATGCCTGCATATTCAGCCGCAGGCGTGCGCGGCTGGCCCAGAAAGGTCATGCACCACATCCGCATGCTGTAGAACGCCGTCAAAAACGCCGCAATCACCAGCGCCAGCAGCACAAACAGCGGGAACGGATCGCTCGCCGCGCCGTGATACGCATCCGCGATAATTTCATCCTTCGACCAGAACCCCGCCGTGATAAACGGCAGCCCGGCCAGCGACAGACTCCCGATCAGCATCGTGATCGCCGTGACAGGAATCCGGTGGATCAGTCCGCCCATCCGCGTAATGTCGTTCGGCGGCGCGACATAATCCATCACCAGCCCATCCGGTTCGTCGTGGGGTTCCTCATGCTGCCCGTGTTCATGTGCATGATGTTCGCCGTGTTCCATCGAATGGATCACCGACCCGGACGCCATGAACAACAGAGCTTTGAAGAACGCATGGTTGATCAGGTGGAATGCCGCCGCCACCCACGCGCCGATCCCCAGCGCCGCCACCATAAATCCGAGTTGGCTGATCGTGGAATACGCCAGAATGCGCTTGATGTCATTCTGCCCCACCGCCAGAATCGCCGCGCCCAGGGCCGTGACCGAGCCAACCGACCCCATGATCCACATCGCCGCGCTGTAATCACCATTATGAAAATTCACGCCTGCCGACAGCAGCGGGAACATCCGCACAACCATATACACACCGGCGGACACCATCGTTGCCGCGTGGATCATCGCGCTGACCGGAGTCGGGCCTTCCATCGCATCCGGCAGCCAGCCGTGCAGCGGGAATTGTGAGCTTTTGCCAATCATGCCGATCACCAGCAGAATACCGATCAGCGTTGCCGGACTCCAGCCCAGCGCATCCCCCAGCAACACCGAGTGAATACCTGTCTGCCCCGCCAGTTTACTCAGCATGTCCTCGTTGTACAGAATCTCGCGGAAGCCCAGCGTCCCGGCCTGCACGAACAGATACCCGATGCCGACCAGCATCAGCACATCGCCCACACGCGTCGTCATAAACGCTTTCACGCCCGCCTGATACGCGCTCTTTTTGTGGAACCAGAACCCGATCAGCAGGTACGAGCACAACCCCATCACTTCCCAGCCGATGAACAGCATCAGCATATTATCGGCCAGCACCAGCGTCAGCATTGCGCCCGCGAACAGCGAAATATACGCGAAGAACCGCGAGTTATGCGGATCGCCGCGCATGTAGCCCAGCGAATAGATGAAGATCAACAGGCAGGCCAGCGGCACCATCAGCAGCATATACGCCGTCAGCGGATCGACCATCACGCCCATCTTAAACGTGTGCGTGCCCGCCTCGAACCAATCCACCTGGCTGCCGAAGACTTCCTTGCCCAGCTCGACATCCTTCTCCCACACCACGCGGTAGAACTCGACTAAACTGAGCACCCACGACAGGCTGATCGCGCTGAGCGCTATCGTCTGGCTGACAATTCGATTGCGCGCTGTGAACAGCACGATCATCAAAAAGCTCAACAGCGGGAAAAACAGGATCAGCCAGGGGAGATAATCGGCGCTAAACCAGTTAATATCCATAAGCAAAATCCTTTAATTGGTCTGTATTTGTAGGGGCAATTCACGCATTGCCCCGGTTGCCCCTACCACTTGAGCAAATCCACGTCCTCGACGACCACCGTTTGGCGGCGGCGATAAATCATCAGAATCAGCGCCAACCCGACGGCGGTTTCGGCGGCGGCCACCACAAACACGAACGCCGCAAACACCTGTCCGCCGATCCGCTCCGGTGTCAGATACCGCCAGAACGCGACGAGGTTAATATTCACCGCATTTAACATCAGTTCAATACTCATCAAAATGGCAACCGCGTTCCGCCGCGACAGCACGCCGTACATGCCGATGCAGAACAACCCCGCCGCCACCACTAAGTACATCCATAAGGGAACCATACTTAATCTCCTGCCGCTGATTGTTCCGACGGTCCTTGCTGCACTTCCATCTCATCCCGCGCATCATAAATCGGCTGGCGCTTGGCTTTCGCCTTGTTCGGTGGGCTGACCAGCAGCACCGCCCCGATCAGCGCCGCCATCAGCAGAATCGACGCAATCTCGAACGGCAGCAGATACCGCTGCGAATCAACAATCGACTGCCCAAAATCAACCAGTGTGTCATCCGGCACCGCAGCGGGATTATCTTCCTTAAAGTCGGTGCTCCAATCCTCGACTCCCACCTCATCCATAAACGGCGACACCACCGAGACGAGCATCAGAAAGAAAAACACCGCCAGCCCCAGCGATAACATCCACTGGTTGTTGCGCACACCCACCACCTGCATCACCTGCGGCGTGAGCATAATGGCAAAGATGATCAGGATCGCAATCGCGCCAATATACACCACCACCTGGAACCCGGCGATCAGCGGCGCGCTGAGCAGAATGAACAACCCGGCCACCCCAAATAGACTCAGCATCAGATACAGCGCGGCATGAAACAGGTTGCGCGTGGTCACCACCATCAGCGCTGCGCCGAGTGTCACCACGCTGAAAATCAGAAAAGTCAACGACTGAAATGTAATTTCCATTTGACGCTCCTAATCACCCGCCGCTGGCTGCGCATAAATGGAGGCAATCCGCGCCCGTTCGCGCCGCCCGCGTTCGCGCAGCGCCCACCCGATTACCCCGATCATAATCCCATTGGCGACCAGCAGCGCCGCCGTCGGCAGTAGGGCATCTTCCAGGCTGTTAATCGTGTCCGTATCGGGGATCAGCTTCCACACGAACGCCACCACCAGCAGGTTAATCAGGCTCACCGGGACCAGGAATTTCCAGTTGAAGTTCAACAACTGGTCGATTCGTAGGCGTGGCACTGTCATCCGCAGCCAGATCAGCACGAAGTACGCCGCCATGCTCTTGATCATCAGGTACACAAAGCCCAGAATATGGACATCTTCCGCCCACGGGCCTCTCCACCCGCCCAGGAAAAAGATCGCTGTCAGCACGCCCGCCGTGAACGCGTGCAGAAATTCAGCCACATAGAACATGCCAAACTTCATGCCTGCATATTCCGTCTGATACCCCGCCACCAGTTCCGACTCGGCTTCGAGCAGGTCAAACGGCCCGCGTCCCATTTCGGCTTGACTGGATACCAGGAAAATCAGCAGCGTCAGCGGCACGGCGATAGCGTACATGATGTGCTGTTCGCGCACAATCTCCTGTGTGCTCAGCGATCCCGCCATCAGCACCGGGATCAGCAGTGCCAGCACCATCGGCACTTCGTAGCTGATCAATTGGGCAATCGCGCGGAACGCTCCCACCAGGGCGAACTTGTTGTTACTCGCCCACCCGGCCATCAGCACCGCAATATTTCCCAGCGATCCCGCCGCAATTAAATATAAAGCGCCGATGCTCAGGTCCGTCCCGATCCATCCGGCGCTGAAGGGCACCACCACCCACAACAGCATCACGCCCATCACCGATAGGATCGGCGCGAGATTAAACACCCACCGATCTGCCCCGCGCGGCACGATGTCTTCCTTGACAATAATTTTCACCATGTCGGCAATCGTCTGGACCAGTCCAAACGGCCCGACACGGTTGGGGCCAATCCGGTCCTGCATGCGCCCCGCGATCTTCCGCTCGATCCAGATGCCCAGCAGCGTCCACAGCAGCCCAAACATCGCCACCACAAACACGCCCAGCGTTTGGGCAATCAGCACAGCCAGAGCGTGCGACAAACCAATATCGTCCATCAAAAAGTCGGTCATGCGAATGTTCTCCGCCAATCTATTGGGTTAAGACCACTCGAGCGCGCCCTTCCGCCAGGTGTAAACCAGTGCCGCGATCAACAGCGCCACAAACACCGCCATCTCAAACAAGGCAAACAGTCCCAACTGGTTATAGGCCAGTGCCCAGGGGAACAAAAACACCAGTTCGACATCGAACAGCACGAACACCAGCGCGAACACATAATATTGGGCGCGAAACTGCACCCACGTGTTCCCGACGGTTTCCACGCCGCACTCATAAGGTTCGAGTTTCACCGGGTTGGGGCGCTTAGGACCGAGGATTTTGCCCAGAACAATGGGCGTGGCAGGTAAGATCCAGGCCAGAGCAATAAATAATCCTACAAAAACCCATTCATTTAAATCCATACAGACCCTCACTTTTATGGGATAAGGGAGTCGTCAATCATTCTATCACACGCAGCGGCGAATACAAAACCGCAATCCAACCGTCAATGTGTTATAATCCCAACCTTTGGTCCGCCTGTTCAACCCTAAATCCTATGCGAAAACTCAGACTATCCTATACGCTGCTGCTTTTGTTGATGCTTCTCGTAAGCTGCCAGTCCGACGATAACCCCGCCGATCCCAAGCCAACCCTCACCCCAGCGGCAACCGCTGATCCGTTTACCCTGACTGAAACCTACACCTCTCCCGCCGGGATCAGTTTTCAGCATCCTGCCGGCTGGATCATGCGCTACCAGACAGGTTATATCACAGCCGCCAATCAGGTTGAAGCCTTCAATGTCGAAAGCGCCCAACCTGGGCAGGTCGCTTTCATGCTCATGGAACCGAGTCTCGCGGCGGTCAACGGCGGCGCGACTCCCGCTGAAATCCTGACCCTCTACGCCGCGCAGGAAACTCAAATGACGTTTGGTTCGATCAAGTCGGCCACGGTGGGCGACAAAAATGCCGCCCGCGCCTCGATCAAGCAGGCTACCCTTGAAGGCTTCGCGCTTGCCATCGAAATGGAGCCTGACACAAACGTCCTGCTGATCGCGCTGGCTGCGCCGGGTGAATTAGCTGCATTTGAGCCGCTGCTGCTGGACATCGCCGCTACCATCCAGTACGAACCGGCCAACTGATCCACCACTTGTCCCATTTTTGGGGTTTTTATTTGGCTCCCCCACCTGAAATTGTTAACCCCTAAATGAAGACAAATAGGGAGCATATAATCATGGCACGTAGACGTACCCGTATCCGTTCCAGGCGAGTGCCGCGCCTCGCCTTTCCCCCGCTGATCCTGGTCGCCGGGCTTATCATTTTGCTCGTTGCGGCGGTGATCTATAGCAACAGTCAGGGAGAAGAAGAAGCCAGCGCGGAACGTTTACCCGTGCGCGGGGCGTCGGTCAGCGGCGTGAGTTTCCGCCTGCCCAGCGGATGGGCTTACGATCAGGTTGAAACGCGTACCCGCCTCGCCAATCGCACCGAGGCGCTCTACGCCTATCCCCCTAATCCGGGTGATGTCCTGATGACCATTCGCGCCCCGTTCCCCAAGTCCTTGTATGGCGATGAAAACAGTTCCATCACCGCCATTCTGAGCGCGTATGCCCCGCAGACGTTGGGGGGCGAAAATGTACAAATTGGCGGCGCACAGGAAATAACGATCAATGGCAAACCCGCCGCCCGCGCCAGCCTCAGTTCCGACACGATGGACGGTTTCGTGGTAGCCTTCGAAATGAGCGGTATGGTACTGGCCGTGACGGTTGAAACGTCAAAGGGCGCGCTGAACACCTATGAAAGCACCGCGCTTGAAGTTATCAGCGCAATCCGCTATTCCCAACCCGCCCCACCCCCAACCCTCACCCCGACCAGTTAGTATAAACGGGCGATATCATGAATCGCCCGTTTTTTTCACCGAGACTACAATTAATACAGTTATTCATGAGTTGACAGGGGAAACATCATGTATCGACTGTACAAACCGCTGATCGTTTTATTATCTTTTTTGGTGTTTGCCGCCTGCGGCAGTGACAAAAAGAATGCCGACACGCCAGCCAAACCCACCGTCACCCCACCAATCGCGCTCCCCAATACCTTCACCACCGCCGCCGGAGTCAGCGTCCAGTATCCTGAGAACTGGCTCGCGGAAGAACTCTATAAGCAGATCATCCTAACCACATCCGCCGAAGCCACTACCGCCGAGGGAGTTCTGCCCGGCCAGTTGCGAATCGCCATCTACCCACCCCTGCCCCGCTCAATCCTGCCCATCAACATGATGACCTTCACGCTAGCCCAGCGCGAATCCACCGGATTCGCCGCGTTCCCCACCAGCATCTTATCCGCCTCGCCCGATATGTCCATCTCCGACATGACCACCTTGTTTGCCAACGAACTGGATGAAGCTGCTTCTACTCTGACCACTGGCGGCAAAGACGCCGCGCGTGTCGATATAGCGATACCCGGTACGGAAGGAACCGTATTCGGCATCAACCTGAACACGGACAAGGTGATATTCGTGACTGCCGCCGCTCACGAAGGGGAATGGAAAACCTTCGAACCCATCGTTCTCGCTATCCTTGCCACGATTACCGCCCCTTGATGGTATAATCAATACCTTTGAGGGGCCTGTTCTCGGAGCAAGTTATGCCAGTAATCACGCCAACCGCTGCCGATTGGGACTCATTCGTAGCATCACACCCCCGTGCCCACCTGTTACAGCTCAGCGCCTGGGGCGATCTGAAAGCCGCGTTCGGCTGGACTCCGGTCCGTGTCGCGCTGGCGGATTCGAACGGAACCATCGTCGCGGGCGCACAAATCTTATTCCGCCGCCTGCCCTACTATCTCGGCACGCTGGCCTATATCCCCTACGGCCCCCTGGTCGATTGGTCCGCTTCCGCCCAGACAAACACCCTCTTAGCTGCAATAGATCGTGTGGCGAAATCCCACCGCGCCGCCCTGCTCAAAATCGAGCCGGGATTTCACCTGGAGGGCGTGAACCCCACCGCCTATGGTTTCCGCCCCAGCCCGCAGACCGTCCAGCCGCCGCGCACCGTCGCCTTGGATATCTCCGGCTCGGAAGATGATATTCTGGCCCGCATGAACCAGGGCACCCGCCGCAACATCCGCAAGAGCGCCAAATTTGAGATCGAAATCCGTACCGGTACGCGCGCTGAGGTTGCGAACTTCAACGCCCTGCTCTCCGAAACCGGCTCCCGCGACGAGTTTGGAGTCCATGCCCCGGCCTACTATGAGCGCGCCTATGATTTGTTCGTGCCGCAGGGCCGCGCGGCGCTGCTGCTCGCCAGCTACGCGGGCCAGGATTTGGCGGGCGTCATGGTTTTCGCCCTCAAGGACCGGGCGTGGTATCTCTACGGCGCGTCGTCCAACCGTGAACGCCAGCGTATGGCCTCTTATGGCGTCCAGTGGGCGGGCATTCAATGGGCACGTCGCCAGGGCGCGACCTCCTACGATATGGTGGGCATTCCCGACGCCGATCCCGATGCCCTCGAAGCGCAGTTCGAATCCCGCGATGACGGCTTGTGGGGCGTGTATCGTTTCAAACGCGGTTGGGGTGGCACCGTGATCCGCAGCATCGGGGCATGGGATCGTGTCTACAACCGCCTGCTCTATGCCGTCTACACGCGCGCGGTGCGGGCTGGCGACTGACTGATGGATATACTCACCTTCACCTACACCGATCCGCACTGGCCCGCCTATCTCGCCCACCTCGAACGAGTCAATATGGCGCGTTGGGCCACCGACGAGGGCGGCCTTCCCAAACCGGGCGTTTACTACCTCGGTGCCTGGGATCACGATCAGGTGGTCGGCAATCTGTCGCTGAAATGGCAGCCCATCGTGATCCCCGCCACCGACTGGAGCGGCGGACACCCTGCTCCCCTGCTCGGACCGGACGGTGAACCGCTGCACGAAACCTTTGTGAACACCTTCGCCGTTGAAGAGGCCCACCAACGTCAGGGCTATGGCCGTGCCTTACAGCTTGCCGCCCTCGATCTGACGCGCGACCTCGGCGGCTACCAGATGCGCTCGTGGTCCTCCCTGGACAAATCCGCGAATTATGCCCTGAAACTGAGCCTCGGTTTTTCCGCCCATCCCGAAATTCAGGAAGCCTATAACGGGCAAAAAATCAGCGGCGTCTATTTCATCAAAAAGGTATAGATCATGCACCGTGATCCCTGGAACACCGCC
>DATAMF010000026.1:0-35007 GCA_036260665.1 Aggregatilineaceae bacterium | reverse complement strand
GAGGAATTATTATGCTCGAAAAACCGGACCTTCCAGACGAAAAAATTACGGCTTGTCTGGCCGATCATTTCGATTTGAGGGCAGATCACATTTTTGGAAGCACTGCTGCCGATGGCTGCGGGCGGGGTGATCCCTATCTCCCGGCTCTGCAATAGGGCCAGAGGGAGAAAATGAGCGGGGCAATTCGTGAATTGCCCCTACGAACGGCATACATTGAGCAGATCATACCGGGGCGTATGGTCCCGGCGCGGCATTTATTCGCCGTAGATGGCGCGGTAGGCGTCGTATTGTTCGTAGATGCGGCGCACATAGGTCCGCGTTTCGTCGTATTCAATTGTCTGCACGAACAGGTCCAGATCGGGGCCGGAGATCGCCAGCCAATTCATGGCGTTGCCCGGCCCGCCGTTGTAGCCAGCCAGCGCCGCGTAGGGCTGGTTATCGACCAAATCCAGCACATAACGCAGGTAGTAGGTGCCGAAGGTGACATTGATATACGGGCGGTAAACGTCGCTGTTCTGGTAATTGGGCCAGCTCAACTGCTGCGCAATGTCCAAGCCGGTTTCGGGGATAATCTGCATCAGCCCCTGGGCGGCAGCGTAGGACGTGGCGAAGCCCTCGAAGAGACTCTCCTGGCGGATCAGTGAGAAGACCAGCAGCGGATCGAGATTGTTCAGCTCGGCATTGGGCAGCACGAGGTCGCTGTAGTAAGTCGGGTAACGCAAGCGGGCAATGTACTTGGGAGCCTGGGTGGTGTCGATGTTGGCGCTGTCGATCAAGGTGGCGGCTGCGGTGATCGAGAGGCGGTAGAGGCGCAGATCGCGGAGATAGATCGCCAATTGGTAGGTCGCCAACGGGTCTTCAACCAATTCTTCACGCAGCGCGTCAAATTCGAGTTCGGCCTCTTCGTAATGTGCCACTGCCATCAGTTCGGTGCCGCGAATCAGGCGCGGATCGGATTGCAGGGTGGTGCTTAAGGTGGACAGCGATCCCTGCTGGGTGATGCCAAAAGTGGTCCGCAGCCAGTTTTCCGCTTCGGTCTGCTGGGCGGCATCGTCAAAATCGAAGGTGACGGTGGCCGGAGCCTGGAATGGGGCGCGGTTGTTGAGCAGATCATCGGCGCGCAGACTGTAATACCCGCCAGGGTCCGCTGCTGCTGCCGCAAGATAGGACTGGCGGGCAAGATCGGCCTTGCCGTCCTGCTGGTACAAGCGCCCGACCCACAGATACGCGGCGGCCTGCTGTTCGCCGGTTCCGGTCTGGGCAAGTTGGCTGAATAACTGGGTCGCCATCGAGAGATTGCCGCTGTTATAGGCCATCGTTGCGCCCATAAACAGCCCTTCCTGCGCCCACTCGCTGCCGGGGTAGGTCTGGCCGAGGATGTCAAAGGTCGCCAGGGCGTTGTCAACATCGTTGAGCGAACTGTAGAGATACCCGGCGCGCCATAAGGCTTCGGCGGCCTGACCGGATTCGGGATGTTCGGCGGCGAGAGCGGTGTATTTGAGGATCGCGCCGTTGGTGTCCCCGCTCGTAAAGAGGGTGCGGCCCTGTTCGAGCCAGGCATCTCCAAACGAGGGGTCTTCGGGATAAGTGTCCAGTACGGTCTGGAAGGTGCTGATCGCGGCCTGATAATTGCCGAGGGCGCGATAGGAACGGCCTAACATCATCAGCACATCCACCGGGGCATACCCCTGCTGTGCGCTGTAGTCGTTGAAGTCTTCGATGGCGGCGGCGTAATCTTCGTTGTTGTAATTGATGATGCCCTGCTTGTAGCTATCAATGCTCATCCCGGCATCGAGCATCAGGCCCATCGCCACATACGCCGAATAGGTGCTGGGATAGTCGTTGACAATCGTTTCCAGGCGGCGGTAGCCATTGGCCGCGTCGCCCTGGTCGAGTAACACCTGGGCTGCCTGAAGCTGGATACCCGCGATATAACCGCCGTTTTGCGCCTCGGCCAGAATCGCGTCGTACTGGGCGATGGCTTGATCCGGCTGGCCCGCGTTCAGATAACCGACGGCTACCCGTTCGCGCAGTTCGAACAGCGGCGCAAGCGCGCGTGTCGCATCAGCGGCGCGGGCATAGGCTTCGAGGGACTGGGCGGGATTATTCAGCGCCAGATAGGCGTCTCCGATCCGTTCGAACGCGTAACTGTCGATCACGCCGGGGCGCATTTCAAGATACTGGTTGAAATCGTTGATCGCATTCTGCCAGTCGCCTAATCCCAAAAATGCATCACCCCGCAGGAAATAGGCGCGGGGACGCTGGGTATCGGTGGGGAAGGCAGAAATAAACTCGGTGAGGGCGGACGCGGCAATATCGAAGCGACCTTCGCGCAGGGCGGCCTCGCCTAATCCATACATGGCGGCTTCGCGCATGCCCGCGTCGGATGTGGGCTGGCTGACTACCGACTGGAATTTCTGGACGGCGGTTTCGTAGTCGCCGTTATACAGGGCTTGTTTTGCCTCGCGCAGCGCAATATCGGGCGGCAGGGTCGCGGTGGGTAGAATGGCCGGAGTCGGCGTGACATAGGGCACGGTAGGAACCACCGGGCTGGCGAGCGGACTGGATGGAGTCGCCGTGACGATGATCACCGGGCGGTCAATGCCGGGGCGGTCTTCGGAAAGATTACAGGCGGCGAGCAGCACTGCCGCGATCAGTACCAGCGTGAAGGGTCGGAGTCGTCTCATCATAGGGGCGATTATGGCGACGGGGTGGGGGATTTGTCAAACAACGACTGGCCGACGGTGTGTTCACGCCGCCCTACCCATTCGCAGGAAATCCGAATACTGCTGGCGAATTGGCATTTGCGGGGCAATTCGTGAATTGCCCCTACAAGCTGTTAGCGTTCCTCCAGTTGAATCTCTGCCGAATATTCTATCTCCTCGTTGGTTGGAATGCGGAAAATGGCATTGATGAACGAACCGTCGGCGCGAGGGCGGACTTTGTCGTACAGGCCGACGCGGATTGTATAGGGCGTGTCGGCGGGCACGGTCAGCGTAAAACGCTGGGCGATCAGATCGCCGGGCTGCCAGGTAAGGGGAGAGATCACCGCGCCATCGACATTGGCGACCGGCTGCCCGTTGGCGTCGTAGAGGTGGGCGAAGGGCGCAAAGCCCCAGATGCCGCGCTCCGGGTGCAGGGTTTCGATTCGCCAGTAGGTATCCAGCGTGATTGTCGCGCCGGGAGTCGAGTCGCCAGTCATGGCCCAGCCCGCGAAACTTACATCGATGTCGGACGGGAGCGCGGCAGGATGCTGGATCGAATCGACGTGGACGCGCCAGAACGTGATGCGCGTGTCGTCGGCCAGCACCAGCGGCGACTCGATGGGATCACCGTGCAGGGGCGGGATGATCGCGGCGTTGGGATCGCGCTCGAACAGGATATACAGTGCGCCTTCCGGCGGGACGAGGACGGCGGTGGGAAAATCGGACGGGGTGCCCCATTCCGTGCGGAGGGAGTGCCCGTTCAGCGTGATGGGCGTCCATTCGTTCATGGCAGAAAAGACGGGCAGTTTCGCGGCACGGATCGTTTCTCCGACGCGCGCGGCATCGACCAGAGGGAGCGTTTCGGGCAGGTCTTCGCCGGGATGCGCCAGCGTCGCCTGGGCAAAACGAACCGTGTTCAGGCCGTTGATGGCTCCGGTGAAAATCAGCGCGGCACCGATCACGGCGGGAATGGCTGGTTTGGGGCGGCGGAGCAGGGGGGCGAGTGCCAGTGCAACGAGACCATGCCCGGCGGGGACGGTCAGGAGCAGATAAAACGGATGGACTTTGCGCGAGACGTAACTCATCATCAGGATGGGAAGGATGAACCAGATCAGGAGGATGAGGATCCCCCCAGCCCCCTTTCCCCACTTCGTAGAGAAAGGGGGAGAAAGGCGTAGGAGAGCGAGAATGATTCCGGCGAGCAGGGCGAGAGTCCAGATGGCGGCGGAGAACAGGCTCAGGGTTTCGCGCAGGGATTGATCAGCGGCGGGGGCACGCTGGCCGCGCACATCCGCATAACCCCAACCTGTGACCAGGCGGATCGCGTGCGAGAGCGCTTCACCGGATAATTTCGAATCGCCGGAAGCAAAGGCTTCGCTGCGGCGGGTGGTATCGTCCCATTGGCGAGCCAAGCCGATGCCGTAGAGAGTCATTAACACGGTAAAAATGAAACCGCCGAGGATCAGCGTTGGTTTCGGGATGCGCCGCCAGAAGATCAAAATCAGCAGGCCAAGCGGCGCAGCCAGGGCATAGGCCAGCAGATAGGTGTGGGCAAACAGCGCAAATCCGACCAGCGCGATCAACAGGCGGCGGCGCGGGTGCGGCGTCTGGTTGGTCAGGACCGGGACGAGCGCCCAGAAGATCAGGCAGACGAAAAACGGCGAGAGACTCTGCACCCAGGTGCGGCGGCTGTCTTCGATGATCCAGGGATTGACGGCGAACAGGGCGGCACCGATCAGCGCTGGGCGCGCGCCGACTAATCGACTCAAGGCACGGTAGGCGAGCCAGATCGCAAACGTGTTGAGGATCAGGGTCAGCAGGTAGGCGGCGATGGGATGCCGGACCAGCGCGATCAAGGGGGCGAAAAAATAGCCGGTGAGCGGTGGGTTGGCGAACAGGACCGACGTCCCCTGCCCGGCAAGGGGAAAATCACCCTCGTCCAGGGTCATGATGGATTGGTAGATCGGGTAGACCTGATCGACGTTGTATTCTATCGCGCCGAGATGCTGGAAGCGCAGACCGGCACCGATCACCAGGATCAGCAGCAGAACGAAGCGTTCGAAATGATTGTTCATGAGGGGCAATTATAGGAGGGGAACGCGTCGAGAACAAGGCAGGGATGCTAGGCATTTTCAATCACAGACAGAATATTACCGGCAGGGTCTTGGAACCAGGCGATAAGTGGACCACCACCCCGGAAGATGCCCCGATCATCGGTCTGAAGGTCGCCGGTGTAGTGCTCAAAACGCACGCCCCGCTGAGTCAGATCATCTACGGCTTGTTCGATATTGGCAACCGGAAAATTAAGGATGGTGAAGGTGGCCGGGGTATGGTTGGGCTTGGGATAGACCAGGATACGAGCGCCGCTCGCCATATGCAGAAACAACATGCCGTGTTCCTCAGAAACTTCCAGGCCGAGTGTATCCCGGTAGAACGATTTTGCCTGGGGAATATCATCCACCGAAAAACCTGAGAATGCTGGGGTGTTCTTGAACATGGATTGGCCTCACTTAAGGGAGTAAAAAATGTCAATTCCTACTGAGTATAGCACAAAAGTTCTATTGCAACCAGAGTGTGGCGGCGATGCGATCCACCATTGACGCTAACCCGACGCTTCGCTACAATTGCGCCTACTATGAATATGGTAGGGACGCCCCAGTAGGGGCAAAAGAAACGTGCCCCATGAGGAGAGCGTTATGGCTGAAAGAATTACATTAGAAGCATCTAAACGTCAGGTGACCGGGAAAGCCGTTCGTCATCTGCGGAGTCAGGGCATCGTCCCCGGTGTGGTCTATGGCCCAACCTTTGATAATGTTGATATTCAGATGGTCTGGACCGACCTCCGCCAGGTGTTGATGGAAGCGGGTGGTACTCAATTGATTGAACTGGCAGTCGACGGGGAAAAATATAATACCCTGGTCCGCCACGTTCAGCGCCGTCCGATTCGTGGCGACGTGATGCACATCGATTTTTATCGAGTGCGCATGGATGTTGCGATCCGGACCGAAATCCCGATTGTGCTGATCGGCGAAGCACGCAGCCTGGAAACCTCCGGCGGTATGCTGATTCACGAAAAGAGTACGGTTGAAGTGGAATGCTTGCCCGGCGATCTGCCCAGCGAAATTCGGGTGGATGTCAGCGCGCTGTTGCAGATCGGTGATCACTTGTTGGCGTCGGAACTGCCGCAACTGCCCGGCGTGACCTATCTGATCGATCCCGATGCTGTGCTCGTAACGACAGCTTCCATCCAGCAATACGATGCAGCGGAAGGCGAAGAAGGGGCACCCTCTGAACCGGAACTTATCCGTGGGCGTGAAGAAGAAGACGAAGAATAGTCTTCGTATGCCGTGGATTAAGGAAGAGGTGGACAACCACCTCTTTTTTTATTGACACCCGTCGGGCAAAGCGGGTGGAGTCACTTAGCGGTAGCCATCATCGAAGGTTTCCGGCGTTTCGGGTTCCTCATCCGTCGTGGCAGGCTCCGGCAGAGTGCGATCTTCGCGGTTCACCGCGCGCGCAAAGATCAGATAGCCCGTGTGGCCGACCATCTGGTCATCGGGCCGGATGCGGGCGGGCACGGTTTTGTAGGCGCGCAGCAGCAGTTCTTCAATTTCGAGCAGGAACCAGGGGCCATCATAGAGGCGCTGTGTGATGTCGATGACCTGATTCATGGTGGGGACCAGTGTGCCGAAGTAGCCGCCGCCGCGCAGCACGGCCCGCGCCTGATCGAGATACATCCAGGGTTCGCGCACATCCAGAAAGAGCGCGTTGACATCATTTTCGAGGAAGCCGGGCTCAATGTCGCGCTGGTGGAAGGTCACGCGGTCCAGCATATCGAGGCGGCGGACGTTAAGAATCGCGCGTTCCTGCATCCGGTTGGACTTGTCGTAGCTGTAGATGTGCCCGGTGGGGCCGACGAGGGTTGCCAGCGTGATGGTCAGCGCGCCGCTGCCTGTGCCCGCCTCGATGACACGCATGCCTGGACGGATGCCGAGTTTAAGGGCTATATAACCGAGGTCTTTGGGGTAGATGATCTGGCCCTCGCGTTCGAGGTGGCCGATGATGTCATCCACATGCGGCGGCAGCACAAACATCAGGTGGCCGTTGTGGGTGGAAAGCTGTTCGCCAAAGGCGACGCCGACCAGATTTTCGTAGGGAATATAGCCAAGATGACATTCAAAGCGTTTGCCCTCGGCAACAGTCCGAATGAAGGTACGGCGGTCTTTGCCGACCAGCAGCACAATGTCGCCATAGGCGACGGTAGCATGTTCGGGTAATGGCACACGAAGCTCCTGTGGGGTGAAAATTTGCGCTATTATAGTGCTAGCGCAGATAAAAAAACCATAGTATAAAGGAAATGTAAGGCGCAGAGGGGAGTAACTACTTTATCTTTCGACAGTTGCATTACAAGGTTTTGATGCTAAACTTAGACACAGGTAGCGGTCTTGTGCTACGGGTAACACATTAGGAGATCGCCCGTGATGAAACGGATTCTTGTCGTTGATGACGAAATCGGCGCCCTGACGCTCATTGGGATCATGCTGGAGCGGGGCGGCTTTGAGGTGATGAAAGCGAAGGATGCCGAACAAGCGCTGGCCGTATTGGAAATGGAAACGCCGGATCTGATCATTCTGGACGTGATGATGCCGGGAATGGATGGCATTGAATTGTGCCGCCGACTGCGTGACCGCCCCGATACTCAGCCGCTGCCGATCCTCATTCTATCGGCGCGTGGGGACGCCAAAAGCGTGATGAATGGGATGGATGCCGGCGCCAGCGATTATTTGCCCAAGCCTATTTTGCACCACGATTTGGTGGCTAAGGTACGGCGCATGCTTGATCTAGACCCGGTTACTGAAGATTAGTTTTTAGCCCAGCACCGCATCACACAACACATCACACAGCACAATTTATCTGAACTTATGGGCCTGCGGGGAATATGCTCGCAGGCATTTTGTTTGATACATTCTAGCTACAGCAAGGGGGAAAACGTCAAACATAACAGATAGGAGTAGATGAATATGTTTCCTCTGGGCGATGATAATGAGGGGGCACGCGGTCTGCCGGTTATGACCGTTGTACTCATCATTTTGAATGTCCTGGTGTTTTTGTATGAAATGACGCTGGATCCGGCACAAGGCGGCGAACTGGAGAAGTTTATCCGCCAATACGGCGTGATTCCGGCAGAGATTCAGCATGGACAGGACTGGTTTACGCTGATCACATCGATGTTTGTGCATGGTGGTCTGGCGCATATCGGCGGAAATATGTTGTTTCTGTGGGTATTTGGGGACAATATCGAACGGCGGTGGGGATCGCTGCTGTTTGTGGTGGTGTACTTTGGGACCGGGTTGGCGGCGAGTCTGGCACACATCGCGTTTAACAGCGGATCGGAGATTCCGAGTGTGGGAGCCAGCGGCGCGATTTCGGGCGTTCTGGGCGCGTATATTCTGCTGTATCCGATGAACCGGATTCGTGTGCTGTTGGGCTATTTCGTGACGGCTGTGCCCGCGTTTCTGTTCCTGGGAATCTGGTTTATGAGCCAGTTGATCAATGGGCTGGCCACACTTGGCCCGGAAACGGCGCAGACCAGCGGGGTGGCGGTGTGGGCGCATATTGGGGGATTCGTTGCGGGGGCGAGTGCGGCGAGTGCGCTGCGGGGGGGTGAATATGGTGCCAGCATCCGCGCCGTCGCGAAGCTTGCGGCGGTAGCAAGACCCCAACAGGGCCGGTTTCGCTGGCCCTTTTTAGTTCTCCACGATACGATAAACTTGTGATCTTACGTGCATAAGGGAGGTTGCCTGTGTATTCTCCACTTTTGGTTGTCCTGGCGGGGGGAGCAAGCTCGCGCTTGTGGCCCTTGGAAGAAAAATCGCTGATCAAATTTATGGGCCGTCCACTGTTGAGCTTTCAGTTGGAACGGCTGACAAGCCTGGGACTGGAAAAAGTTGTGGTGGTGGCGAACCCCGAAAATGAGCAGGTGATCCGGTCGCTGGTCGGCAACCTGGAAGGGGTATCGAGGTGTGAAGTTGTTGTCCAGCCGGAACCCAAAGGAATGGGCGATGCACTGCTGAAGCTGGAAGATTTTCTGGATGAGGATGGCAACCAGCCGATTTATGTGACCCAGATTCATGATCTGACGGATATGTCGCTGCACCAGAAAATGCTGACGGCGTACCAGACTGGGGATGCGGTGGCGTATCTGGCCGGGTACAAGGTTAAACAATATTTTCCGGGCGGGTATCTGAAGGTCGCGGAAAATGGGCGGATTCTGGATATTATCGAAAAACCGGGGGCGGGAAATGAGCCGAGCGATATGGTGAATATCGTGGCGCATATTCATTCGGACGCGAAACTGCTGCTGCAACATATTCGCGCGGAATATGCCAGCCCGGCGACAACGGACGATCACTACGAACGGGCGATGGCGGCTATGATGGACGAGCGGCTGTTCCAGGTGGTGCCGTTTGAGGGATCGTGGAAGGCGATTAAATATCCGTGGCATGTGCTGGACGCGATGACGGAAATGCTGAAAGAGATCAAAGGCCAGCATATTTCGCCCGATGCCCTGATCGAAGATGATGTGCTGATTAAGGGCGACGTGGTGATCGAAGCGAAGGCGCGGCTGTTCCATGGCGCGACGGTGGTCGGACCGGCATATATTGGCGAGGGCGCGATTATCGGGAACGGGGCGCTGGTGCGCGAGTCGATGATCGGGGCCGGAGCGGTGGTCGGTTTTGTGACCGAGGTCGCGCGGAGTTATATGGCGGATCGGGCACATACCCACGCGGGGCAGGTGCTGGATTCGATTCTGGACGAGGATGTGAACTTCTCGGCAAGCTGCACGACGGCGAATCTGCGGATCGATCAGGGAACGGTGTGGAGCGTGGTGAAGGGCCAAAAGATCGATACCGGGCGCGATAAACTGGGCTTGATCGCCGGAAAACGCGCATTTATCAGCGTCAACGTGATGACGATGCCGGGGATCAAAGTGGGACGGGACAGCGAAGTTGGCCCGACGACGGTTGTCAGCGAGGATGTGCCGGACCATACGCGCGTGTGGGTGAAGCAGCAGATTGAAACGCGCGAGATCAAAAAGTAAAAACAGGGAGAGCAGCGTGATTCAAGCGGGGATTTTCAAAAAATATGATATTCGCGGCAAATATGGCGATACGATCACCGAAGCGGCAGCAGGGCTGATCGGGCAGGCGTTTGGCACTTACCTGCGGCGGGAAGGAATCCGCGAGGTGGTGGTCGGGCGCGATAACCGGCATAGTTCGCCCGCGCTGGCACAAGCAGCGATGAAGGGATTGGCGCAGGCAGGCTGCCGCGTGACCGATCTTGGGCTGGCGGCGACTCCGGTGGTGTATTGGAGCGCGGTGGAAGCCGGGAACGCGGGCGGTATGATGATCACCGGGAGTCATCTGAAGCCGGATCAGAATGGGTTCAAGCTGTCAATTGGGAAGCGGAATCTGTACGGCGATCAGATTCAGATGCTGCGCGAGATGATCGAGGCGGGTGATCTGCTGGCCGATGAGGGTCTGATCACGGTGGATGAGACGGTCAATGAGCGGTATCTGCATATGGCTGAGCGGAAACTGCGGCATGCGCGCCCGCTGAAAATTGTGATCGACGCGGGGAACGGCATGGGCGGGCTGTATGCGCCGCACCTGATGGAAGCGCTCGGCCATCAGGTGATCCGCCTGTACTGCGAGCCGGACGGGAATTATCCGAATCACCAGCCGGACCCGCAAGTACCGGAAAATCTACGCGATCTGGCGGCGAAAGTGAAAGAGACGGGCGCGCAGATCGGGCTGGCGTTCGACGGCGACGCGGATCGAGTCGGAGTCGTGGATGACCAGGGGAATCCGGTCAGCGCGGATCGGGTGCTGGTGCTGCTGGCGCGCGATACGCTGGCGCGGCATCCCGGCGCGGCGGTGGTGGCGGATGTGCTGAGTACCCAGGTGCTGTTCGATGAGGTGGCGAAGGCGGGCGGCAGGCCGATTATCTGGATCAGCGGGCATTCGATGATCAAGGCGAAGATGGCCGAAGAAGGCGCGCTGCTGGGCGGCGAGATGAGCGGGCATATCTTCATGGGCGACGACTATTACGGCTTTGATGATGGCATTTTCGTCGCCGGGCGGATCGTGCAGATTCTGACGCAGCAGGAGAAGGCCCTGTCGGACCTGATGAAAACGGTGCCGACGCTGTACAGCACGGCGGAATATCGCCCACACTGCCCGGATGAACTCAAAGCACCCGTGATCCAGGCGGTGCATGAGGCACTGAAGGCGCATTATCCGATCAACGCCGTGGACGGGATTCGCATCACTTTCGAGCGGGGTTGGGGACTGCTGCGGGCGTCGAATACGGAGCCGGTGCTGTCGCTGCGCTTCGAGGGCGAGACGGAAGCCGACGCGCTGGAGTACAAGCGGATTGTGGTGGCGGCGCTGAAGCAGATGTATCCAGAGGTCGAGGCGTTTTAAGGCACAGAAGCACTATATTCTTATCGACATGAGCACCCCGGCAAATCCGGGGTGTTTTTGTAGTGGGGTGGCTAACAGACCGGTGTGAAACCAAAAGGCTGAATCGGGAATGCAACTTTTTTCTAACGGGCGGCAGGTTAGGATTGGGTCTATTCAGGCTAAATCATTCCGCTTTATGTGGGATAAATTAAGGCTTAATCGGGATAAATGTGGGATAGATTCAGGCTAGATGGGGCGAGATTTAGGCTAAATGGCAGGGGATTCAGGTTAAATGGGCGAAGCTCTAAGTCGGGCGTGAGGTGGTAAACCCCTATCCCCCGGCCCCTTTCCCCACTCGCGTGGAGAAAGGGGAGAAAAGCGGGCGCGGCAAGCGGGCGGCCCCTACGGACCTCACCCCCGGCCCCTTCCCGCAAGCAGGAAGGGGAGGAAGCGGGGCGTAGCGCCATACGCCCCTACAAGTGGTGCGTCGTGAGCGTGGCGGAAAGCGCGGCGATATGCCCCGCATGAGTTTTGACGCGGGCATTTTTAGAGTCGGGGCGGCGGAGGAAATGAGCGGGGCAATTCGTGAATTGCCCCTACGAACCTCACCTCCTCGGCCATCGGCGCCAACCCAGTTGGAAGAGGGGAAGACGGTATCTACAAGTTGCCCATCGATAGGTAGAACGATCTGAGGCTCACCTGCGTAATATTACCTGTGAGGAGGATACCATTCCATGAGAAAAGCTATGCTATTGATCGTCGTGCTGGTGGCACTGCTTCCTACAGGCACGAGCCATGCACAGGGGGAGGGGGAAGTTAACTTCCCAGAGCTGACCGGACCGTATGCTGTGGGGCGCGTGAGTTACCATTTTGTGGATGAGGCGCGCGCTGAGGTCTACAGCGATGATCCGGATGATGTCCGAGAAGTCATGGTCACGGTGTATTATCCGGCGGAACCGGACGCGGGCGCGGTTCCCGGCGAGTATGCGGATGCGGCACTGCAAGACGGGATTCAAGCGACGATGGGGATTCCGGCAGAGGTGCTCGACAGCATCCAGCCGCACGCTTATGAACAGGCTCCGGCAGTGCAGGAGCGCTTCCCGGTATTGATTTTCTCACATGGGGGCGGTGTTAACCCGATTTTTTACACCGCTATGCTGGAAGAGATCAGCAGTCATGGTTATGTGGTGGCGGCGATCACACACCCGTATGAATCGTCCGTGACGGTGTTTCCTGACGGACGCCAGGTGGCGTCGTATGATGTGGGCGCAGATTTTTACGCTGACATCTGGGAATTGAGCGACGAACAACGGCAAGACTTGGCGGATGTTCCCAGCAGCCAACGGCTGGCGACGCTGCAAAGCGCCCTGTCTGAAGATGAGTTGAATGCCGGCATGGAGCGATACTACGAATTCGTGGTCGCGCTGCACACCCAGGATATGCAGTCGGTTGTAGACCAGTTGAGCGCGCTGGATGAAGATGATCCGATTCTGGCGGGGCGGCTGGACTTCGAGCGACTGGGCGCTTTCGGACATTCATTGGGCGGGGCTACCGCAGCGAATGCGATGCATGAGGACAGCCGGTTCAAGGCGGGGATCGATATTGACGGGAGTCTGTTCAGCGCCAAAGATTACACGCTTGAGCAGCCGTTTATGCTGATCCTGAGTGATAACCGGCTGACGGTGGCGCAGGATACCAGTGAGGAGGCACGCACAGCTATCACGGAATACTGCGGTGAGATGAGCGCCTTTTATGCACGGCTGTCGCCGGGGTACTTTTTCACGCTGGCGGGGCTGACGCATATTGGACTGGTGTCGGATCTGGCGTTGGCGCAGACGGTTTATCCAGAGTTCCTGGGTGGGCTGGTCGTGGGAATTGAGCCGACACGAGCGGTTGAGATGCTGAACACCTATGTGTGGACATTCTTCGACCAGTATCTCAACGGCACGGGATCGGTGGATGATCTGGCGGCGGATTTCCCGGAGGTGTTGGTCGATCCCAAGGTGTGTATACCGAGTTAACTCACGGCACATAGAAGCCCGGTGAAGATGACCGGGCTTTTTGTTTGCTAAAATCAGTTAAAGGAAGCAGAAAGGGTTGTAGTATGAGCATCCAATTGAACAAAAAAGCAGTTGAACACGCCAAACAACTGATCAAAACTGGGAAGTATGTGGCGGATACGGATTGGAGCGAGGATCAGCCGTCGGCGCAGGAAGCGAACAACTATCTGGATAAGCATGGTTGGGGCGAGTATGGGAAATGGTTCCTGGCGGTTGATCTGGATGAGGAGGACGATACCAAGGAACATCATAAATTCCCTTACGGTGATTTCAATAAAGTGCATCGCAAGGGATTGATTGCGGCCAAACAACGCGCCGCGCAGAATGATTACACAGAGATCGAAAAGGCAGCGGATGAACTGCTCGAAATGATCGACCGCGAATAAGCCTGGTAAGCCCGGTCCCCAAAACCGGGCTTTTTATTTTGCTAATATCTGATGAAAATAGGTGTCGTCAGGAAAGGACCGTTTTTATGCTTTCAGCGCACGAATGGATGCTGCTGGCGGTGGTGGGTACGGCACTGGCGGCGATTGCATCGGGACGCATCCGGGCCGATCTGGTGGCGCTGCTGGTGCTGGTCACGCTGCCGATCACCGGCGTGATTAATTTTGAAGAAGCCCTGTCCGGGTTCAGCCGTTCGGTGGTGATCACGATCATCGGCCTGTTTATGATCACACAGGGACTTGAAGATACAGGGGTGGTGAAATGGATCGCGGGCCGACTCCGGCAGGTGGGCGGAAATTCGGAGGTCCGGCTGCTGCTGCTGTTTATGGTGGCGGGGGCGACACTGTCATTGGTGATGAATAACATTGCGGCGGGGGCGGTGCTGCTGCCAGCGGCGGTTCAGGTGGCACGGGATGCGAAAGTGCCCTCCTCGAAATTACTGATGCCGATGGGGTTTGGGACGCTGGTGGGGGGAATGGCGACGTATTTCACCACCGCCAATATTATCCTGAGCAGCATTTTGCGCGATCAGGGCCAAGCGCGGCTGAGCATGATTGATTTTGTCCCGACGGGCGGATTGATTGTTTTGACCTCGCTGATCTATATGGCGCTGATTGGGCGGCGGCTGCTGCCGAAACGTGAATCGGTGACGGTGGTGGGGTCGTCGCCGGATTTATACGAGGCATACCAGTTGGATGAGCGGTTGTGGGAGGCGCGTGTGCCGCCCGACTCGAAGCTGAACGGGCAGAACCTGAAGCTGACAAGCATCGGGGAAGCGTTAGGGGTGACGGTGCTGGGGATTGTGCGGCGGCGGCAGATGATTGTGAATCCGGGATCGACGGAGGTCGTTCAGCCGTATGACTGCCTGCTGGTACTGGGACGCGAAGAACGGGTTCAGGAAATGGATCAGTGGGGGATTCGCGTGGAGAAGGCCAACGGGGATTACCATCCCGACCTGGTGGAACATCTGAACGAAGTGATCATCCCGCCCCGATCACGCGCGGTGGGGAAGTCGCTGGCGGATATTCAATTTCGCAACCGTTATGGACTGACCGCTGTTGCGTTGTGGCGGGAAGGGCGAAGCATTCGAACGGACGTGGGCAAAACGCCCCTGGATGTCGGGGATGCGCTGCTGATGAGCGGCCCAGCGATCAAAGTGGCGCAGTTGGCGAAGGAACGCGATTTTCTGGTGCTGCAAAGCGGCGTCGAACCGCCCCCGCCGATTCCGCACAAGGCTAAGTGGGCGCTTGGGATTACGGTGTTGGTGCTGCTGCTGTCGATCTTTGAGATTACGCCCACCGCCGAAGCGATGATGATTGGGGCGGCGGCGATGGCGCTGACCGGGTGTATTAACCTGGACGAGGCCTACCTGTCGATTGAGTGGCGGGTGATTTTTCTGATCGCCGGAATGCTGCCGATCAGTATTGCGATGGTGCGAACGGGATTGGCTGAACGCGTCGGGCAGGGGGTGGTGGATGTCGTCGGGCCGATGGGACCGCTGGCGCTGGTGAGCGGGTTGTTTGTGCTGACGATGGTGATCACCCAATTTATCGGCGGGCAGGTCGCGGCGCTGATTGTGGGGCCAATCGCGGTCACATCGGCGCTGGAGTTGGGCGTGAATCCACAGGCGGTCGCGGTGGCGGTCGCGATTGCGTGCTCGACATCCTTTTTGACACCGATAGCGCATCCGGTGAATGTGCTGATGATGGGACCGGGCGGCTACCGGTTTAGCGATTTCCCGAAAGTGGGGGCGGGGATGACGCTGGTCACGTTTGTTACGCTGCTGGTCGGAATGGTCCTGTTCTGGTCGCTCTAGGAACGCGTGCTACGAAAAACGGAGCAGTATTCCGGTGGCGTCGTCATGTGTTTTGAAGCGCGGGTAATTTTCGTGGTCGGGGTCGTCGGCTTCGGTCTGGCGGAGCAGGGTGAGATAACCGGACAGACCGCGCTCGCTCAGGGTGGCGGCCATGTGAGCGAGACGTTCCTGGCGGCACGCTTCGGCAGCGGCGGGATCACTCGCAAAGGCTTCGAAGCTCGACGCGGGCCATTCGAGGCCATCGGTCAGCGCGCAGACAAAAGATACCTCATCCACAAAAAAGTGTCCGGTCTGGATGAAGTAGCGCAGTTCGGGCAGACCATCAAGGACGCCGATGCCGTGATTGGGCTGGGGAAGGTTGTATTCATCCACGTAATTGTGGTAAAGGGCGTTGTAGACGGTCTGCTGGCGCATTTCGGGACTGTTGATCAGTTCGCGGTACGAGAGATGGGCATGCGTGTCGCGGAATTTGCGGGCGTTACGTTTGACTTCGGAATCGAACACGGCCACATCGGGATGAGTAGGGATCACGACGCGACCATCCTGATAAGCGACGAACAGCATCGTATCCCCGACGTGGGCCCAGCGGATTTCGCCCGCCGCCGGATCGTATTCAGCTAATGTGATCACGCTGGCGGGGAGTCCCAGGCGGACAAGGCGCGGATCGTGGGCGAGGGCGGCGTAGACATCGGGGGGGAAATCCATCGCTTCGAGGGTGAGCGCGCCCAGGTGTTTGATCAGATCGCGGGCTAAGTCGGCGTTGGCTTCGAGCAGCAGGGCGCGCAGATCGGAAAACAGCCCTTCCGCGACCAGCCGGGCGAGGGAGTCGCGCACGAGGCGGGCGGAATAGGCGGCGGGGGTGAGTTTGTCCGAGCGCGACTCAAGATAACGTTTGAGCGGCGGTGGATTCAGGCGGGTGGTTGCGCCATCAATGGCAGCGAACAATATATGATCCCCTAACGGCCCATGCTGCATGAGCAGCCATGCATCTTCATTTAAACGGCCCGGTGGGGCGTGGTGGACAATTTCGATGGTGGGGGCGCTGGTGCTGGTACGCATGGTCGTAGCCTTTCAAGTTGGGACGGCGGGGAAATTTAACAGGGCGATTCGTGAATCGCCCCTACGAATGGCGCGTATTTCTCCCCTACCAAAATAGCTAAGAAAAACAAAAAAGAAAAAAGGCATTCGCGCGGAATGCCTTCGATTGGAGCGGGTAAGGGGACTCGAACCCCTGACATTTAACTTGGGAAGCTAACGTTCTACCACTGAACTATACCCGCGAACTGTGGATTATTATACGCGGGAGAGCGGCCCGCTGTCAAGGTTGTCACGTAGCGGTCACGATGGAAAAATACACTGGGGATATTGTTGGTCAAGTTCACAGAAGGACTTTGGGGAGATGAAAAAAACGACGGTGTTGATTTTGATCGCGTTAGCCAGCCTGCTGACGGGTGTTTTTCCGCTGGCGGCGCAGGGTAATGAAACGTTTACCTCGCAGTTGGGGCTGACGACATTCGACTATCCCACCGGGTGGGTGGTCGATGAATCGGATATGCCCGGCATGATCATGATTGGGTCAAGCCAGGCCGCCCTGGATGAGTATGGCAACAGGGCGGAGATTCCTGACGGTGAAATCGTGGTGACGATGCTGGAACCCCAGGCGATCTCGGCCCTGGCCTTTTCATTCGAAGCGGGTATGTCGCTGGATGAAGCCTTCGATGTCCTGAAGACGGTGAGCGCGGGGCAGTTGAGCGATTCGGAAGCTCATGTCTTTGGTGGTTATCCGGCGTTGGTGGCATCGGATGACGCGGGGATCGGGATGGCGGTCCTGCTCGATCTGGATGGCGACCTGATGATTGCCATCGCACAGGCGGGGAAGGGCGGATTGCAAAACCAACAGCAGGCTTGGTTCGCGCTGCTCAACACGCTACAGTATGCCAAACCGGATGGAATGATCCCCTATACGGTGGCGGGAAATGGGATGGGACTCGAGTTCCCTGCCGGGTGGCAGATGCTCGACTTCGCCGGGATGATCAGGCTGACAAACCAGATCGACATGGCGGCCTATGACGAACCCCTTTTACCCGGTTCGGTCAAAATATCGATCCTGGTGCCCACGCTGGCGAAGCTCTACACGATGCCACTTGGGGAGATGCTGTCGCCAGAGAAGATTTTTCCTCAATATGCTTCGAGCTATATCAACGAAGAAAACTTCACGCTGGGGACGGTTGAATCGCTCACGGTGGCCGGATATGCTGCCGAACAGGCGACGTTTACATCGGATCTGTGTGATGGGTATGTGATCCTGGTGCATTTTGATGACGAGAATGCAGCCCTCGTCTCGATTGCGGCAGCGTCCGGCGAAAGCGCGCAGGCCAGAGAAGCCGCCGCGCCGATTCTGGATTCGCTGATCTATACCCCGGAAGAATAACAAAATCATAGAACCTCACCCCCTCGGTTGGATGCTATACATTACCCACAAGTCGGGGATGAGGGAAGAAATAAGCGGGGCGATTCGTGAATCGCCCCTACGAACCCTACCCCCGGCTCCTTCCCGCAAGCAGGAAGGGGAGACCAATGGGCGCGGCAAGCCGACGCCCGTCGATCATCTGTGCCCCATCAGTGAGGAAGGATCGGACCGCGTGTGTACTTTGTAGGACATTGAAACGCGGGCTATAATGTCGCGCCGTGTTCGGTAGAGAAAGCAGCATTCTATTCATGAAAAAGCGATGGCCGAGTCTGATCCTGGGGCTGGCGGTCAGTGTGATAGCGCTCGTTTATCTGTTCCGACGCGATCTGAGCGGGGTGCGGGATGAACTGCTGCATGCGCGGTACGTGATGGTGCTGCCCTGCGTGCTGATTTCGGTGGGCGGGCTGTGGCTGCGCAGCATGCGGTGGCGGGTACTGCTGGATAGGCGGATTGGTCCCCAAGACAGTTTTCATATTCTGAACGTCAGCTATTTTATCAACGGGGTGCTGCCGCTGCGCATCGGTGAACTGGCGCGGGCGGTGCTGGCGACACGTACGGATCCTCCGGTGCGCGTGCTGACGTCGTTGAGCACAATTCTGGTGGAACGACTGCTGGATACGCTGGCGGTGTTTGCCCTGGTCGGATTGACGCTGGCGCTGCTGCCGGTGGGATTGGAGATTGGGATTGTCGGGGCGCTGCTGGGCATCGGCGCGGTGATCGGGGTGATCGTGCTGGTGGTGTTCGCGGCACGGCCTGCCTGGGCGCATGCTCTGCTGAATTTTGGCGCGCGGATCGTGCCATTTTTGCGGCGCGCTCGGTTCCATGAATGGCTGGATCATCTGCTGGACGGGATCAAACCGCTGGCGTCGATGCGGGCGACCCTGTTGGCGATTATGTGGACGGCGGCGGCGTGGACCTGTTCGGTAGCGGCGGGATATGTGATTCTGTATACGGTGTTCGATCATCCGACGTGGGCGGCATCAATGGCGATGATCGCGCTGGCGTCGTTTGTGATCGCGGTGCCCGCGGTGCCGGGGAACCTGGGACCGTTCGAGGCGGCGGTGGTGTTTGGCCTGGCCGGGGCGGAGCTGGTGGGTGAGGCGACGGATTCTAAAGCGGTGGCGTTTGCGCTGCTGTTGCATGTGGTGAACCTGGGCACCTATATTATGATGGGCTTGATCGGGTTGTGGAATCAGGATGTGTCGCTGGGGGAGATTACCCAGGCGGCGCAGAATGTGAGATCGGGGGGAGCGTGAGAGTTTACCCTTTTCCCCGCGCTTCCCGCAAGCAGGACGGGGAGACAAGTGGGACGTATTATGATACGCCCCTACGAGGAGCCGTTGATCGGCGATCTGGAAGATGTGGGTAATGATTCGCCGCGCGGCGAAAGAGAAGTAACGCGGGCGCTGCTTGCTACGCCCCTACGAACCTCACCCCCTCGGTCCCCCTCTCCAGCCAAGCTGGAAGAGGGGGAAGTGCGGTATGTGGATTGTGGAAATAGACGATGAGTGAAAACGAAAAACCGTTGAAAATTCTAGCGGCACTGCAATATTACCTCCCGCACCGGACCGGCTACGCGATTCATGTGCAGCGGGTGGCCGAGGGCCTGGTGGAACAAGGGCATCAGGTGACGGTGCTGGCGGCACGGCATCACATTGATCTGCCACGCGACGAGACGATCAATGGGGTGCGGATTGTCCGGCTGTGGGCACCGATCCGGGTGAGCCGGGGGATGATGATGCCCGCGTACCCCTGGGCGGCGTGGGGCTTGATTCGGAAGCATGACGTGGTGTGGCTGCATACGCCGATGCTCGAAACGTCGTTGATGGCGGTGTTGGCACAGATGGGCCGCAAACCGGTGATCGCGACGCATCATGCGGACTTGATTCTGCCGAGCGGATTTTTTAACCGCTTCGTGCAGTGGTTTACCTTCCAGCATCACCAGTATATGGCGAAACGCGCGGCGCGGTTGATTGCGTACAGCCATGATTACGCGGATCACAGCACGTATTTAGCGCCGTTTCGGGATAACGTGTCGGTGATCTATCCGCCGATCCAGATTCCTGAGCCGGACCCGGTGCGGGTGGCGGAACTGCGCGCCCGGTGGCAGGACGACGGCGGGCCGGTGATCGGCTATGCGGGGCGCTTTGTGCAGGAGAAACGGCCTGATCTGCTGATTCGCGCGCTGGAAGTGATCAACCAGACGTATCCGAAGGCGCGGGTGGTGTTCGCGGGGGAGTATGATATTGCCTACGAGGATACATGGGAACGCAGCCAGCCTTTAGTGCAGCGGTACAATGACCAGTTGATCTTTTTGGGACAACTGACGAATATGCAGGCGATGGCGAATTTCTTCGCGGCGTGCGATGTGCTGGTGATGCCCAGCGATACGGAATGTTTCGCGCTGGTGCAGGTCGAGGCGATGTACTGCGGCACCCCTGTGATTATGACGGATACGCCGGGAGGTCGCGTGCCTGTGACCGTGACCGGGATGGGGAAAATTGCGCCGCGCGGCGACTGGGAAGCGATTGGGGCGGCGGTGGTCGAGGTGGTCAAAAATCGAGCACAGTATGTCAAACCGCAGAACGAAATCCGGCAGCAGTTTAATTTGCAGGAAACGATTACGCGGTATGAGAAGCACATGCGACGGGCGGTTGAGGGACGCGAAAAATGAATTAACGCGTTGGCGTGATTCGGGCGTATGATAGAGCACATTGTTGGTCACAATGAACTCATAGGGGAAATGAACATGAAACGGTTCAGCACACTCAAAACGTGGCAAAAGGTCGTGACGGGTATTCTGGGGGTCGGGATTGTGGCGTTCCTGATCATGCAGTTTGTCCCGCTCACGATGGATAATCCGGCGGTGGTCAGCGAACCGAACTGGGATGCGCCAGAGACACGCGCCCTGGCAAAGGATGCGTGTTTCGACTGTCACAGTAACGAAACGGTCTGGCCCTGGTATGCGAAGATTGGTCCATCACGTCTGCTGCTGTGGAACGATGTCCATGAGGGACGCGGGACATTTAATTTTTCGGACTGGCAGAATAACCCAATGGACCTGGGCGAACTGCTCGAAGTGATTGATGAGGGCGAGATGCCGCCCTGGTATTATTCGATGATGCATTCCAATGCGAAACTGTCGGACAGCGAAAAGCAGCAGTTGATGGATGGGCTGGCCCGCACGCTGAGTGCGCAGCCGTAGGGATTTACCCTTTAGGGGAGGGCGCGGCAAGCGGGGCGATTCGTGAATCGCCCCTACGAACCTCACCCCCTCGGTCCCCCTCTCCAGCCAAGCGAGAGAGGGGGAAGATCGGACGCAGCAAGCAGCGCGGCGAGATGGTAGTGAGGATGGCGGGGAAATGGGCGGGGGCAATTCGTGAATTGCCCAATAGGCGTCAAGTTAAGGGGTTTACCCCTATCCCCCAACCCCCTTTCCCCACTAGCCTAGAGAAAGGGGGCGACGGGCGCAGCAAGCCGCGCCCCTACAAACTGCCTGTATTTCGGATATTTTCCGCCGAAAAACGGCTTAAGTTGACACCATAGCGGCAATTCATGAATTGCCCCTACCAAGATCGGTTGCTCGCGCTGCTGATAAAAGAGGGTTTTTAGGCTTAAAGGGAAAAATAACGTCCAACTATGAGTGTTGAAGACACGACGATTGAACGGATGACCCGCAACGAGGCGGATATGGCCTTTAAGAAGCGGGTCCAGACGATTTTTGAATGGCTCCCGCCGCGCGATGATCTGACGATTCTGGACTGCGCATGCGGGCGCGGATTTTATCTGAACATGTACCGCTATGTGAGCGGGTGCAAACTGGTCGGGCTGGAACTGGACGATGAGGTGATCCGCAAGGCCCAGCGCAACGTGGGACATCTGCCGGATGTGACACTGACACGCGGGAATATTTACCAACTCCCGTTTCCAGATCACTATTTTGACGGCGTGATTCTGTCAGAGATTTTGGAACACATTGATGATGATGTGGCGGGGCTGCGCGAAGTGCGGCGGGTGGTCAAGCCGGGCGGGGTGGTGGCGATCACCGTACCGAACGCGAACTATCCGTTTTGGTGGGACCCGATCAACAAGACGCTGGAAAAGGTGCTGCACCGGCATATTGGGCGGGGGCCGCTGGCGGGAATCTGGGCGAACCATGTGCGGCTGTATGAGCGCGACGAACTGCGCGAGGCGGTGGTGCGGGCCGGATTCGAGATCGAAGCGGAACGGTCCTTCACGCATTACAGCTTTCCTTTTATTCACAACCTGGTGTACGGGCTGGGTAAGCCGCTGCTGGAGTCCGGCGCAATGCCGAAACAGATGGCGCAGGCGGCGGATCGCACGACGTTTGATCAGAATAAGGGGAGTCTGCGGAATCCGATCAACCTGGGGATTGCGGTACTCAACTTGTTTGATCGCCCGAATAAACTGGATGAACCCGCCGGACGCAGCACGGTAAATTTAGCGGTGAAAGCGCGCAAGCCTAATTAGATGAGTGGGGGGATCAGGTATGGATGATGCATACGAGCAACAGGAAGAAACCCAATCTTCTGAACCAGAGGTTCCCGCGCTGATCTTCGAGGAGCTGACGCTGGCGGAACTGCTGCGGTATCTGGTGTGGCGACCAGGGCGCACGCTGGGGATGCTGTGGCAGGTGTTGGTGCGCTCATCCGAACGGGGCGATCAGGATGAGGACTCGGACTCGCCGGATGATTATCCACCCGACGCGCCGCGAGGTTGGGATGAGGACGAGGTGTATATCCCCGAAGATGACACTTATCCACCAGTAGAGCGCGTGCCCTTCATGATTCCAGCACGGATTAACCTGACTCCGGGGTGGATTATCGTGCTGGCGGTGGCGGTGCTGCTGGCGATTTGGGGCGGGAATCGGCTGTATAATGCGGCGACGGATCTTGAAAAACATATCAAACGCGAGACGAACGGGGCGGCGGTGCCGTTCGCGCTGGCGGGGATGGTGTATATCGGGTTTGTGGTGGTCGCCAGCCGCCAATGGTGGGCGCGGCAGCTTGACCGCGTGACGCGGCGATTTCCGACCCTGATCAAGCTGCGACGCTGGCGCGTCCAGATGGCGCTCACCGGGCTGACCGTGTTCACGTTGTTTCTGGCGCTGATCAACCTGGGGAGTGTGGGGTGGTCTGTATTTTTTTTTGTCGTGGCAGCGGGCATATGGGCGCTGCTGATCGGATTGAGTACGACCCTCGAACCTGTTGAAAGTTCCCCCGCGATAGAAGAAGTTCCCATTGTTCAAGCTCCATCTGGATTCTGGCCCTGGTTCCAGGCGAACGCTTTCCGGCTGATTCTGATTCCGGTGGCGCTGCTGCTGTCGGGTGCGGCTTATTTTTACAACGTCAAGCTCGATCCGGTGACGGACGAGGTGACGGATATTGTGCTGACGGGCAAGGGACTCGCAGCGTGGGTGGGGAGCGTGATGCTGTGGGGCGTAATTTTGCTGGTGGGACAGATACCCCTATCCTTTCGGCTTCCTTTGCCCGTAAGAAGAGGGGCAATTCATGAATTGCCCCTACAAATCGACTCGACGGAAAACGGCGAACAAAACGAACCTCACCCCCAACCCCTCTCCAGCCAAGCTAGAGAGGGGAGAAATATCCTTAAGGGGTGGTGGGTGGCGGCGTCCTTGGCGGCGGTGATCGCGCTGGGGGCGTATTTCCGGCTGCACGAACTGGCCTCGACTCCGCCCGAAATGACCAGCGATCATATCGAAAAACTGCTCGACGCGATCAAGGTTGATGAGGGCAATTATGGGGTATTTTTCCCCAATAACGGCGGGCGCGAAGGTTTTCAGATGTATGTGGTGGCGCTGATTGCCAATTTGGGCGAAGGATTCACATTTAATGCGCTCAAACTGGCGACGGTGATCGAGGGACTGCTGACGCTGCCCGCGCTGTGGTGGATGGCGCGGCAGATATTTGGCCGCGAGACGGAAGATTCCCGGCGGCTGGGAAACTGGGTCGGGCTGGCGCTGGCGGGACTGGTGGCGATCAGCTATTGGCATGAAATGCTGTCGCGGCTGGGGCTGCGGATTGTGCTCACGCCGCTGACAACGGCGCTGGTGATCGGGTTGATGGCGCGGGTGATGCGGCGCAGCCGATTGGTTGATTATGTCGCGCTGGGATTTGTGCTGGGCGCGGGGGTGTATTTTTACCAGGCGAACCGCATGCTGCCGCTGGTGGCGGTGGCCGGGTTTGGGCTGATGGTGCTGTACCGCATGCGCCAGCCGCGCGACGTGCTGCGGTTGGGGGGAAGCGCGGTGTCGCTGCTGATCCTGATCGGTGTGCCGGTGCTGGTGTACTGGTATATGGGCGAGTTGCTGACGGGATACAGTAAATCGCAGGAACTCGGCACGCGCATGGGCGATTTGATGCCGCTGTTCGTGATGGTGTGGTTCAGCATCCTGGTGATCGCGCTGCGGCCTACGGACCCGGTGCTGCTGGTGGGGCGGGGCGCAATGGCCACTGCCGTGATTGCGCTGGCGGTGTATGTCCCGATGTACCATTACAGCCAGATTCGTTCGGAGGAATTCTGGGAACGGACGCGCGGGCGGATGTTTGGCGAAGAAGCCTTCAAACGGCCCGATGCGCACGGCGTGCTGGTGACGTATGAGCCGACGCTGAGCGAACAGGCCGAGCGGTTCTGGGATCAGCGGGATGTATTTGTGCAGAATTACCGGAACGCGCTGCGGATGTATCACTGGGAAGGGGATGGGCAGTGGATTAACAACGCCGATTCGCTCCCGGCGATGGATGGCGCAACGGGCGGACTGGTGATCCTGGGGCTGCTGGTGTGGGGTGTGCTGATTTTCCAGCGGCGCGACCCGGTGCTGTGGCTGGTGCCGGTGGGCGTGCTGGTGATGCTGCTGCCGTCGTCCATGACGCTTGCATTTCCGAACGAAAATCCGAACTTTACACGGGCGAGCGGCACGATTCCGTTAATTTTTTGGCTGGCGGCGCTGCCGTTGGGACTGCTGGCGTGGTATGTGCAGCGGCTGCCCTGGAACGTGCGCGGCGTGCCGGTGGGGGTTGTGGTTGGGGTGGTGCTGATCGGTGGGGTGCTGGGGGATAACCTGGGGCCAAACTGGGACAATTATTTTACACAATACCGCCTGAATTATAGTTACAGTTGGAAGCCATACCGCGAAATCTCGAAGCCGCTGCGGGCGTTTGCGCACGGCGAGGGGAGTTTTGGTAACGCGTTTTATGTGCATTATGAACACTGGCTCGATCACCGGATTCTGGGCGGGATGGCGGGCGATATTCGCTGGCCGAACGGGCTGGTGACGCGGGAAGAAGTGTATACGCGGGTGGGATTGAACCGGGGGACACCGTACCAGTTTGATCCGACCAAGCCCGCCTTTTTTATGATTAATGAATATGACCAGGAATCGATTGTGTGGTTCCAGACGAATTTCCCCGGCGGGACGCTCGAATTGTATACCTATACCTATGATACGAATCACGGGGAACAAAGCGGACAGTTTTTCGTGTATACCGTGTGGACCGGGGCGCTTGAGTAAGGGGTCTGAGCACTGAGGAAAATGGACTGCTGGTGTGTATGGTGAGCAGAATGTCTAAACGACTCGTATTGATCAGCAGCACGATGATTATGCTGCTGGTTTTTGCGTTGATGATCCACAACTTAACCCGGCTCGTGTTGTGGGCGGATGAGGCGTGGACAGTTGAGGCGTCGGGCGGCAGTGTACACGATGCGATTGAGCGTGTGGGGGAGGATGTTCACCCGCCGCTGTTTTTTATGGAACTGAACATGTGGCGGCGCATCACGGGCGATTCGATTTTTGCGATGCGCTACCTGGCGGTGCTGCTGACGGTGATCAGTACGGCACTGGTGATCCGGCTGGGACATGATCTGTTTGGTGGGCTGACGGGCCTGATCGCCGGGCTGCTGTATGCATTGAACGATATGATTGCCGTGTTCGGGCAGGAAGTGCGGCATTACGCACAGCAGCAAGTGTTGTGCGTCCTGGTGATCTGGCTGTACTGGCGGCTGTGGCAGAGGCCAAGCCGAGGGCGCGCGGCGGTTTTCAGTATCGCGGGGGCGGCGCTGCTGCTGTCGAATTATTGGGGCGGGTTTGTGCTGCTGGCGCTGGGCGTGCATGCGATTCTGACCCAGCGGCGGCAGATTCGGATGTGGTTGCTGACTTTCGCCGGGATCGGTATTTTGTATATTCCCTGGCTGCCGATGTTGTACAAGCAGATAACCGAAGAACGCCCCAACGGACTGCCGCGCGCGCTGGATAATTCGTGGCCCGTGTTCAAGCAACTGATGCTGAATGTGGTCGGCGCACCGGAGATTTTATGGGTGCTGCTGCTGGCGGCGGGTGTGGTCGGGGTGCGGCGGCTGTGGAAACCGACGGCGGCGAGTGTGCTGCCTGCGCTGATCATTGGGATGACGCTGGGCGGGTCGGTGCTGGCGAATGCGGTCTACGCCAGCCTGTCCACGCGATCTGTCGCGGTGATGATCCCGGCGGTGGTCGTG
Source organism: Aggregatilineaceae bacterium (assembly GCA_036260665.1). GTDB lineage: Bacteria > Chloroflexota > Anaerolineae > Aggregatilineales > Aggregatilineaceae > DATAMF01. The sequence continues at coordinate 8,515 of DATAMF010000026.1, read as the reverse complement.
CTGGCGGCGAATGCGCTGGCGCAGTTCCGGCGACCAGAGCAGGTGATCGTGGTGGGATTCCTGGTGTGGTATGGCGCGACGACAGCGGCGGCGGATCCACCGGGGCGAGCCGATTGGCCGGACGTGGCGGATTATCTGGCGGCGCACAGCGGGCCAGATGATTTGATTCTGCTGGAACTGAACAACCGCGAGTTGATGGACTGGGAAGAAAACGTGCTCGCGTATTACCTAGATCACGAACCGGAACATCTACGCTATCTTCCGACGGAAGGGGCGCGGGTGGATGATCCGGCGGGGTTCGGGGCGTACCTGGAACGGAACCTGCAAGATGAACCAAGCGTCTGGATCGTGAAGCTGGGGTGGCCGTATTATGATCTGCGGGCGGACGTGCAGCGGTTGGGGTTTGACGAGTCGGCTCCGGTGGCGGCCTGGGAGCCGTTTACCGGACTGCCGATTGAGGTGTATCGTTTTGATCGCCCGCCGAGCGGCGAGCCGGTGGCGGCATTTGGCGACGTGATGCGGCTGGCCGACGCCAGCATGACGAGCCGCGATCAGCAGGTGACGGTGAATCTGGTGTGGTGGCCGGCGGACGTGCCGACGTGGAATTATACGGTTTCGACGTTTGCATTAAATGAGAGCGGCGCGCTGGTGAAACAGCATGACAGCTATCCGATGAATAACCAGTCGCCTACACTCAATTGGCAGGCGGATCAGGTATACTATGACAGCCATGTCCTGGGGGACCTGCCGCCGGGACAGTATCAGGTTGGGATCAAAGTTTATTATTTTACTGATCCGGGGTTTCAACAGTTGGAGATCGTGCCTGTGGCGGGGTGCGAGCAGAATTGTGATTATTGGCTGCTGGGTACCGTAGAAATTTCAGACAGTGAGTTGACGCGTTGACAGACTACTATCCCGAAGAACCGACTTCCGAAGAACAAACTTTAGTGCCGGACAGCGAAGCGCCGACTCAGGTGGAGATCGCGCCAGCGCTGCCTCCCGTTGAGCACGCCCAGCGGGTGAGGCGTCCGGTGGACCGCAGCAACCTGTTGATTCACATCCTGCTGGCGATTGTGCTGAGCGCCGGGGCATGGCTGCGATTCGATGCGCAGAACTGGGATGATTTCACCCACCTGCATCCCGACGAACGGTTTTTGACGGGTGTGGTGGATGGCATGAACGGACCGCTGCGGATTACAGGCCGTGAAGCCGACGTGTTCGATTCGTGGGGCAATATTGTGGAACTGGGCAAGCAGCATATTCGCTGCAACCAGCGCTACCCGGCGAAACCCACCACTGCGGACGATCCGCTGGTCAGCAGCCAACTGGAGGGGCTGGGCGGCTATTTTGACGCGGAATGCTCGGCGTTGAACCCGAATAACCTGGGGAACGGGAGTTATGTGTATGGCGAGTTTCCGCTGTTCACGGTGCATATCGGCGGGGTGGCGCGCACCCGACTGTCGGAAGATTATCACACGTTCCTGCAAACATTCGATCCAGATAAAGCAGCCACCCATAAGATCACAACCTACTGGGAAACGTATACGGGGATTCAGTTTATCGGGCGGAGCATGAATGCACTGGCCGATACGCTGACGATTTTGGTGGTGTTTCTGCTGGGGCGGCGGTTGTATGGACGGTGGCCGGGCATCATGGCGGCGGCGCTGTATGCACTGGCGGCATTCCCGATCCAACAAGCGCATTTCTGGACGGTGGATGCATTCACCACGTTTTGGGTGGCGCTGGCGCTGTATTTCGCGGTGCGGGTGATTGATAACGCGTCGGCTATCGGCGGGCCGCAAGTGCTGCTGTACCTGGCGATCTGGGCCGGGGGCGTGGCATGGGACGCGGCGTACTGGGAGCGACCAGCTTTAGGCGCGGCCTCACTCGGTATTATTTTTCTGGTGATGCTGGGGATCACGGCGGCGATCCGGCAGGGGATGCTGTGGGGCGGTCTGCCCAAGCGTCACGGGGATGTCCTGGTGGCGCTGGCGGGTGTGATCGCGTCGGTGGTGTATCTGCTGGGCTGGACGCTGCTGGATGTGACCGCGCCGCGCAACTTTCCGCTGGCGGGGGAACTGCAAAAGCTGGGACTCGCCAGCCTGACGTTTGCGCTGGCGGCGTTTATTGCGTATCTGGTCGCGGGGATGGTGCGACGGGCCGCGCTGGGTGAACGGATCACACTGCCGGTGTATATGGTGCTGGGCGTGGTGATCGTGCTGTGGGCGGCGCTGGTGGTTGGCGTGCTGATCGACGGACTCGCACCGTGGGCGGCGCTATTCGTGGCGCTGACGACGGTAGCCTTTATGCTGTTTGATGCGGTAGAAGTTACCGATTACGCGCTGTTTGGCGCAGCGGTGGGCGCGGCGGTGGCCAGCCGGATTAACGTCGCGCCGCTGGCGGGGATCATTGTGATCGCGGCGGCGATACGGCTGCTCCCGGCGCTGGATCGACGACTGCTGCCGCAGCAGCGCGGGCGGATGGTCGGGTATGTGATGACCGGGCTGCTGGTATCCGGCCTGATGGCGTTTATCGCGTTCCGCATGCTGCAACCACACGCCTTTATGGGGCCGAACATCTGGAACATTAAATTCAACCCGAACTGGCGCGACGATATGAACGAGGCGGCGTATTTTACGTCGGGCGATTGGGACGCGCCGCCGAATCATCAATGGGCGAACCGTATCCCGTATTTCTTCCCCTGGCGCAATATCGTGCTGTGGGGGTTGGGGCTGCCGCTGGGCCTGATCGCGTGGGCGGCGTGGGCCTGGGCGGGGATCACGATTGTGCGCGGGCGCAAAAACTGGACACGGCATCTGATCCCGTTCGTGTGGGTGTTTGTGTGTTTCGGGTGGCTCGGCGGGCGGTGGGTCACGACGATGCGGTATTTTATGCCCATCTACCCGGCGCTGGCGGTGTTCGGCGCGTGGGCGCTGTGGGCGCTGGTCGTGACGAGCTGGAAACGGGTAAAGGAATTTTCCGTAGGAGCAATTCATGAATTGCCCCGGGTTCGTTTTGGGCGGCGAATCCGGCGGATCGCGTTTGGCGGCGCGGTGGGACTACTCATTTTTGTGTACGGGTATACGACGCTGTTTGGCTTCGGGATGCATAACATCCAGCGGCGGCAGCTTACGCGCGTGGCGGCGTCGCGGTGGTTCCAGGAGAATGTGCCCGGCGATTTTGGGCTGTGGGTCGAGGGGAAAGACGGTACGCGGCAGTTGATTAATGTGTCGCGGGGGACCAACGCGGCGATCCCGGCGGTGACGCGGCTGGAACAAGGCGATATGGCGGTGTTCGCGTGCCAGCAGGATGGCGCGGGAAACTGCCTGCTCGACTCGAATGGGGTGGTGCTGCCACTCACGATGGCGGCGGATGCGCGGCTGACGCGGATTATCTTCCCCCGGTTGAACGATCCGGCCAATGACACGGAACCGGAAACGCTGCAAGTGCGGCTGTACCAGAACAATACGGCGGTGGGGCGCGTGCTGGTGTACGATGACGTTTTGCGCGCGGATTTTGCGCTGCATGAGTCGCCGTATGGTACCGAGTTCAGCCTGACGCCGCCGGATGAAGAGGTGGTGCTGGCACGGGAACAAAATGGGGCGGTGATCCAGTACAGCCTGGAACTGACCGTAGTGGAAGGCGGGCCGATCTCGTTTGTGCATGATGTCAGCGACCAGGAAGGATCGGCGCTGGCGGATGTGTCGATTGGCTTGCAGCGGCTGGATGACCGGACGCTGACTTTTATCGATCTCAAATTTGAGACGGAACCGCTGCTGACGGGACACGGGGATGATGTGCCGTCGCAGCCGACACACTGGGCGGCGAACACGGCGGACCCGTCGCAGTTCTCGATCCCGATTGATGGCGAGATACGCGAACTTGTCATTCCGCATCTGGGCGACCCGATGAAGGATGACGACGCGGAAACGGTCAAGTTTACGCTGGTAGCGCCGGACGGTCAGACGGTTTCGGCGACGGTGACGGATGATTTCAACGCGGGGGCGAATCCGTTGGGACCGGCGCGAACGGTGATCTTTGATCCGCCGCTGCAAGTAACAAAAACCGATCTGAGCAGCCCGATTTTTGGCACACTGATTGTGGAGCCGGAAGACCCGATTTATACGTCCGGGCCGATTATCGCGTGGGAGGGGGATTGGGACGACCCGGTGCCCTGGCCGACGTGCGAACTGCCCGCCGATATGGTGTATGCGGATGATCTGCCGTCGGGACTGTCGCAATATACGTGCGGGGCGGTGAATCCGTATGATGGCCGCAGCTACCAGGGACTCAAGCTGTGGATGGTAGCGGAAGATAACGAGGAAAAATACAGCGCGATGACCAACGCGCTGAATCAGGCGGATTATATTGTTATCACCAGCAACCGGTTCTACGATTCGCTGACGCGCGTGGAGATGCGGTGGCCGATGACCGAAGCGTATTATGACGCGCTGTTCGATGGACGGCTGGGCTTTGAACTGGTGCGGAAATTCGAGTCGGTGATTTCGGTGGGGCCGTTCCGCGTGCCGGATCAGGTGATTCCGTCGGATGACGTGCCGGACTGGATGAACGAACACTGGGAGTCGGAAGAAGCGTTCAGCGTGTACGATCACCCGCTGGTGCTGGTGTTCCAGAAAACCGAAGCCTATTCGCCGGAAAATACGGCGGCGATTCTGAACAGCGTGTCGCGGAAGTCGATCACGACGGTGGGTACGGGCGATCTGGCAACTAACGCGCAGCCGGTGGGCGTGGTGGGGTGGGGGGCGAAAACGGCCACCAGCGCGCCAACCATGCTGGAAATGCCGGAAGATAAATGGGAGATTCAGGTTGACGGCGGCACGTGGTCGGATTTGTTCGACCTGGACTCGATTCTCAACCGGAGTCAAGTGCTTGCGGTCATCGTGTGGTGGCTGCTGACAATGCTGGTCGGGTGGATCACCTGGCCACTGCTGTTTGCGATTTTCCCGGCGCTGCCGGATCGCGGCTTCCCGGCGGCGAAAATCACCGGGTGGCTGCTGGTGGCGTTTGCGGCGTGGGTCGGCGGGACGTTCAACATTCTGACGTGGACGCGGCCCGGCATCTTCATTCTGATTGTGCTGCTGGCGCTGCTGAGTGGGGCGGTGATCTGGCGGCGGCGGGCGGAGTTCCGGCTGTATATTCGCGCCAACAAGCGGCATTTGATCGCGGTGGAAGCGCTGACGCTGCTGCTGTTTCTGTTTTTCATCGGTATCCGGCTGGGCAACCCGGATTTGTGGCATACCAGCTTTGGCGGCGAAAAGCCGATGGATTTTGCCTATTTTAACGGGGTGATCCGCAGCACCGTATTCCCGCCCATTGATCCCTGGCACGCGGGCGGGTACATGAATTATTACTACTTCGGGTATGTAGTCGTCGGCGCGCCCGTTAAACTGCTCGGCATCCAGCCGTCCGTGGCGTATAACCTGATCCTGCCGATGCTGTACGCGATGACCGGGATCGGGGTGTTCAGCATCGGGTATAACTGGGTGCGGGCGCGGCGCGTGACGCCGGGGCAGATCGTCGGTGCGACGCGGGATGGAGTCGAGGAACCCGCAAAGGCCATTCATGAGGGTGCAGAGATAGTAGGGGCAATTCATGAATTGCCCCTACCGAACGATGTCCAGCGGCGGGAAACCAAGCTGCCAGCGGGGAGCGCGTGGCTGGCCGGACTGCTGGCGACGCTGCTGGCGGTGGTGCTGGGTAATCTGGCGGTGCTGAACATTATCGGATCGGATTTGGCAACGCTGGGCGGTTACGAGTCGAAGCCCGCGCTGCACCAACTGCGGCGGTATGAACTGGAACAGCAGCGGCCCAAAATTTACGCGGACATCACCGAGCAGGAAATGGAGAAGTTCCGCAAAAAGCATGATGGGCGTGATCCGCAGACCGCCGAAGAAAGCATGGAACTGGCGCGCACGGTCCAGGAAAAAACGGACAGTTATATCCTCAAAACGGCCCGGCATGCGCCGCTGTGGAAAATCTGGGAATATCACCTGGATGGGCTGCGGAAACAGATCGCCGCGATCCCGGATGGGTTGAAGAAGGTGATGGACGGCGCATCGATTCCGCTGGCGGGCACACACCGTTGGTACTGGGCACCGACACGCATTCTGGGCGACGTGCGCCCGCTGATGTGGAGCGATGTCCAAACGATGATGCCCAATGAGCAGAATAATCCTGTTTATGGGCAGCCGGGGAACAGCGCGATTGCGGAGATGCCGTATTTCACGTTTTTGTACGGCGATTTGCACGCGCACATGATCGCCATGCCGATCACACTGCTGGTGCTGTTGTGGCTGCTGGCGGAGATCACCGGGGCGGGGTATGCGCTGCGGGCGTGGTGGGAGGCCGGACTCGCGCTGGCGCTCGGCTCGATGGCGGTGGGGGTGCTACGGCCTACCAATTCGTGGGACTGGATCACCTATTTGATTCTCGGCGCGGCGGGGCTGACCTATGTGGCGTGGGTTGGCGCGGTACGGCAGGCGCAAGGCGAATCGGAAACGGCGGCCAAACTGGAACGCTGGCTGCGGGCGGATCAATTTCTCCGACTGTGGCCCGCGCTGTTCGTGATTCCGGTGGCGCTGGTGGCACGGGTGGCGTTTTACGTCGTGCGGCAGAGCCAGGCCGACGCGCAAAAAACACGCCCGCTGCAAGCCGGTGAAGAATTGATCCGCCCGACGCTTACGCTGCCGAGCGTGGTGTTGTGGGTGGTGGCGGCGCTGGCGCTGGTGGCGCTGGCGTATGTCGTGCTGATCGCGGTGCTGCGGGCGCGGGTTAACAAACATACCCTGGTGGACTGGATCGGGCGGCTGGCGCTGTTTGTCGGATGTTCGACGCTGGCGGCGATGCCGTTTACGCATTATTTCGCCACCGTGTACACCAAAGTCAAACCCTGGGAACTGGATACATCACCGATGTACCCGTACCTGTATATTCACGGCACGTTCCTGTTTCTGGTGGTGTCGCTGCTGATCTGGCAGACGGGGCGCTGGCTGCGGAGCGTGCGCGTCCGGGCGCTGGAAGGCATGCTGATCCCGGTGCTGGCGATCCTGTTTGCGATTGTCGTGATTCTGCTCGGCGGGATCGTGTGGGGCGTGCGGGATGTGTCGATTGCACAGATCGCGGTGCCGCTGATTGGCTGGGCGGGGCTGTTGTTCTTCGTGCCGAAACAGCATCCGTTGCAGCGGGCGCTGTATGCGCTGGTGGTGCTGGCGATTGGGATCACGCTGGGCGTGGAACTGGTGGTGCTGGACGGGGATATTGGCCGCCAGAACACCGTGTTCAAGTTTTACCTGCAAGTGTGGTTTATGCTGAGTGTGGTGGGCGGCGTTACGCTGGCGTGGCTGCTGCGGGCGTCGGCACGGTGGAATGTGTTCCTGCGCGGGTTCTGGCAGTCGGGCGTGACTTTACTGCTGTCGATTGCGCTGCTGTATCCGGTGCTGGGGACGCAGGCGCGGTTCCTGGATCGGTTCAACAAGGCCGAAACGCCGCTGACGCTGGATGGCATGGAATATATGAAATATGCCATTCATGGCGAAACGGGACTGTATTTCCGGCTGGAGAGCGACTATAACATCATCCGGTGGCTGCAAGAAAACGTCGAAGGCACGCCCGTGATCATGGAAGCGCACATGTACGGGATGTCGGAATATCACTGGGGCGGGCGGATCAGCATTTATACCGGACTGCCGACGATTCTGGGTTGGCGGTGGCACCAAGTGCAGCAGCATACGCTGCCGAATATGGACCAGTTGATCGCCGCGCGCGAGTTTCAGACCAAAGCGTTCTATTCGCTGCCGGAAGTCAGCGGCGCAGAGGAACAGGCGATCCAGACCGCGTGGGATATTATTCAGGAGTACGGCATCGAGTATATTGTGGTGGGACCGCTGGAACGGGCGTTTTACGGTGACATTCAAGACGATCTAACGCTGGGGCGGCAGACGGCAGGGCATTCGCTGGGGCTGGCGAAGTTCGATCAGATGGTGCAGTTGGGCCTGCTGCAAGTGGTGTATGATGCAATGGACTGCATCGATGTGTATGTGCCGATTGAGGAATGCCCGGCGGAAGCGGTGTATTCTGATAAGATTTACCGGGTTGTGGACGGCGTGGACTTTGACGGGGCATTAGCTACCCTGGTTCAGTAACGGGAGAAGCATGGAACTATTTTCGGATTGGCTGGGCCGCGAAGGTGGCGCGGTTGTGACATGGTGGCTGCTGGCGACGCTGGCGGGGGCGGCGGTGTGGCCGCTGCTGTTCCGGCTGATGCACGGCCTGCCGGATCGTGGGTATACGCTGATGCGCCCGGCGGGCGTGATGCTGACGGGGTTTGTGTTCTGGTTTCTGGCGAGCCTGGGCCTGCTGCATAACAGCCCCGGCGCGATGGTGTTCGCGTGGCTGGTGGTGCTCGGCGTGAGTTGGGCGGTGTTTCTGCGCGAGCGCGACAGCCGCGATTCGATCCGGGAATGGGTGCGCGAGCACTGGCTGGTGATGGTGATCA
>DATAMF010000004.1:0-12467 GCA_036260665.1 Aggregatilineaceae bacterium | reverse complement strand
CCGCCAGCACGCTGTTCGTGGGGTGGGCCGCCGACGCTTCGCGCACCATATCATAGGCGCGATTGTAGAACCGCTCGTACAGTTCGCCCGGCGTAATATCTTTACTAGTCTCTTTGAGCTGTTTCGCCTGGTTCCACAGCCCTTCGACTTCCTGGCGCACCGTTTCGGCTTCGACAAAATAGGTATAGTCGTCGCTGCGTTGGTCAACTTGTTCGGTATAGCTGTCTAATAAGGGGTCTTCTTCGGTTAGGAGGTTCGTTTCCCACACACGGAGTGCGGCGCGGGTTTCTTCTTCGTCGAACTCGGCCACGGGCTGGCGTAAAATGATGTCCAGATGCTCCCGTGCCTCTTTGATTTTCCCGCGTGCGCTGCGCCGGGCGGTCCCTAGCAGATCGTCATACTGGTTTTTCAGTTCAGGAAAATCGACCTCGTGCTGTTTGACATCCTCTTCCACAGCTTGTAAGGTCTGATAAGCCAGCCGGTAATTACTAAGTTCAAGTAAGCGTGCTGCGCGTTCCAGGGCTTCCTGAATCGCTTGCCGCTTCTCTTCGTTCGAGACCATTAATGTCCCCTCCCCAGGAAAATAGTCTGTAGAACCTATTCAATTTAAAACGATAAAGCGCGTTCCAATCCTTCACTTAATATCTACCCGTAAACTTGTTTTCGTAGGCTTGCTGCTTGTCCGGTCAGCAATTTACGGATAGCTTGTTAGTCACATGGGCGGTTAATTTGTGGAATAACACCTAATCATCTTCCCCTCCAAAAACTGTAGCCTAGTCTACTAACCCTGTCAACCACTATACGTAAGAATTTGCTGTCTGCCTATTAAAAATTAACGAAAATTTCACAGTGTGTTCCAAAAACAAAACAGGTGCAGTCGCAGGGCTGCACCTGTTGGACATCCATAAGCGGGGAAAGCTTACTGATTCGCCTCAGTTTCACCTTCTGGCGTGCCTGTTGTGCTGTCTCCCATCCCACCGGCCTGCTGTATCAGCGACTCCATATCAAACAGGAAGGGGCTGTTCGACGGGATCACCACGATCCGCACATTGTCGTTCAACTTCTCAATATACCGCCATTGGATCAGGAGCGGATTGCCTTCCAACTGTTCGTTAATCAGCCGCAGCGCTTCCGCTTCACCCTGCGCGCGGGTGATAGCGGCCTGTTTATCACCTTCCGCTTCCGCTTTTAACTGTTCCGCTTCTTGTTTTTTCTGTTCCACGCGGAACTCGGCTTCCAGCGCTTGCTGTTGGGCAACCTGCTTCTGCTCAATCGAGTTCACATATTCCTCTGAGAACACGATGTTGCGGACCTGCACATCATTGACCAGAAACCCATCGTCTCCAATTGCATCTTGGACCTGAGCCTGGATCTCAACGGCAAGTTCGGCGCGCTTCTCCCCATAGATTTCCTGCACATCAAATTGTCCCAAAACTTCGCGCGTTACGGCCCGCACCGTCGAACGGATGAGTCCATCCTGGTAGCGATCCTGCCATCGCTGGTGGACAATACTGGCCTTGGTCGGGTCAATCGCATAGATGACGGCAATATCCAGGCGTACTTGCTGCCCATCATTCGTCAGCGCTTCAACCGCATCATCGCCTGAGACTGCGCCTTCACCGGTGCGGCCTGACATGGTGTAGTTCTGCTGCGCCACCGAGTAAATCGTGACGCTTTGCACGCCGGGGATAATCACATGCATCCCTGGTCCCAGCGGTTCGGTGGACAAATCGCCGCTGAGCGAATTAAACACCACCCCAACTTCCGAGGGTTGAATCTCCACCACACCGGCGCTCATGATGAAGAACAGAACCGCCGCCACCAGGCCCACAATGGTGAGCAGTGCGCCCCCCCGTGCCGGACGATCCCGCTGCACCGCTTGGACGATCAAAAAGACACCGAAGCCCGCGGCAGCAAGCCCGGCCAGTGCAATTAATGTCAGCAGTAGGCTGATCATAAATGTCTCCTCTTTTTAGATGCGTGATTTTCACTTCTAATCCAGTTTCATTATATCAGGACTATGTGGTCAATTACTGATATTTGGCTGACATTGCCCTGTCAGAGTTTGACAGGAGCCGCGTTTCGCTCTAAGTTTGGATGGTTTGTATTTGTTTTGCCCTGGCACTTGCAGCGGAGAACCTCATGAATCGAATTGTTTTCGATGCTGGGCCACTGGTTATCCGTACCTATACCGCCTGGTTAGGCGGTGGCATCCTGCTCGCGCTGTTGATCATTGTTTGGCGAGCCTACCGTTATCATCCCTCGGCGGTCACCCGCTGGCAGGATGTTGCCCTTGCTGCCATCCTCGGTGGGGTAGTCGGCGCACGGTTGTTGCATGTCGCCTTGGAATGGGATTATTTTCGTGATCATCAGTCCGAAATCGCTAAAATCAGCCTGGGTGGGCTGGCTTGGCACGGCACGCTTTTGGCGGGCATTCCGGCGGCTTTGTTGGCGGCCTGGATTCGGCGTGTTCCCTTGCGCCCCTTCACCGATGCGGTAGCCTTAGCGTGGCCCATCGGGTTAATGGCCGCGTGGTACGCCTGCCGCAAAGTCGGCAGCGGTTATGGGTATGAGGTTCGCACGTTGGCCGATTGGCCGGAATGGGCGGTGGAAGAACTGCCCGATGTCTACGGCGTTTTTGCCCCTCGCCTGGACGTTCAGGCGGCGGGTATACTGCTGGGGCTGATCCTGTTCGTTTTGGCTCTTGTGCTGACATGGCGCGGTTGGCTTCCGGGGATGCGCTTATGGCTGGTGTTTGGTCTCACCGGGTTAATCCACCATCTGCTCGGTTATTTTCGTGCCGATCCTGCCCAAGCCTTACTGGATCGCCGCGCCGATCAGGTTTTTGATCTGCTGTTGCTGCTGCTGAGTACGTTTATCGGCTGTGGTCTTGCACTGTGGTCACGTCAGAAAGGAACCGTCGATGAAAATCAACCTGGGTTTAGCGCAGATCACGCCCAAACTGGGTGATGTACCGGCCAATTTGAAGCGCCATCTGGAATTAATCGAACAGGCCGCATCGCAGGGCGTGGAGTTGCTGCTCTTCCCCGAACTCTCGCTCACCGGTTACAATTTGCAGGATCTCGTCTACGAAGTCGCCGCGCATCCACGGGCGGATGATCCCGTCTTTGCCCCCTTACTCCAGTCCACGCGCGATCATAATATCGATGTTCTGGTCGGTTTTGTCGATGAAGATCACCGCAACCGTTTTTATATCGCGGCGGCCTATCTTAGCCAGGGCGAAGTGAAGCATGTCCATCACAAGGTTTATCTGCCCACCTATACCTTGTTTGACGAGGGCCGTTTTTTCGCCTTGGGTGATGGGGTGCGCGCTTTTGATACCCGCTTTGGCCGCATGGGTGTGCTCATCTGCGAGGATTTCTGGCATGCCTCCCCGCCTTATCTCCTCTGGTTAGACGGCGCAGATGTCCTGCTTTTTCACAGCGCCAGTCCGGGCCGGGGCTTGGATTCAAGCGAGCGGTTGGGCAGCGCACGTTGGGTTGAGCAGATTAACCAGGCCTATGCGGGTTTGTTCACCGATTATGTGATTCACTGCAACCGCACCGGTTTTGAAGGCGGTTTGAACTTTTGGGGCGGCAGTTCCATCATCGATCCTAATGGCGAATTTTTGCTGCATGCCCCCTATTTTGAGGAATCTCTGCTGGTTCACCAGATCGATCTGAACGAACTGCACCGCACACGCAGCCGCCTGCCGCTCCTCCGCGACGAGCGGACTGCCTTGATGCAGTCTGAACTGGACCGTATTCTGAGCGCAAGCACCCGTTAACTTGGTCATTCCGCCTAATTGACACCGGGGCCGCCTTCCATACAATGAAAACTATGGCACACATCTCTGCTTTATCTCTTGTATCTCTGCGAAATCAGCGCCCGATCACCACCTGATCCGGGCTGTACGCGTTTTAACCATCCAGGGCTTGCCGCGTTGCTCAGCACGGCAAGCCTTTTTATTTGCATCGAAAGGGAAAAACAATGGCGCTCGAATTTTTAATCAAAGGCTTGGTGATCGGTTTTTCGATAGCCGCTCCGGTTGGCCCCATTGGCGTTTTATGCATTCGCCGGACTCTGGCGCAGGGGCGTTGGTTTGGTTTGGTGTCGGGTCTTGGAGCCGCTTCCGCCGATGCTATCTATGGTTCCATTGCGGGATTTGGATTGACGGTCATCTCTCAATTTCTTGTCGATCAACAAACCGCCTTCCGCCTGATAGGTGGCCTTTTTCTCTGTTACCTCGGCCTTCGCACCTTTCGCGCCCATCCCGTCGATCATGCGGCTGAGGCCCGTGACAGTGGATTGTGTGGTGCTTATTTTTCCACACTGGGTTTAACGCTCACTAACCCCGTTACAATTCTCTCTTTTGCGGCCATTTTTGCAGGGCTGGGTATTATCGACAGTCACTTTTCAGCGCTCATTCTGGTTCTGGGTGTTTTTCTCGGCTCGGCCTCGTGGTGGTTGTTGTTGAGTGGTCTGGTGAGTATGTTTCGTGTGGCATTTGATCCCGCCCGCTTATTTCTACTGAATCGTCTCAGCGGCCTCATTTTAGTGATCTTTGGAGTGCTTGCTCTCGTATCAATTGTTTAGAAGTAGGCATTCTTACTTTTTTTTGATTAGCTTGACCTAACAGGGTCAATGTCTTAAAATTGATGCACACCCTGGCCCTAATCATTCCGATTCCCTTGCAAAGGAGCTGTGTGTGGGATTGCGGATCGAAGAGCTGACGCCCGAGCCGATCATTATCATTACAGGATTAGATCCGGTTTCCCGCGATGATCCGCTTGCAGTGTTGGCTGCTGTGTCCCGCTTCAAGCGTCTGGTCAGCCGCCATATCTATCGAATTATCGATCTGACCTACCTGACCTTCGATTTTGATTACGTCATTTATGGTATGGTTAAAGACACGGGCGAGGGGGGTATTGATGACCCCAATGTAACCACAATCTATGTGGGTACGCACGAACTTGTGCAGTATGGAGTCGATCTCTTCAAAAAGGAGAACGCGCGTTTCGGAGACACGCATAGCATCTTCCTTTTCTCCTCGCGTGAAGAAGCGCTGGCGTATGCGCGTGGCGAAATCAACGAACTCCAGTCCGATGGGTAACACTGCCGATCTTCTACATTCCTCTAATAGTCTTCCAACATAGTTCCTATGGCCCCGTGCTAAACTTCAATCGGAATGATAAATTTATTGGAGTTGGAAGATGGATCTGAATCAATTCACAACCAAGGCTCAGCAGGCGGTTGTTGCCGCTCAACGGCTGGCCGAAACCTATAATCATAGCGAAGTCGATCCCGCGCATGTGCTTTTGGCGTTGCTGCAACAAACCGACGGTATCGCGCCCCAGGTGATCAGCAAGATCGGCGCGCGTCCCCAAAGCGTGAGCGGTGATCTTGAAACTCAACTGCGTAATCGCCCCAAAATCTACGGGAGTGCGGCCCAGATCGGTGCCAACCGCGCGACGATTGACGTATTAAATACGGCTGAAAAAGAAGCCCAGAAGATGCGGGATGAATATGTCAGCGCCGAACATATTTTGCTGGCGCTCACCCATCATCAGCCTACAAGCGACCTGTTAGCCCGTCATGGCGTCGATTATGACAATGTTTTAAAAGCGCTGGTGGATATTCGCGGCGGCCAGCGCATCACCAGCCAGGAACCGGAAGCTACCTTCCAGGCACTTGAAAAGTACGGGCGTGATATGACGGCACTTGCTCGTCAGGGCAAATTGGACCCCGTGATCGGGCGTGATGAAGAAATCCGCCGGGTTGTACAGGTGCTCAGCCGCCGCACCAAGAATAATCCTGTCTTGATCGGTGAAGCGGGTGTCGGTAAAACGGCTATTGTCGAAGGACTGGCCCAGCGTATTCTGAATGGTGATGTGCCTGAAGGGTTGCGTAATAAGCGTCTGGTAGCGCTCGATATGGGCAGCCTCGTCGCCGGAGCCAAGTTTCGTGGCGAGTTTGAGGAGCGCCTCAAAGCCGTTCTGAAAGAAGTATCCGATGCTCAGGGCGACATCATCCTCTTCCTGGACGAACTGCATACCATCGTCGGCGCAGGTAAAGCCGAAGGTTCGATGGATGCCAGCAACATGCTCAAGCCGATGCTCGCTCGTGGCGAACTGCATGCCATCGGCGCGACCACGCTGGACGAATACCGCCAATACATCGAAAAAGACGCCGCGCTCGAACGTCGTTTCCAGCCGGTTTTTGTCGAAGAACCGAGCGTCGAAGACACCATCAGCATCTTACGCGGCCTCAAGGAGCGCTACGAAGTCCATCACGGCGTCCGTATCCAGGACAGCGCGGTGATTGCTGCCGCCGTGTTAAGTTCCCGCTACATCACGGATCGCCAGTTGCCCGACAAGGCCATCGACCTGATCGATGAAGCCGCCTCTCGCCTGAAAATGGAAATCGACTCCAAGCCGCAGGTGTTGGACGACGTGGATCGCCAGATCATGCAGTTGGAAATTGAGCGCGAAGCCCTGAAAAAAGAGCGCGACAAGGCCTCGAAGAGTCGCCTTCAGGAATTGGAAGAGCAGTTAGCCGATCTGAAAGAGCAGTCGCACGCGCTGCAAGCCCGTTGGCAGCAGGAAAAAGACGCCATCCAATCCATTCGCAATACCAAAGCGGAATTGGACGAACTACGTATTCAGCTTGAGCAGGCCGAGCGCCGCAACGATCTGGAAGCCGCCGCCCGTTTGCGCTATGGCGAACTCCCTAAACTGGAGCAAAAACTAGCCGCTAGCGAAGCCCATCTTACCGATTTGCAGTCCAACGCGGGCGCGATGCTCAAAGAAGAAGTCGATGCCGATGAAGTCGCTTCGGTGGTCAGCCGTTGGACCGGTATTCCCGTCTCCCGTCTGCTCGAAGGCGAAGTCGAAAAACTTCTGAAGATGGAAGACCGTCTCCACCAGCGTGTGATTGGTCAGGAAGAGGCAATCCGCGCCATCAGCAATGCGGTACGCCGCAGCCGTGCTGGTTTGCAGGATCCGCATCATCCAATGGGTACTTTCCTGTTCCTGGGGCCGACTGGCGTTGGTAAGACCGAATTAGCGCGTGCCTTGGCCGAATTTCTGTTTGACGATTCCGATGCGATGGTCCGCATCGACATGAGCGAATACCAGGAGCGCCATACCGTCAGTCGCTTGGTGGGTGCTCCGCCGGGGTATGTCGGTTATGAAGAGGGCGGTCAGCTTACCGAAGCCGTGCGCCGCCGTCCGTACGCTGTCGTTTTGTTTGACGAAATCGAAAAGGCGCATCCCGAAGTGTTCAATCTGTTTCTTCAGTTGTTGGACGAGGGCCGTCTCACCGATGGTCATGGTCGTACGGTGGACTTTAAAAACACCGTGATCATCATGACCAGCAATGCAGGCAGTCCGCTGATCAAAAGCATGACTTCCCTCAATCAGGAGGATGTACGTCAGGCAGTGCTGGCCGAACTGGATCGCACGTTCCGGCCCGAATTTCTGAACCGGATTGATGAAATCATCCTGTTCCACGGCCTCACGCCCGCGCACCTCAAGCAGATTGTGGAGATTCAGTTGCGCCACCTGGAAAATCTCCTGGCGGATCGTCATATTCGCCTGGAATTGAGCGACACGGCGAAAGCTTACCTTGCCGAGCGTGGTTATGATCCGGTTTTTGGGGCGCGCCCGCTCAAGCGTACCCTTCAGCGCGAACTGCAAGATCCATTGGCGCTCGCGCTTCTCGAAGGCCGTGTGCTCGAAGGTGAAACTGTTTATGTCGATACCGACGCATCCGGCGAGTCGCTGACTTTTCAGATGGTCGAACCTACCTTCTCTGACTGAATAAACACAGGCTCAGAAGAAATTCTGAGCCTGTTTGATCAACAGATGTCTGGGTTACGTTTGATTTGTTTTCGTTTCCCTATTAGCTCACCGCCTTTTTCACGAGCGCGGCGATTTTTTCCTCTTCAACCGGGGTCAACTTTTTGAGCGCGAAGGATGTCGGCCACATACTGCCTTCGTCAAGGTTCGCCTGCTCGTTGAAACCCAATGTCGCGTACCTTGTATTGAACTTCTGCGCGCTTTGGAAGAAGCAGACGACCTTGCCCTCTTTATTGGCATAGGCGGGCATCCCGTACCAGGTTTTCGGGGTGAGGTCTGGCGCATGGGCTTTGATAATCTCATGCAGCCGTGTTGCCATTGCGCGATCCGCTTCCGTCATCTCGGCGATCTTCGCCAGTACGGCGCTTTCCCCGTCCGCCTTATTCGCCTTTAGCTCTTTAACGCGTTCCTTCATCGCGCCATGTTCTTCTACTGTGAATCCCTGGGGCTTCTTGCTGGTCGCGGTAGCTGCCTTCTGCGTGTCCTTCTTTGTACTCATAGAAATCTCCTCATGCCTATGCTTCTGTATCTGCCTGCATCATTGTCCGATACGGTTTGTCTTGTGAGAGGACCATGATATTGCCGCTGTTATCTTTGAATACGGCTTCGATAGTGCCATAGGGTCGGTCTGTTGGCGGCTGCACGAATTCCACACCCTTCGCCTTTAGTTCCTCATACGTCGTTTGACAATCGTCAGTTTTCCAGACGCCGTGTCCCAGCTTGCCCGCCTCGACGAGTTTCGTGAGCATTTGCACATCGTCTGCGGTGAGCATGCCATTGGGTTTCAGAGCAGATAATCCAATCTCAAACTCAGGCTGGCTTTTCAACCCGACGCTGATCCAGCGATAATCGCCCTGGGTCACATCGGCCCGGATTTCGAAGCCAAGTTTTTCGGTGTAGAAACGGAGCGCTTCATTCTGATCCTTCACCCAAATCCCTGTAACCGCGAGTCTGTTTAACATGCGTTGTCTCCTTATTCAGTTCTAGCCAGATCATAAAACGTTTGGGCTAAACCGGCTTCTCGAAAATTGCTCTATTTCATGGATCGAGCGTGTCGTGAATACCATGCAGCAAGCAGGCACACAAGGGGATATAAACCGATTTTTGGCTTGTTTGGCTGCTGCGTCGATAGGCGCTGGGAGCGAGTCCAACGCTTTTGCGAAACAGCGCGCTGAATGATCCCAGGCTTTCAAAGCCAACGTCGGTGCAAATCTCGGTAATGCTGAGATCAGAATAGCTCAGCAGCTCTTTTGCTCGGCTGATACGCAACTGGATGAGGTACTGATGAGGGGTCTGCTTATAGATGCGGCGAAAGAGTCGAATCAGATAATAGGGCGAAAGCGCGACTTCCTGACTCAACTGCTCAATCGTGATGGGCGTTGTATAGCCCCGATCCAAAAATCGGCGTGCCAGATGGGCTTGTTCATGGTGCTGCACAGCAGTTTTCTCACCTCTGCGTATGATCCTAGCGCACTAGACACCATCCAGCCCAGTTGCATTAATATTTATTAACAATTTTAGCACAGATACCTTTTAAATATGTGATATTATACTTGCGAATGAATGAATTATCACTTGAGGAATGATACATGTTGATAGTTGCTGGCCTCATGCTCTTCGCCTACGGATACACCCTCTATTCGTTTAAAGATTTTTGGTGGTGGGATTACGCGCTTCTTTTTAACGCGCTCGGCAAAAAAGTCACCCGTACGGCAGCTTGGGAACGTCAGCACTCCCTGACGGCAGCCGGCTGTATGGTGGCTGGTGTGATCCTGAGCTTCTATGCTGTCGGAATGTTGCTGTAAAAAAATCGCAAATTTTGCTGGATTCGCTGAATTTGCCCTTGCCAAATCCGTTGGCGTGATCTATACTAACCCACAGTTGAGCAATGCGGGCGTGGTTCAGTGGTAGAACGTCTCCTTGCCAAGGAGAAGGTCACGAGTTCGAATCTCGTCGCCCGCTCTTGCAAATAAAAACACCCTTTTGGGGTGTTTTCGTTTGTAGGACTTGATGTACAGTCTATTGGTTGAGCGTTACCCCGTACGACACTGTGTTCTCGCTCGAACTCCAATCCCATAACCCCCTACGGATCGCAAGCAGCAGAATATCACTCGTAAGATAGGACGGGTCAATCCCGATCGCGCCTGACATAATCGTGCCCGACAGAACAGCCGTCTGTTCCAATTGCCCCTCACTAATCACGTTGAGTGTAATTTCAGGAAAAAGCTCGCCGCCCATTTTTTCATAGTTGACCGTGAATGATCCCGCCGTCGCGTTGATGGCATAATAGGCAATATCTTCGCCCGAAATGTTCCCCTCAATCGGGACTCCGACCTCAAGCACCGGGGCGTTTGACAAGGTGAGGGTATATTCACCCACGCTGTCACCAGCGCGCCCGTCATCCCGCGTGGCGAAAATAGCATACTCGCCGTCATAAGGGAGCATCGCGCTCAGCGTGACATTTCCGTAGGCTCCGGCGTTCCACAAAACAGTATACTCGGTATCTAATACGACAATCGCTGGCATAGTCAAGTCGCCCATCGAATCAACGGGTTTCATTTCAATGATGATCACATCCCCCGTGCTTCCCGTGAACCGGTACTCCACCTCAAATTCTTTGTTGGTGATTTCTCCGGTGACAGTCTGCCCATATTCGATGATATTGCTCGTGTCATCTTGCGCGATGACCAATGTTGGCGATAGTGAGAGCGCTAGAAGTGAAATCAAGAGGACAAAGCACTTCATTTTAAACTCTCCTTAGCATAAGTAAGCACGCATACTTTACACCGCTTCGAGTCTTTATGCTGATGCCACAACTAAAAACAGGCACACTTGAACACCAGTGCGCCTGCTAATGGTTGGCATTCTGCCGCTTACTTTTCCAGGTTCGGCAGCAGCGGCTGGACCTTCTCCCGCAGAAACGGGATCAGCGCATACCACCCAAACCCGGCCAGCCCCAGCCAGATTCCCGCCAATAACGCTTTCAGGATGTTCAGATATTCGTTGAACCAGCTCTTATAGATCAGCCGGGAGTTAATATCATCAATGCTTTTGGGATCCGGCTCCCCGATCAGAATTTCGCTCAGAATGAACCAGATCAACATCGTGACCAGCCCGCCGACTGCTGCCACCGCCAGCCCGCCCAGGTCTACCTTCCCGCGCAGCAAAGGATAACTCATGCCCACCAGTGCCGCCGCGAACCCACCAAACGTGAAGCTCATCAGCCCCGCCGGTAGCCCCAGAATCGTATCCAGCAGCGCCGCCACCACCCCGGACACCACCGCCAGCAGCAGCACCATCACCGCCAGATTCAGGCTGATCCCGGCCTTGCTCAGGGTTGCTTGCATCTGTGCCCGTGCTTGTTCCATCTGCTCATCGCTCAATTGTGGTCGCTTGCGTGGACTCGGCTGTCTGCCGATCTCATTCCGCATCGCGGCCTCCGTGTCCGGGCGCGGCTCGAATGCCGACGCAGGCGGATTCGGTGCGCGCGGCGGAGTTGCTGTCGGCGGTGGGGTAGCGCTCCCACTGCGATCCAGTTGATCCAGCCATTTTTGAGCAGTAGGATTATGCGGCATCGTCCGCAGAATCGCCCGTGCTTCGTCAAACCGTTTTTCCCCTACAAGCTCTTTGGCTTGCAAAAGTCTCTCGCGCTCATCGTTCATAATTTTCTCTCCTCTACCATGAGTTAATGCTAATCTTAAACCCGTCTCACGTTAGCGACAAGCGCCCACGAGTACTGGACGTCTCTTTTTACGGTACTCTTACATTAATCCGCCCGCCAGCCGATGATATCTCCGCTGTGTTCAGCAACAGGATAAATTCCTCTAAGTTCCAAATCATAGATGTAGATGGGATAATTTGCGCCGCGTCCTGTTAAAGCGAGTTGCATGCCATCCGGTGACCATGCGGCATCTCGGTTGATGTCAAAGCAGGTATCGATAATGTACTTTTCTTGTGTATCAATAAGATAGAGAAAATGCTGTACGTTGTATGGATCAGCGGAGCGTACTTCCTGCGTGAATGCAATATAGCGGTTATCCCAGGACCAGCCATATAACGGAGCGTAGTTTTCAGGGATAAATACCGTATCAGTAATTTCGCCCTCCCGGTTAAGCAGGACAATTTGTCGTTCTCCATCCTCTTGCTGAATGAGCGTGACAAAACGGGATGAATCCGAGTTCCACTGAACGTCCCCACGAATCCAGGGTAAATCCGTTAACAATTCACCTTCAAACGAATAAAGACCCCATGCTTCAAATGGCTCCTCATTCGCATTGTAGACTGCGCGTTCCCAATCTGGTGATGGATATAACAGGTAGTCAAGCGGATCGAGGCCGCTCAACCATGAGGATGTATCACCAGTAAAGGGATCAATCAAAAATGTACTGTCCGGCCAAAAACTACCTCCGCCCGTGCGTCCTTGAGTGATTGATTCATAAATGAGAGTATCGTTATCCCACCAACGGATAGTACGGGATCGTCGTTGAGTAGAAATTGTATATTGATTGCTCCAGGGAAGAGAATACGTTTCTCGGAAATGAAGGGTGCTGTAAATATCAATACGATCAACAAAGACAGTAAGCCAGCGATCACTCTCAGCTTCCTCAA
>DATAMF010000447.1:0-2234 GCA_036260665.1 Aggregatilineaceae bacterium | reverse complement strand
CGCCGCTGGCAGTAAAGGCATGGATGCCAAACAGCGCGTAATAGTCGGCCCCGTTCTCCGTCGCGATATTGAGCGGATACCCCATCAACGTACCGGACAGCGCGACAGGTTCCGAGGTTGTCAGATGCAGGCTCACGGTTTGGCCCTGCACGGCAGGAATAGGTGTAACGAGGCAGGATTGGAACGGCAGCGGCAGATCAACCGGACTGGAAGCGTCAGTCACCGGAATCCAGAGCCGTTCCCCGGCAAAAATCGGCATCAGGCGGGTGAGCTGGTTGGCCTCAAATAAACTATCAAGTGTGACGCCGTAGCGCAGGGACAGCCGAAACCAGTTTTCACCGGGAAGGGCGTGAATCAGCAGACCGGGCGCATCTAAACTCACTTCGGCGGACCCCTGGCTGATGGTCAGTTCTTCCCCCACGTAAAGCTGATAGGGATTGGTGATAAAGTTGCTGGCGGCGAGACTGTCGGCAGTGGTGTGATAACTGCGCACGAGCGTGTTAAGCGAGTCGCCGGGGTGAACAATCACCGTGACCGGCGCACCCGGCATGTTCGTTTGCGCGCCGGGGATTAAAAGCCGCTGCCCTACGGTAATCACCTCTGAATTGGTGATCCCGTTGGCATCGGCAATCGCGTCAACCGTCGTCCCGTATTCCATCGCAATATGGAACAGTGTTTCGCCGCGCTGGACGACGTGAATGGTTACACCGCCCGGTGTGTTGCTGGTCCCGTCCCCCTGGGCCGCCGCCCGGTAAGGAGCGGCAAGACAGAATAAGATGAGCGCAACAAATAAGGCCCGGTGACTCATCTTATTCGTCCCGTTTACGGATGGTCTCTAACAGATCGTAGGCCGCATTGAGACGATCCAGAGCGGTTTGCGCCAGCGGGATACCGGAAGAAGCAGTGCTGCCCAATGACTGATTCTGGCACGACGGCTCATAGATCGCCCGCGCCTGATTCGCCAAATCCAGCCCTTCATTGATCAACTGGACCGCGCTCTCAAGTTCGGGGTCGGCAACATTCGGCGCGTCCAAAGCGGCTTGCTGCTCGGCGGTGAAGGCAAAGGCGGCAGGCCATGTTTGCAGAGCGCAGGCGGACGTAGACAGCGTTTGCCCTGCTTGAGCCTGCTGCCAGCGATCAATTATGCCGCTGCCATAACGGTTTTGCAGATCGCCAATTACGACCAACCGCTCGGTGAGACTGCGGCGAACCGCCCCATAATCCAGAGCCGGATAAGGTAACTGTGTGGCGGTGGGCAGCGGGGTACGGCTGGGCAGCAGAGTCAGCGTCGGCGTGACACCCGGTTCGGGCGTGTTACTGGGCAAAACTCCGGTGGGGAGCGGTGTTGTCGTTTCGGGAACGGCGGTGAAGGTCGCGGTGGCGGTTGCCGTATTGGTCGGCGTGAGCGTAATTGTCGGGCCAAAGGTGGGCGCGGGATGCACAATCGCTTCCTGGAGCGCGGTGGATTGGACCGAGAGTTCGTAGTCGATCTGATCTAACTTATTTGTTGCGTCAAGCAGTTCCTGGATCACCGGGGTTTTGATGGCACAGGTGTGATCCCAGATCAACTGCACCTGCCGCAGCGTGGTATCGAGCACGATATCCAGATTGATGCCGATCAATGCCAGATCGCTGTAGGTCTGCGAGTCGATAGGTGCCATATGCAGCGGGTTCGGGCGGTGATAGTCGGCATCGCATTTCACCTCACCGGAGGCGTAATACTCGGCGATGGCACCACGCAGGGCGGCGGCGTCTTCGGACGCCTGCTGAATCCGATCCTGCATCCGGGCGGTTAATGTATCACGCGGGGTAGGCTCGGTGGGATTGCTTTGATCGGAAGTATTTTCATCATCGCCGCCAGATGGCAGCACCCGCACAACCACATTTGCCAGGACGAGGATCACCAGCGTAACCGCCAGAATGGGCAGCAACTTACTCAGCAGAGGGCTAGGAGCGGATGGACGAGACGCTGATCCACCCTGCTGCAAGGCTTTAAAATAGGCCAGGGCATCATGGGCCGTCTGGCGAACGCGCTCGTCGTCATCCTGAAGATAGACATTACGAAGGAACGGAATCACGGCAGGGTCCGCCGCAGCGACCATCTGCTGACATGCCTTCCGGCGCGCGTTCGGATCCGGATCTTGGAGCTGTTCTAACAGGGGTTCCCACTGTGGCTTGCCCATAAAACCTCTTTATTTTTTAACCAACTCGCGTGTCTCTTTTGCCACAATAAT
>DATAMF010000570.1:0-5180 GCA_036260665.1 Aggregatilineaceae bacterium | reverse complement strand
CGGGAGCGGAATATGACGATGCTACCGGGGAGTGGGTGGCGCGTCCGTGGGAAACCGATCAAGGTCGTCCGGCGTGGACGCACTTCGACTTCTTCTGGCGGGTGCGGGATGCGTCGGAAAAATCGGTGGAAACCGAACCCGTTCCCATGGATTATTGGGACTCAACGCGCGAATGGTTCCGCATGGAAAGCGAGCATGTGGTGCTGTACTGGTTCGGCTTTGGCGAAGATGTCAAAGCAGAGATTGCCCAAAAGATGGCGGATGCGATGGCGGCAACCCACGAGCGCCGCGTGGCCGGCTTCGGGCGTGCGATCAGCTACAAGCCGATTGCGGTGGTGTATCCCAGCCGGGACGCACTGGGCGAAATTTACGGCGGTGTGACGAATGACCGCGTGGCAGGCTTCACCAGCAGCGACCTGGGGATGAGTGTCCAGACGCTGCGCGACGATCAGATGGTGCGCGGGAACGAGGAATGCATCTATGCGCTTCAGCCGGAAGAATGGACGATGGAGCGCCGCATCAATACGATCTATCACACCACGACGCACGAAGTTGTCCATTTGTACCAGTTCGATATTCTCGGCGGTTCGTTGGGGCCGGAGTGGTGGAGCGAAGGCCAGCCGGAATGGTTCGGCATTGCGCCGGGCACCTATGATGAGCGGCTGCGGCATCTTGCTACACTGCAAGATATTCCCAGCCTGTACACCCAGATCGGCTCGGAGCAGACTCAGGCGGATGGGTGTTACGCGCTGTCGTATGATATTGGACCGTCGTTCATCAATTATCTGCTGACAAATTACGGCGGGATCGACATTCATCGCCAAATCGCGGAAATGATGCGCGGCGAGGGCATGTCGATTTATGACGCGGTAGAAGCCGTCACGGGTAAGCCCTTCATGGAGGTCGAAAACGAGTGGCGTGCTTATCTGGGCTACCAAGCGCTCGATCTGGCGGACGTGGATCCGGCGGCGGCGCTGGAAGCTCCGGTGGATCCGATTGCGGCGGAAGGCGACACGGTGACTTTGCCCGCGTCTCCGGCACTTTCATCCCTGTATGAAAAGCCGGGGCCGAATCAACTGGGGAATGGACAGTGCTTTGCTAATACTGCTGTAACTATTCTAAAAGTAGGAAGCCTGGATGGGATTGATTACTACCAGGTGGACTGCATGGGCATGGTGGGCTGGATGACCCGCGACCAACTCGGTGGTGAGTAGAGCAGGACAGCTTCCACGCTTGCACTCCCATTTTGCACAAGGCACCTCGATCCGTCGGGGTGTCTTTTTTTCCGGGCCGGGAAATCCCCCGCCCCCCCTTGGCGCGCGGTCTGAGGGGAAAATTAGTTGTAAAAGGGCAAGATGTTGGCAGGAAGTGGCACTTTTTGGCAAAAACTCCTATTCCCGGTGGAAAACCGGGACGTGATGGCAGGAAAATTTGATTGTAAAGGGGCGGTGAGATTCTAAACGCTCTGAGATACATAATAGCACAAACGTTCGGGAATTTATAGTATTTCGATGGTTAACTTGGATGGTTAACTTCGATGGTGAATCAGGGGGGATTGGATAGGAAAAGATATGTGCGTCATTCCGGCGGATGCGGTTGAGGTTATTACAGAAACGCAGGAAACGGGTGAGAAGCTCAAAGCGGTTTACCTCATCGATGGTCAAGAAGTTGGTGTTCGCTGCTGGGATCCTTCGGGTGCTCTCACGATGGAATTCGGCGTAAAAGATGGAGCCATACACGGGCTGTACAGGACATGGTATGAAAATGGACAAGTTGAGCAAGAAAGTACTTATTACGAAGGAAAGGAACATGGCGAAACCAAACAATACGACGAGAATGGGGTGCAAATTGGCAGTTATATGATGAATTATGGCACCGGCCTTGATTTATGGTTTGAGGAAGCTGGCGTTCTGTCTGAAGAGCGGGAATATCGGGATGGACACCGGCACGGCTATGAGCGGTGGTGGTGCGGTGACAATCAAACCGTATGCGCTGAGAGTCATTTTTGGAACGATATTGAGCATGGTATTTTCCGGCAGTGGAACAGCCAACATCACTTGAGGCGAGGATTTCCCCAGTATTTTGTTCAGGGCAAGCGCGTCAATAAGCGCCAGTATGTGCAAGCCTGCCGCCGCGATCCCACTTTGCCACCCTTTGCTGCGGAGGATAACCTGCCGTTTCGCAGGCTACCCAAGGGCATCGAGTCGGGCACTGCGAAACTAAGCTGGCTCCCCCTTCTCCGCGCGCACGAATAGGCGACAGCCCGACGACTGCCCACCGCTGCACTTGCTCGCTTATGGTAATGCTCGTAAGCTTGTGACAGAACAAGTGAAACGAGGACCTATTTTATGAAAAAATTAGCCTGTTGGGTTCTGGTGGGGCTTATACTGGCGGCGGGGCTGCCTGTACAGGCCGAAACGCTGCCCACGATTGTGACATTTGAAAGCAGTAGCGAGACAGTGACGGTAGAAGACATCGAGGCGGGGACTGCGATCACCACGTTGAGCTGGACAACGATTGGCATGACGGACCCGTATCGCGTAACGCTGCATGCCTACCGATTGAATAGCTGGGAGCCGGTGTTTGGCACGGAGAGCGTACCGCTCGAAGCGAACGGTTCACGCGAGATCACGATGCAGGTGCCGCAGAACTTCGGCCCGCCGACGTATCTGCTGTCGATCACCGATCTGCAATCGCGGATTGTTGATCAGCGCACGATCAGCATTCCCTATGAGATTCCGCCGACAGCGCCGGAAATTGAACAGTTTACCATTGATGCGCAGCAGTTGGATGCTGTCGCTCTGTCACAGGGGCAAGCGCTGGTGACGGTGTCATGGAACATCAGCAACCGCCCGCCAACAGCGAATCCGGTTTTTGAGCAGGTTTTTACGGATAATTCGTACCAGTCGATTGAACTGCCGCGCGCCAATTTCTGGATTCCGTCACGCGGGCAGGGGGTGGTGGCCCCGGGATACCGGGCAGGGCTGACCCGTGTCGTGCTGCGGCTGCGGCTGGTCGATATGGCGTCACAGGAAGTATATGCGGAGGAAACCGTTACACTGCCTGTGATCGGCAGCGCGCCTGTGGTACCGGCGACTCCAATTCCGCCCACGCCGATCCCCGCGTTCCCGCAAAATCCAGCACCTGTGCCGGGAACCGGACAGATTGTGTCGTTTAAAGTGTCACCCGATACGGTGAATCCTGGATCGGCGGTCACGCTCGCCTGGGAAGTCGTGGGCACAGGCGGCATCACGATTGAACAGCAGATCCCCAATACCAGCGTCGTCACGCAGGTGGTTCAAGCGCAATCACCCAAAGGCACGGCGACGGTGTATTTGCCAGATTACGCGGCTTACAGCGTCCGGTTCATCTTGTGGACCGCTGCACGCGATGCAAGCATGGCGGCAGACGTTCAGGTTCACTGCCCCTATACATTTTTCTTCGGCTCAGCGGATGGGTGTCCGATACGGCAGGGGGTCGAAATCGACGCGGCATACCAGCGTTTTGAAGGTGGAATTATGGTCTGGCGCGGCGATACGCGTGAAATTTACGTGTTGTATGATGACGGACAGTATCAAAATGGCACGGCGACGTATACCACCGAAGCCAGCTACGCCAGCATGCCTGATCCCGATTCGACGTTAATGCCGCCGTTGGATCGGTTTGTGCCGACGCATGGCTTCGGGAAAATCTGGGCGAATGCGCCCGGCGTGCGCGAGAAACTCGGCTGGGCACTGGCTCCTGAACAGAGCTACCGGATGACGATTCAGGACGTGGCGATGACCCGCGAACCCCCGCCGGATGTGTTGTTTTATTTCACGATGCCGGATGCGAGGGTAGTAGGAACGGGGTTTGGGGTGTGGCGCGTGGTGGAATAGGGGAGGGGAATACGTGAATTGCCTCTATGAATCTCACCCTCTCGCCAACCGAATACCAGGCGAAAGGACCCTACCCGCAAGCAGGAAGGGGAGAAAAGCTCGGACCTCACCCCTGACCCCTCTCCAAAATCGTTGGAGAGGGGAAAAAACGGGCGCGGCAAGCAGCGCCCCTACGGGCGGTGCGCCGTGAACATGGCGGCAAGCGGGGCGTATGCCCCTACAAGGGTAGCCACGTGAGCGGGAAAATGGGAGAAAAGCGGGCGCAGCAAGCAATGGTACGCCTAAAGAACGGGGCGGGGCGTATGGGTAACGCGGAAAAGATAATAATAAAAATGAGGGCAGTGCAAACTGCCCTCATTCTGTTTATGCCTGGGGAGATGGCGTTAGTGTGTTTCGAACAGATAGGCGATCACGGCGGCGCGTTCTTCATCGGTTAACTGTGCGCCTTTTTCGATCATCTCATCGACAACTTCGGTCCAGCCGGCTTCGTCTTCGTCGCGGCTGTCGATGCGTTCGCGGTCATGGCAAACGGTGCAGCGCTCGTCCACAAGGGCGTTGCCATCGAGGGCGGCAGGTTCTTCAGTCGCCGTGCCGTAGCCCGTGGTGATCTCACCAGAGGCCAGACCCGCGGCGGTATCGGTCAGTTCGGTTTTTACTTCTTCGGGGATCAGATCTGCGAAATCGTGGAAATCGGCCAGGGCTGCTTCACCGAAGAAATTGCCCGCCGGAACTGTACCATCGGCAATGCTCATGATGATGGTGGCGACACCCTTATCCAGCAGCTTCATGGCGCTGGAAATGAGGCAGGGATGCGCTTCGGGCAGAGTTCCCCACTGGTCGCTGTCCACGCCGATGCAGAACGGCGGCTGACCCGCTTCAGTCACGGCATTGGCGACTTCGATCAGGGCACCGTTACCGGTTTTGCCGCCCGCACCGAAGATCACATCGGCTTTTTGATCCAGGGCTGCGCGTGCGGTCTGGGCACCCCATTCGGGATCGCTGAAGGCCTGGTCAATCGAGCCAGGGTGATAGGTCGAGATGATCTGGAGATCGGGATTGGTCGCAAGGGCACCGGCTTCGAAACCTTCCTTGAAGGCGACGACGGGCGGTACTGAGTTGGTGCCGAGCACGGCGGCGATAGTGTTGCTCTGGGTCATCCGCGCGGCGAGCACACCCGCCAGATAACCCGATTGATCTTCGTGGAAGACGAGGCCCACCACATTATCGACTACTTCGCCCTGGAACTGGTCCACTCCGATGAAGGTGATGTCGGGGTAGGTCACGGCGGCTTCGAGAGTCGCG
>DATAMF010000560.1:0-2800 GCA_036260665.1 Aggregatilineaceae bacterium | reverse complement strand
TGTGGTAGGCGTTTGCCCCGTGAGGGCGGCGGTGTGGCGGATGAGAAGCTGCACAATTTCTTCGTTCTGATCGATTTCAACGGCGGGCACGGCGAGCAGCGAGTCCAGATGGTAGGTCAGGCCGGGGATGGACTGCAAGCGGGCGTGAATGATCTGCTCGACCTGGGCCACATCACAGCCGGGGAGCAGGCGCACATCCCCATAGGCCGTACATTCATCGGGAACGGCGTTGATCCCGGTGCCGCCCTGGATCAACGTCGGGAAGGTGAAAACGGGTTTACGATCCGGGAAGGCGGGGGTCACGTCGTAGGGGAGATCGACGTATTCGAGCGCTTGCACCACGCGGGCCATATCACTGATGGCGTTGTGCCCCTTGGCGCGGCGCTCCCAATCCAACAACCCGGTATGGGCCGCTTCGCCGCGCACCGTCAATTTGAAGCGGTAGCCGCCCCGGTGCCCGACGGTGACATTGGTATTTTCCGGCTCGGCGACGATGGCGGCGGTGGCAGTCAGGCCGTTTTCCAGGAGATAGGTGGTCCCGAACGGCGAACAACCGCCGGGTTCTTCATCGACGGCGAAGGTCAGAATGAGATCGCCCGCGAGTTCGATCCCGGCTTCAAGCATGGCCTGGGCGATGAAGACAAACATGGTCAGCGAGGCTTTCATATCGAGCGCGCCCAGCCCGGTGAGGCGGTTATTTTCGATCTGCGCGCCGAAGGGATCGGTGGTCCAGAGCGGGCTGGGGGATACCGTGTCCATGTGGCCGTTGAGGATCAGGGATTTGGACGAGGCGCGGCCTTTGATTACGGCGAGCACATTTGGGCGGGCGTCGGTCGGGCCGAGCAGTTCGGGCGAGAGGCCGATGTCGTGCAGTTTGCCCGCGATCAGGTGTGCCACTTCGTATTCGATGGGCGCGGCGGGGTTGGATGTTTCGGGCGTGAACGGATTGGCGCTGTTGGCGCGGACCAGCGTTTGGAGAAAGTCGATCTGGTCGGCGCGGTGGCGATGCAGAATAGTGTCGATTTGGTGGAAGGGGTTCATATTTTTTCCTTTTTTCCGATTATACCGGGGATTTATTTATACTTTGAGGTTGACAACTAAACTAATGAGTTTTATATTCTACTATAGAGTTTAGCGAAAGGAAATTGGATGCCGCGCGGACGATACCAACAGAAACAATGGGAGGACCGGCAGGCCGCCATTCTCGATGTTTTGGAACGGCTGTCGATGGAACGTGGATTTGCGGCGGTCACGATGGATGATGTGGCGAACGAGGTGGGTATCTCGAAAGCCACGCTGTACCAGCATTTTGACAGCAAGGACGCCATGCTGATCGAGTTGTTGGGGCAGCACGAGGATAACTTTATCGAATGGCTGAAAGAGACGGCTGAGCAGCCGCCGCTGGAACGGCTGCGCAAAACGATGCTGTATCTGATGGAAGGGCATGTGTCGCCGCTGCGCGGACTGGTCAGCCTGGGACCGGATGATGTGCTGCCCGTTTTTTACAGCAGTGACGATCTGGTGGCGCGGCACAAGGAGATTATCGACAGCCTGACGGCGATTATTGAAGCGGGGCAGGCGCAGGGGCAGATCGCGCTTGATCTCGCGCCGCATGCCGTGATCGGGGCGATGATGGCTCTGAGCAACGTGTCGATGGGGAGCCGCTCTTTTATTCCTCAATATCATCATGCGGAACAAATGGTTTTGATGTTTGAGCGCGCGATTCGTCCAGTTGGAAAGGAAGACGTATGACTGTACAGGCGAAAACGACTCCACAGGCCGATACTCAGGATCGGCGGCGGTGGTATGCACTGTTGATTTTGAGCCTGAGCTTGATGCTGGTGATCATGGATGGCACGATTGTCAACGTCGCTATTCCGTCGATTACAAAGGATTTTGACTCGTCGTTCCGGGATGCGGAATGGGTCAATACGATCTATTCGCTGGTTTATGCGGCGACGCTGATTTTGTGGGGCAAAATCGGGGATCAGTATGGGCGGCGGCTGCTGTTTCTGATCGGCGTGTCGATCTTTGGAGTGGGATCGGCGCTGGTCGGGGCGTCGTCGTCGATTGGGATGCTGGTGGCGATGCGGGCGTTTCAGGGCATCGGCGCGGCGATTCTCAGCCCCAGCACGCTGTCGATCATCACGACGACGTTTAAAGGCAAAGAGCGCGGGATCGCGTTCGGGGTATGGGGCGCGACAGCCGGAGTCGCGGCGGCATTGGGGCCGCTGCTGGGCGGATATGTCGTGGATCATGCATCGTGGCGTTGGGCGTTTTATATCAATGTGCCGGTGGTGATCGCGGCGTTTGTCGGGTCGCTGTGGGCGATCCGCGAGTCACGCGATCAAGAGACGAAGCACTATTTCGATGTGGTGGGCACGCTGCTCGGCGGATTCGGACTGGCGGCGTTTGTATTCGGCATTATCGAAGGGCAGTCGTACGGCTGGTGGAAACCGGACGATCTGTTTACGGTGCTGGGATGGGAGTGGCCGCTGGACAGTATCTCGATTGTCCCGCTGGCGATGCAGCTGGGCGTGGTGCTGCTGGCGGTATTCACCTGGTATGAACTGCGGCTGGAAAAACGCCAGTTGGAACCGCTGTTTGAGTTCGGCCTGCTGAAATTTCCGAGCTTCCGGTTTGGGATGATCACGGGGTTGATTGTTAATCTGGGGGAGATCGGTGTGCTGTTTGCGCTGTCGCTGTTTTTGCAGGGCACGAAGGGCTTAAGCGCTTTTGAAACGGGTGTGGCGCTGCTGCCGCTGGCGGGCATGGCTTTTATCGGCGCACCGCTGGCCGG
>DATAMF010000558.1:0-5475 GCA_036260665.1 Aggregatilineaceae bacterium | reverse complement strand
CGGATCAATGCCGAAGACCCGTATAATAATTTCCTGCCATCGGTGGGCATGATCACGGTTCACATCGCGCCAACAGGTCCCGGTATCCGGCTGGATGCAGGTATTTATGCGGGGTATCAGGTGTCACCCTACTACGATTCGCTGCTGGCAAAATTGATCGCCTGGGGAGAAACACGTGGCGAAGCGCTGCTGCGCATGCGGCGCGCACTGGCTGAATACAAAGTGATGGGCCTCAAGACGAATCTACCGTTTCACCAGAAATTGATCGACAGCACCCGTTTTTTGGCGGGGCGCTACGACACCCATTTTGTGGAAGAACATATGGTGATGCGGGATGAAGCACCCCGGCCTGAATTATCTGAAGCCGCGGCGATTGTCGCTACCCTGGTCGAACACCAGCAGCGGCAGCAGGCGTTACAAGTCGTGGCGCGGCCCAAGCGCGATACCTCTAACTGGAAATGGGTGAGCCGCTGGGGACGGATGCAGCGCTAGTTTTTTGGGAGGGCAACATGCGGAAAATCACTCTTCTTTTGGGATTAGGACTGCTGGTCATTGTGGGTGTGCTCGTGTTCGCCGCTGGATCCAACGACGTGCGCGCTCAAACCGATCCGACGGCGACGGTGAATCTGCCGGGGCTTCCGCTCCGCACACGACAGCCAACGGCGACGCCTGCGGTGGTGGGTGAAACTCCTGTGCCCACCGAGGAAGCCACCGATGATGGTCTGCTGGACCTGCTCTGGCTCCAACTGGAATCCGGGTTTGGCAGTGTATCGGTTTATTCCGTCGCTGCCGGAGGTCCGGTGGATACCTTCGCGTTTATTGGCACGCCGTGCGCGGAAAATGTCTTTTCGGCGCAGCTTCCGGCTTTTGAACTGCATCTGCTGACCGACAGCAAGCGCATCGTGATCGGCTACAAGGCTGATGATGGACGCGCTACGGCGGTGATGATGTGGCATCCCGGCGAAGAGCAGTGGTGGTGTAACACCCAGGCGACGTATGATTCAGCTATCGAATTTGACACCCTGCCTGCCGGAGATTACCCGATCTATGTGGCTGTGCAAGGCTCACAGGAAATTACGACGGGAACGATTACCATTACCGAGTATGAGGACTAACGCGCACCGGACGGATGATGCATGACCCAATCAATGTTTTTCAGAAAGCTGCTTGATCTCAATTCGCTGCTGGTGTTTGGCGTGGTGGCGGTGTTTCTGCGCCTGTCGGATGCCAGCGATACCGCCGTATTTGCTACCTCAGCCCTGGCGATTATTCCCTTAGCCGGGTTAATCGGGAAGTCTACCGAAGAAATTGCCGTGCATACTGGCCCGCAAATCGGCGGGCTGTTAAACGCGACGCTGGGGAATGCTGCGGAACTGATCATTACCATTTTTGCGCTGCGTGAAGGGTTGCTTGAACTGGTGCGCGCCTCGATCATCGGCTCGATTCTGGGCAACCTGCTGCTGGTGATGGGGCTGGCGATTATGCTGGGCGGGCTGAAAAATGGCCTGCAAACGTTCAATGCCCGCCGCGCCGGTATGAACGGAACACTGCTGATTATGGCCTTTATGGCGCTGGCGATCCCGTCGTTGTTTGATGCGTCCTTTGTGGAGAATCAGGCCTTCCAGAATGAACAGATTCTGAGCGAAGGGATCGCACTGATTCTGATTGCGCTGTACATTGCCAACGTGTTTTATACCATGTTTACCAAAGATGAAACGGGCGCAACGGCGGCGACCGAACCCCATCATGAGGCCAAATGGCCCGTCTCGCTGGCGGTTGGCGTGCTGGCGTTTGCGACCATCGGGATTGTGTTCATGTCGGAATTTCTGGTGAGCACCGTGGAACCCGTCGTCGAGGAATTGGGCTGGAGCGAACTGTTTGTCGGCGTGATCATCGTGCCGATCATCGGCAATGTGGCCGAGCATCTGGTCGCGGTGCAGATGGCGCTCAAAAACCGGATGGAACTCAGCATGAGCATCGCGCTGGGATCGAGCCTGCAAATCGCGCTGTTTGTCGCGCCGGTGCTGGTGTTCATCAGTTTGTTGTTCGCGGATAAATTGGTGCTGGCTTTCACCTTGCCCGAAGTGATCGCATTGGCAGCCGCATCCTATGTCGCTGCCCT
Source organism: Aggregatilineaceae bacterium (assembly GCA_036260665.1). Taxonomy (GTDB): domain Bacteria; phylum Chloroflexota; class Anaerolineae; order Aggregatilineales; family Aggregatilineaceae; genus DATAMF01. Next base: position 3,353 of record DATAMF010000558.1, on the reverse strand, counting down.
GGTCGCGCAGGATGGTGAGTCGAACTGGTTTGAGGGCTTGATGTTGATGGGCGTGTACCTTATCATTGGGCTGGCGTTCTTTTTGCTGCCAGAGGCGCACTAAACCATGCTCGAAACCGCCTATGCCGTCTCTGCCGATGGCGCACATCTTGCCTATAATGTCACCGGAAACGGCCCGGCGTTGATGCTGCTGCACGGGTTCAGCGGCGACCGCAAAATGACGTGGCACGCGCACGGCATTGTAGACCGTCTCGCGGATCACTTCCGGGTGATCACGATGGACTTGCGCGGGTGCGGCGAGAGCGATGGCTTTGACGATCCGGCGCGGTATACGGCGCAGCGCCATATCGATGATGTGCATGCGGTGGCCGATGCCTGCCATTTTGACTCGTTCCGCGTGTGGGGCTGGTCGTTTGGCGCAACGATTGGCCTGCATCTGGCGGCGCTCTCCAACCGCATCGAGCGGGCGGTGATTGCCGGGACGTATTTCGGACGCATCTTTACGCCGGAATATGTTCAAAAAACGGTCACACGAGTGGAAGCGCTGGCGCAGACTCCCGTGGATGAACTGGCGGCGGATGATCGCGATTTTGTCCAGCGGACCAACATTCCGGTTTATCTGGCGCGCTGCCGAGCACTGGAAAGTTGGGCCGGGATCGAACCCGACGAACTGCGCTGTTCGACGTTGGTGCTAACCGGAACCGAGGACGGGAATGTGATCGTCAGACTGCGCGAACAGCGGGCGGCAATAGAACGAGCAAGTTTGCAGCTTCATATTTTTGATCAAGTTAATCATGTCGGGCTGATCAGCCAGTCCGATCTGGTGGTTCCTGTGGCCGAGGAGTTTTTGAAGAGGGGATAAAACTCCCGTTGCGCTATCGTTCGATTACCAAGTGAGGACTAAACATGAAGTTTTTCCAGCGTTTGACCCTGATCGCACTTGTGGTACTGACTGCTGCGGTTGGCAGCGGGACAGTCCGGGCACAATCAGTTCTGGTCGCCAATGAAGCGGTCCAGCAGGCGGCGCAGACTCCGCAGGAAATCTGCGCGAGCGCCGATAAGTCGGAACCGGAAACCCGCGAATTTGGGCAGGCCGAAGATGTGCTGCAAGACGGGGTGGACTATTGGGCGGTGCTGTGTACCGAAGCCGGGCCGATTTATGTCGATTTGTACGAAGCCGAGTCACCTATCACTGTCAACAGCTTTGTGTTCCTGGCACAAAACCGCTTCTTCAACAACATCACGTTTCACCGCGTCCTGCCTGGATTCATGGCCCAGGGTGGTGATCCAACTGGAACCGGATCGGGCGGTCCGGGTTATGAATTCGTGAACGAGAGTGCGGAGAGCCTGCTGTTTGATCGCGCCGGACGGTTGGCGATGGCGAACTCCGGGCCGGATACGAACGGCAGCCAGTTTTTCATCACCTACGGTTCGACTCCACATCTCGACGGCGGCTATACGATTTTCGGGCAGGTCTTTTCGGGCCAGGATACCGCCGAACTGCTCACCCCGCGTGATCCGGATCAGGCTCCGCAGTTTGAAGGTGCCAAACTTGACACGGTGGTGATTGTCGAAGATCCTGCGACGGTCAACGCGACTCCCGATGCAGCTCCCACGATTGAGCATTTGCAAGCCCTGCTCGATCTGGTGCTGGTGGACAACTTAACACAAGATACCTATTCGCTGGTGGAAGATTTTTCGCACCCCTACGATCTCGAACAGGAAGCGACTTCCTGGGCCGATAACAGCGAAGACCTCGTCACCTTCATGCGTGATTATCTGACGCAGAAGGGCTTTGTCGGCACCGCAGCGGTGTTGATGAAAGTGGATGAATGCCCCGCAACTGCCGAAGAAAATCCGATTTGGGCGATTGGCTTCCAGGTGTCGGATTATGGCGCGGCTGATGCCGGTCAAGCGGTGGTATTCGACAATGCCCGGTCCGATGCCCTGGTTAATGCGGGGGCATTTGAGAAGTATGAAGATGATGCCGAGGTAGGCGGACGGCTCTACAGCCTGCCCGTTGCTGCCGATGAATGGTGCGGTGAAGGCGGCGTGTATTACCGCTATGAGCTGCCCGTTGGCCGGTATATCCTCACATTTGATGCGGTGATCAACAGCCCGGTGCTCGAAACGCAGTATACGCCCATGCAGTTTATGGGCGGCATTCTGAACCAACTGCTGTACCAGCAGATCGTCGGGACATTGGAACGCGGTAACGCGGCGCTGAGCGAATCAGAATAATCAGAATCATAGAATAATGGGCAAAAGCAGGGGCAAGAATGGCCTCTGCTTTTGAGGATGTGGCATGAAATACCAAACGATTGTAAATGGCGAAACGTTTGAGATTGAAATTAATGAAGATGGGCGTATTCTGGTCAACAATGAAGAGCGCGCCATCAATTTTCAGGAACTCAGTCACGGCGAAATGTATTCGCTGCTGCTCGATCATCGCAGTTATGAGGCCGTGGTGGACGCGCGCGACGATCTGTACCATGTGTTGATGGCGGGCGACTTGTTCGAGGTGAAAGTGACCGACGAACGCAGCCGCCGGTTAGCAAGCGCTTTTATGGCGTTTGGCGACACATCGGGCGAACTCGTGATCCGCGCGCCGATGCCCGGCTTGATCGCGCGGGTGCCTGTGGAAGAAGGCCAGCAGGTGAGCAAAGGGGAAACCGTCGTCATTCTTGAATCGATGAAGATGGAAAACGAACTGAAAGCCCCGCGCGATGGCGTGGTCCACCGGGTGAATGTGGCCATAGGGGAAAGTGTCGAGCAAAACAAGGTGCTGCTGAGTATCTCGTAAGTGGCGCGTAGGCCAAACGCGGATGGCTGACCGCATGAATAGGATATAATCAGGCGCGCAAATTGAGCGCGTCTCACACAGGTCGCTCCGGCGGCCTTTGTCGTTTAGGGCAGAACATGGCGAAGTTAAACTATCTCCTCGATGGTGTGTGGTTGCTGGCACTGGCGCTGTATGTGCTGGTGGGTGTGGACCAAGTGCCGTTTCACGGCGATGAGTCGATGCTGGTCAGTATGAGCCAGGATTACGCCTATCTCGTGCAGCAGCACACCGCTGGGCCAATCCAATATCAATCGAATCACCCCGACACCGCGCAGCAGGAATTACGCATTTTGAACGGCACCACCGGCAAAATGGCAATGGGGCTGGCCTGGGATCTTGCCGGGTATGAGCTGGACGATTTGAACGATCCCTGGTGGTGGGGCTTCTCGGATCCCAGCGGCGACTGGAACGAGTGGACATGGAATATCTACAGCGGACATAAGCCGGGCGATGGGGTGCTGCATGCGGCGCGCATTTCGTCGGCGGTGCTGGGGATCAGCGGAATATGGGC
>DATAMF010000555.1:0-5568 GCA_036260665.1 Aggregatilineaceae bacterium | reverse complement strand
GATGTTCCCCGTGAGAATCCTAATTATGGGCTTGCCATCCGAATTTCGGATGTTAAGCTGCTGGACAAGGATCAAAAATCGGTCACCACATTACCCATGGGGATGCCCTTTAGCGTGGAGCTTGAATGTCGCTGTTTGGAAGATGTCAAAAATGTGTCCCTTATTGTCGGCCTTGACAGTATGATGAGTGCCGCGATCACAACGGTTGCCAGTGAAGAGGATGGCTTATTCTTTCAGGGCAACAAAGGCGATACGATCAGCACCCGCGTTCATTTTAGCGAACTGATCCTGAATAAGGGTCGCTATCACATCCGTATTGGTGTTCGTATGGGTAAACAATCTGCCGATTGGTTGCGCCAGGCTCTGGCTTTTGATGTGTCTGACTACCGGGATTCGAAGGCAGTTGATATGGAGCCTTCCTTAATTGGACTCATTCGCAGCCCTGTTGAGTGGCAGAGATAGGTATGGTTTTGATGAAACGCTATTACAGTCAGCACGGGGAAGACTTCCTGTTATGGCAGCTTTTTAAGGATCAGGCAGCCCCCGGCTATTTTGTTGAAGTCGGCGCTTTGGATGGCACCCGTTTTAGCAATACCTATAGTTTTGAGCGCGAGGGCTGGACAGGAATATGCGTGGAGGCCCATCCCGACTATATCCCGCTGATCAAACGCAATCGCCCCAACAGCATTTGTGTCTGGGCGGCGGCGGGTGATCATGACGGCGAGATCACGTTTTATACCAACAGCCGTGGCTCGCTTTCAACCCTTGATCCATCAATGGAAGGCTTTTTTCGCCAGAATTATGGCCGCTACTTTACGGGCTTCAAGCCGGTTCAGGTGCCGATCAAAACACTCAATACCATTCTGTCCGAGGCCAACGCCCCTAGCGCGATTGATATTGTATCGATTGACGTTGAAGGCGCTGAGATGTTGGTCTTGCAGGGCTTTGACTTAACCCATTATTCCCCGCGCGTATTAGTGATTGAAGCGCTCGATACCGATTTTGAGCAAAATCTTGACGCCCATCTCCAGAATCATGGGTACCAACGTGCTCGTACCTTTGGTGGAAACATTTTTTACTGCCGCTCATTGGCCGATATGGACATTTTAGCCAAGGCTTCCCTCAAAGGTTATACCCTGACCCATACAACGCATCCTCTTGATAAAAAAAATGTGAGACATCAAGGACAGCAGTTACTCAATTGGTTAATATCGCGTCTGCGCCTGGTATCTCGTTTCAAGAAGCAGGCGAGGACTATCCCTGCTCCGTTTGACCTGGGCTTTCATGGGGATCAATTTTTGCTCGACTGCCTTGCAAAAATCCTACCCGCATGTTCAGCCATGATCGAAACCGGCTCCAATGTGGGGACAACCGCCCGTTACACGGCCAAAACCTATCCTCACCTCAAGCTATACTCATGTGAAGCTGATCCCGAAGCTTTTAAAGCGGCACAAAAAAATATACTTCCCTATCCCAATGCCCATCTCTATCATCAATCTTCCCCCGACTTCTTGTCTTGGGTTCACGCCGAGTTCCCCGAACTCGATAGTTCTCTGAATTTTTATTTTCTGGATGCGCATGGCTACGGTTTTGTGTGGCCGCTCAAGGATGAGATCCGTTTTATCACGACGCACCTCGAACGCGCCATTATTCTGGTAGATGATGCGCGGGTTCCCAATCAGCCCCAGTTCCAGTACAGTGCCTATGAAGGGCAGGTTTGTGAGTTAGAGCACTTCGTTAACGCCTTAGCACCGGGCAAACGTTACACCATCATTTACCCGACATACCACGAACATACCTCGCCGCACCATCCGTTGGTCGGGTATATGCTGCTTGCCTTCGGCACTCCAGTAACCGATCAACTGCTCCAGGCAGACAATTTTAGTACTCAGGTATTGGAAATCTAGCGGCAGGGGGAAAAGATGATGAAACTGCTTAAAAAATTAATGGCACAATCTGACATCGACGCTCAGGAAGGCTCAACGGCAGTATCACCGTCTGTCATTGAAGCGTTTATCGCTAATGAAGCAAATCCGTTTCTGGTTAGCTTTCCACGCACAGGCAGCCATTGGTTACGCATGTTGATCGAATTATACTTTGAGCGCCCCTCGTTGGTACGTGTGTTTTACTATCCCGATCAACATGATTATATGTTTGTCCATACCCATGATATGGATATAGATCTGGTCCGAACACATGTTATCTATCTCTACCGTGACCCGGTTGATACCATTTACTCTCAACTGAATTATCATAAAGAAAACCCCGATGACGAAGTACAGATCGCGCATTGGAGCGATCTGTATGGTCGGCATCTCGACAAGTGGCTTCACCAGGAAACCTTCACGACCCAAAAAATGGTGCTGACCTACGAAGGAATGAAGCGTGATCTTCCCGCTGAGTTTGCCAAAGTCACCCGCTTTTTTGGTCAGCCATTTGATCCTGACCGTTTACAGCGTGCATCCGAACGAGTGACCAAAAACGAAGTCAAACGTAAAACCCAACATGATCCCCAGGTGATTCAGCTACAACCCGAATACGAAATGACGCGTCAGGTGTTCCGTGAAAAACATGGTGCATTGGTCTGGGACGTTTTGACCGCCGAACGGGCACATTTAAAGGATGATTTTGCGACTCCATGACCCTGGTTCGTATCGTAAAGGCGTGGACCTGGCCTGATCTGAACCGCCAGACGCCTGGGGGACAAGGCGTCTGGCAGGACATTCAGTTTTCATTGGATCCTGTGGCCCAGGCCGATTATGCTCTCGTGCTCAATCGGGCCGCAGCAGACACAACCCTTCAGACTCCGCCAGGACATGTGTGGGCCGTCATGCAGGAACCGCCCAACGAAATCTCTCAGCAAATGCACTTCGGGGATAAAGTTTATGATCGCATTTATACCTGTGATCCCCAACTGCACGGGCGTCGATACATCCCCTCACAACCTGCGTTGCCCTGGCACGTGAACCGGGAGTATGATTTTCTAAAGCAGGTTCCCCCGCCCAATAAAACTCGCTCACTTTCGTGGATTACAAGCGCGTTGAAGGTAACGCGCGGACACCGCACCCGGATGCTATTTTTAGATCGCTTGCGCTCCGCGATAGAATTTGATCTGTGGGGCAAAGGCATTAAGCCCATTGACGATAAGTGGGATGGTTTAGCTCCCTATCGTTATGCCATCGCCATCGAAAATTTTAGTAACAGCCTCTATTGGAGCGAAAAAATAGCCGATTGTTTTTTGGCCTGGACCATGCCCATCTATTACGGCTGTACCCATATCACTGATTATTTTCCGCCTGAATCTCTGATTCAAATCGACATCGAAAATCCAGATGTGTTCGAGCAAATTCAGGAAGCAGTGGCGAGTGATCGGTGGACGCAGAACCAGGATGCCGTCGCCTATGCGCGCGAATTAGTCCTTGACCAATACCAACTATTTCCCTATATAACCGGGCAAATTCATCATCACCAGGAACAAGGTTGTGCCGAACAAAATCAGTATCGTCCGGTCACATTACCTTCGGTGCTTCAACCGCCGCTCTCTATGGAGTTTGTACGATATAAGTTGCACCGTTCTATTCAGCAAAATTCGACTGTGCGTTTTATCCGACGCGCATATTCTTTTTTGAAGCGTAGAGGGTTATGATCACAATATCGGTTGTTATCTGCACCTTTAACCGCGCTGATCTTCTTGCGGGCGCAATCGCTAGTTTATGTCAGCAGACTCTTCCGCCGGAACAGTATGAGATTATTGTGGTCGATAACGCCTCCACCGATGGTACGTGTCAGCTTGTCACAGCCCTTACAGATCGTTATCCCTCACACACCATTGTTTATCTTTACGAGGGCCAGCTTGGGCTTGGTTATGCGCGTAATACAGGCTTCAAACAGGCGCAGGGAGTCTATGTGGCTTATATGGATGATGACGCGCTGCTTCCCGAAGATTGGTTGAGTAAAAGTATTCAACTCCTCCAGACAACTCCGCAGCCTATGTGTGTTGGTGGAAAAATCCTTCCGTTTTACACCACTCCCAAGCCCGATTGGTTTAAAGACAGCTATGCGACGGCGACATGGGGTGAAGAACCGCGCCTGCTCCGGCGTGGAGAATCATTTTCTGGATCCAATATGATCTGGCGGCGCACTGCTTTGGAAGCCTCACCGGGGTTTGATGTTCACGTGGGTGTCAAAGGACATACACTCTCATTAGGGGAAGAAACCATACTGTTTGACCAATTCTGGCAGCAAATGGAACAGCCTGTTTTTTATTACGCTCCGGATCTAATCGTGCAACATTGGGTTCCCCCTTTCAAAATGAAAGCCGCTTATAAGCTCAAGCGTCAGTTTATCGCCGGAGAAATCCAGGTCTACCGTAATGGTCCTGTTCACTGGTACAACCGGCCCGGTTATTTCCGCCAGGAAGCCTGGAAACTTATTCGCCTGCTTGGTCCTGTGCTGCGTCGACGGAAAAAACATACCCACCTGAAAAATTGGCTGGTCGAAGATTGCTACCTTCTCGCTTACCAGTTAGGGGTTGTTGTAGCATCCTTAGGTCTGCATATCCGGGTTAAGCAAGGTAACTCCTGATTCAGCGTTAACCGGAACAAACACTTTTAGCCAGAATATAACCGTTAGCCCGGTCAATTTCTGCTAAATGTGCCGGAAGTGCTTCTCGAAAATAGGTCGGGTTGATCAGCACAAAGTCGATTTGTTGCGCTTGCAGCCACTCGCAATCTTGGATTCTGGAATAGGGATAGATCTGAACGAGTTCTCGTTCAAACCGTTCACCAAATAGTGGATAATTCCAATCGTCCCCCCCCAACAAAAGGCCGAGTGTCGTGCCGTCATTTACCCGTTGCTCAACTATTCGAATGACTGGCTCAACAGAACGATTTCCCCTGGTTTGGTTACTCGCCCGATCTTCTCCCCAAATCGGCTCTGACCCCACAAATGGCTTAAGCTCGTTGTGCGTCGTCGTCCATAAAATAATAAGCAGCGCCAGGGCAACAATTCCCCACACCGCTTTTTTAGCATAATCATTCGGCTTCAAAAGCGCTGCGAAAAAGGGCGCTGTTAGCGTGATCACCAGAACGATATACCGTCCTTTAAAGGGTGTCCACGTTTCCGAAGCGCTCAGCACGATCAAAAAACTCCAGAACAGCACCAGCAGGCTGATTGTATAGGGTTCCGCTTTTCGCCATCGTTTGAAACTGTAAAGGAGAATCACCGGCACGAGCAGAAACGCTCCGAGTGGGCCAAACCAGGCGGTATCTTCGTGCAAACTCGGCCCCACTTCATCCACATCGAACGTTAAAGATTTTCCCTCAGGCGCTATTCCTGCGATCCCCGCCTTGATCTGATGCAATAAACTCGCTACATGCGGCGGCAGTCCCGAAAAATCAACCATCTGGTAGCTGTAATGCGCCATACTTTCGGCGGTCATGCGCACCCGCGAACTGGGCGACATTGTGACCGTATCCACGAAATCTTTCGGCCCCAGGGGATGATCGTAGTTTTGCAGGTTGCGGATGATATTCAGGGATGCAAAAAGAATTGTGGCGAGGACTGCCG
>DATAMF010000550.1:0-5556 GCA_036260665.1 Aggregatilineaceae bacterium | reverse complement strand
AATGTTGAAGTGCCCCAGGAAGCTTTCATGGCCGTACTGAGACTGGATGAGGATGATGATAATGACGACTAACAACACCCCCCACATTCTTCCGCCGCTGCCCCAGCAAGTGGTCAGCGAACGGCTGATCATCCGGCCCTCGCAGCGCTCCGATGCCCCGCATCTTCAACGGTGGTGGAACGATCCCGCCGTGATGGGACCCGGCGGTAATGTCGATGGCATGGAATACGACGAATCGGACATGGAAGACTGGTTCCAGCGCCATATCGACTGCCGTTCCTGTGCCACCCATTTTGTGATCTGCCTGCGTACCCCCCAGGAACAGCCGATTGGTGAGTTTTATATCGCCTGCGATGACCGCCCGATGTCGGTTGACTTTGCGCTGGTCATTGGCGAAAGCAACTTGTGGGGCCGGGGTTATGGTCGCGAAGCCGTATCCGCCTACGCCGACGAGGTTTTCAAGACCAAAACCTGCGACATCATGCAGATCAATGTCCGCTGCGACAACGAGCGCGCGATCCGCATGTTCCAAAGCATCGGTTTTGAAACCGAATATATCTGGGCCAACGGTCAGTTCCAGACCATGACCCTCACCCAGGAAGCCTTTGAAAAATCGCGCACCCCCGCGCAAACGCACTGATTCGCCGGGGCGCATCCTGGCGGTGTGCCCCTTTTCCCCATATCTGGAATACAAATGAACCGTCCACCTTTTTCGAGCACCCTTTATCTCGCGCTCCTGGCCCAACTGCTGTTTGCGTTGGCCTTTACCGTTCCCATGCCGATCATCCCGCTCTACATCACCGATGATCTGGGCGCATCCGAGCAGTGGATCGGCACCGCGACCTTGTTTGTCGCGTGGTCATCCGTCGCGCTGCGGCTCCCCGGCGGCACCCTCTCCGACCGGTATGGCCGCCGCCGGATCATGATCAGCGGCGCGATCCTCGGTCTGTTCGCCAGCGCGATCTTGATCCTGACGCACGATGTTTATTGGTTTCTACTGGGGCGCTTGTTCGGCGGTATGAGCCTCGGCCTCTATACAACGGCTGCCAAAGCGTTGGTCGCCGATCTCGCGCCCCCCTCCCGGCGCGGCGAAGCGATGGGCCTCAGCAATGCGTCGTTTTCGTCAGCCGTCGTCATCAGTCCGCTGATCGGTGAAGCGCTGAAAAATGCATTCAATTTCCAGTCGGTATGGATCGCCAGCGGCGTGATCTTTGTGCTGATGTTCGGCCTCACCTGGCTGCTGCCCAACACCCGCCCTACCGCCAGCGTCGCGCCGAATATCCGCCGCGAAATCCGCGCCACCCTCAACGAGCGCGGGCTGTGGGCCGCCCTGATCCTGATGGTAGGCAGCGGCACGCTGATGACCGTCATGTACACCTTTTATCCCCTCTTCGCGGAACGCAAAAACCTGTTCGAGAATGCTCCCGCGTTTATGTCCGTCATTTCGATGAGTCTGGGCCTCAGCATCTGGTCGCTGGTTGATGCGCTGGTCGAACCCGCCGCCGGACGCCTCTCGGATCGCGTAGGTCGCCAGTTTTTGATCCCGCCGAGTCTGGCGATCACCGTGATCGGCGCGATCATGCTCAGTCAGGCCAACAGCACCTTTTTCACCTATACATCCATTGCGATTCTCGCGTTGGGCTGGGGTGCCATGCGTTCGATGGCCGACGCCATCACCCAGGATGCGGTTGCACCGCTGCTGCGCGGCACGGGGAGCGCCCTGCTCTACACCGGCTTCGATCTGTATGTAGGACTCAGCGCCCAACTGTTGAGCACCAGTATCGACGGGGATGATTTCAGCGTGTTTTTCGTCGCGGTGATCCTCACCGCCCTCCTGAGCGGCATATTCGGATTCCTGTCCTCCCTGCGCCTGACCACTTACGATCAGCGCAATCCCATTCAGCCCTCCGCGCTGGGCGATTAGTGCGCGCCGCTTGTGGGCTAATCATATACGGGATACACCCCGCTAAATGTACGCCATTTGTAGGGGCGCGGGCTTGCCCCGCCCGCGTTGCTCCCCTTTCTCCACGCGCGGGGAAAGGGGCCGGGGGATAGGGGTGAACTTCTCAAATTCCCCCTACTGCCCCCCTCACCTCATACCGCCACGATCACATAGCCAATATTCGTCCCTAATCAGGCTCGGTAGAAGCAGTCGCCGGCCAGTCCAGTTGGGCGATAACCGTTCCATTCCGAATAGGATAGGTGATGGTAGGGTCTGGATTAAAGATAAGTGGGTCATCAGCGTACGGGTTTAAATTCTCTAAATCCAAAGCAATTGCCCGTCCGTTTGGTGACCACACCACTGTATGAGGCAACCAATGCGGCAGATCTGGATTGAAGTAGCGGAAAAGCTCTTGGGTGATCCCTGTCTGTAAATCCGTTAGATATATAACGGCTGCCGTGATAGGCGCAGTTTGTGAATAGAAAAACAAGGGTTGGTTACTGGCATTTTCATATCCACCCCACAGTAACCAATGGCCATAAAGTTGTCGATCAAAGGCCCTCGAATTTGCTACATTTAAGGTATCTACCAACGGCACGCAGACGCCGCCCCCTGAACAAGCTTCAAGCGAATAATAGAGGTATGTCCCTTCGGGAGCGGATTCATAACTGATAGAAAAGTCATCCTTGAGCCAGGCTGCTACACAACCTGTTGCAGGATCCCAAAGTGTTCGATCATATCCAACATAGCGTTTTACATCAGCAGCATCTAATTCGGATGGGACCTTAAATGACGTGGTCTCTTGAGAAATCACGTTGAGCAGAACGTTTGGACCGAGAATAGCCAGTTCTCCATCTTCGAATGGTGACCACTGGAGCGCCGATATATCGGATATGCCAAAAGGAATGCACAGACGCGAGATGGTCTCAGTTACAGCATCAAAAAGAATGAGATTCCCCTCGTCATTAGCGGAAAGACAGGCTTGTGTCCCGTCCATAAAAGCTAAATACGTGCCGCCGATGGACCATCCGGCCTTTTCCTGAGGAATACTCTCTGAAGAAAACAGAATGGCATTTGTCTGTGCGTCAATGATTCGTTTTGAATTGGTGGGTCTAAAGTAATAATGTAAGTCGCTAGAGAAACTATGCACATCGAGCATTCTTACCACATCGACTGATACAACCGTCGGAAATGAGGATGTTTGAGACTGCCCATTGAGTTGCTGGGGGTGAACGAGAAATATCAACAGAAGTAGTACCACAGGGCCTAGTCTGCACATTTTTTACTATCCTTTGAGCCTTCCTACCGCTTCACCGTCTCATACAGCCGCGCCCCTAACTCGATCATGTAGTCCCGCCCGCGCTCCTCATTTTCGAGCGCCTGTATCCACTTACCGGGAATCGCTTTCTGGCCGTGATACGCGCCCGCAACCGCCCCGGCGATAGCGCCGATGGTATCCGCATCCCCGCCCAGGCTGACGGCGAACAATACCGCTTTTTCGAAACTATCCGGGTGCCGCAACACACTGTACAGCGCCGCCGGAATGCACGCCTGTACGGTCAGGCGGTTGTCGCCAATCGCCTCGACTACCTGCGCGGGATTCGGCCAGCTTTCGAGCAAATCCACCAGCGGGACAAAATGCGGCAGAATCTCAGCATACGGTGTCGCCGCCAGCATATCCTGCATCTCGTAAAACATCCCCTGCGCCGTGACTCGATTCGCCGCCATTGCCACCGCCAGCGCCACCGTGACCGCGCCCGCCTCCCCCAACGGATGGGCATGCGTCACCCGCGCCGACGCTGCCGCCGCCTCGATCAGCGTGTCGTGATCGTTGTGATAGAACAATCCAATCGGCGTCGCCCGGCACGATCCCCCGACTCCATACGATCCCTCAGCAAACACCACCCGGTTCGCGTCGCGCCAATCCATGCCCTGCTGCAAACGATAGAGGACTTCCAGTTCGCCGGGGTTATGCCCGCGCATCGCGTTGAGATTCTGCCCAAACTTCACCGCGAGATGATCCGGATCAATTTCGCCCAACTCCAACAGGCTTTCCGCCACCCCCATCGCCAGCTCGCTATCTTCGGTATAAAACCCGCCGATCATCTCCCCGTCGAAGTTCTCGCGTTCCATCAGGCTTTCGGGCGTATGATCCTTGCGGGTGCGGCCCAGCGCATCCCCGACCATCAACCCCAGCATCGCCCCGACAAACTGCTCGCTCAATTTCACGTTCATCATGCCCATCCTCTTCTACAGGTATCCGTTCGCATAGAGTAGAGGTGCTGCGCCCGTTTTCCCCCTCGCAACTTGATTGGCGATGGGGGCCGAGGTGGTGAGGTTCGTAGGGGCGTATTGCAATACGCCCCACGCTTGCCGCGTCCTGCCCCTCCTTTCTCCGCGTGCGGGGAAAGGAGGCCGGGAGGATAGGGGTGAACCTCACAACGCCCATTTAATTTGCGTAGGGGCGTTGGCTTGCCGCGCCCGAAAGCCCCCTTTCCCCACTGTCGTAGAGAAAGGGGGTTGGGGGATAGGGGTTAATTCTCCCCGCTCCACCGCATCACCGCCTCCCGCATTTTCGGTGGCAGCAGTCCCTCCGCTTCCAGGATCGGCAGCATCTCATCCAGCGTCAGCACCGTCTGCACCGTATAGCCCGCCGCTTCGAGCGCTTCCCGCGCGCCGCGTCCCAGGTCGATCACCGCCACCACGCGGATCACATCCAGCCCGACTTTCTTCGCCAGCGCCGTGATCGCCTCTGCCTGCGGCGCATCGATCAGCACATCGGACAGCAGCAGTGTCGGATGCCCGACATCATACGCCCCTTCGATGGCATACGCCGCCGTATAATCGCGCACTTCCCCATAGGGATACACCAAAGGCCGCTCCGAGCGCAAGCTGACCGCCACCCCAATCGGCAGCGCGTCCACCGTCGTCAGCATCCGGTCCGCGTCCCCCAGCAGCGGTTCGAGCGCCGCCGCCACCTCGCGCAGCAGCGCCGGGTACGAAGGCAGCCACCGCAGATGCAGCGCTACCGGCCAGATCGTCCCGTCGTCCTGCACGAACTGTCCAAACTGGATCAACCCCGCCCGCGCCAGCGCTAAGGTGAGCCTCATGAGAACTTCCCCACCAGCCGCCACGCCATGCTGAGTCCCCACGTCACCGCCCAGACCGGCGCTTCCGTATTCGTGCCCCCAAACCGATAACACCGTGTCCGTTCTTCCTGCGCCGTCAGCGCCGTGATCCCGGTTGAGTCGTCATTCGTCGCCACCACAATCACCACATCCGCCCCGCTAGATTCCCTGAGTCGCGCCGCTTCGAGTTTCACCAGTTCGCCGCAGTCCGTACTCTCGACGCCCAACCGCGCCGCCAGATCGCGCACATCCGGCAGAATCTCCGTCACCACCGCCTGCCGGATGCGGCTCACAAACTTATCGCTTTCCGGCCCGGTATAACTCACCGCCAGCGTACAGCCGCGCTCCTCCATCAGCCGCGCGAATGCATCTTCGAGCAGGTCTTTCCCCGTCCCATACACGTACTCCCCCACCCGTTCGCGGATCACCGCTTCCGTCTCCGCGATCATGCGATCCGCTTCCGCTTCGCTGTCCGCCCGCGCCGTG
>DATAMF010000546.1:0-4356 GCA_036260665.1 Aggregatilineaceae bacterium | reverse complement strand
CGTTGTAGACCACACGCCGCTCTTCCGGCACCACACCTTCAGTGACATAGAACCCTGCTGAACCCTGCTGAACCCCCATGATCAGATCGTCATTGGCGACAAACTCATCCAACGTCGTGAAGCGATCCTCGTCCGCACGCGCCAGCAAGTACTGGCCCACGTTGATGTACGGATCGCTGAAGTCCACCACTTCCTTGCGCTCGTCCGTGATGCTGATCCCGTTCACCGCCAGATCGAACTGCCCTTCGGCTACCGCCTGGATCGTGACATCCCAACTGGCATTCTCATAGCTCAATTGGCAGTTCAGCCGCGCGCAAATCTCCGCCAGCATATCGTACTCGTAACCCATCGCTTCACTTGTGTTCGGGTTTTCGAACTGGAAAGGGGTGAAAAGATTTTCAATCGCTACGGCCACTTCGCGCCCACCCAAATCGGGCAAATCCTTGTAGATAGGTCCAGCCGCTGCGACCGGATAAAAGGATACTGACAGAATAATAGTCAGTACGCTCAAAACAAAGAATTTCTTGAACATTGAGTCCCTCCTATAGTGCAGCCAGAGTTACTGGCGAAATCGGCAAACATTTCGCAAATAGTTTAGTGACGCGAACCTCATTCTGCAACAAGGATCGCGTTTTTCGCAGCTTACAGGGTGGGATGATCCTCATCTCCCTCGATATCCCACCGCTGAGTTTCCTGATCATCGACCCAGTTTTCAGGTCGATCACTGAGCACAATCGGCGGCGGCACGTTGTCACTGATAATAATGGGCGGCGGGGCAGGAGGTCGTTGTTGGGGCCGGGCGGCCTGTTGGCGCGGAGAAGGTGGAGGTGGCACCTGTGGAGCGGGACGCACGGCTGGCTGAGGTGGTTGTTGGACTGAGCGCGGCTGTTGATAGGGCGGATAGGGTTGCTGGCTGGGATAGTGCGGTGGCGCACCATACCCAGGATAGGGTTCTTCGGGGGCCGGACGCAGCACGCGGAAATAGAGCCACAAAAACGCCGTGACCAGCGTTAGCACCGTAACAATGATGGTCAACACCTGGACATTGGTGTGGCGGAAAGCATCCAGATAATCACTGTTGGGATTAAGCAGGGTATGCACGAACGCAAAAGTGACGGGCACAAAAGCCGCAAACCACGAGAAAATATTCCACCTGAAAATTTCGCTGCCCATCGTTGCGGTCAGCGGTACCATTTCAAAGAAGGCGGTTTCAACCGCGACCAAAAACAGCCCTAATCCAATGCTCAATCCGAGTTGAGCCAATCCCCCGGCAAATTCAGCCTGATCAGCAGTTAACATCCGGTCCCCTGCCGCATTAATGGCCGACGCGGCGAGCCATCCTAAACCGCCCAACACAACCATCACCGTGAGTGTCGTAAAGGCCAGAATCACGTTGTGGAAACGCGGTTCATCTTTCATATCCACGTCCACCCCACCTGGCACACCAAACACAATGCCCGGTGATAAGTGGATCGTCCGCGAAAGGATGGTAGTCAGGACCGCCAAGAGGGTATTCGCCGGATAGACGCCAAACCGCGACGTCCGCCGCCAGAACATCGCCACGCGGCGCTGCGCCACATCCCCGGCAAGGCTGATCAGTCCCACACTCATCGCCATCACAATTGCAAGCTGGATACCTTCGGGCGAAAAGATATTGAGGCCACCTTCCAGAAACGCAAAGATGACGCCATACAGGGCGAAGATCAGCGCGACCAGCGGCAGCGTTAAACATCCCCGCCGGATATTCTGCTCACTCCCAAATTTCAACAGTCCGAAGAAGGATCGCAGTCCCGGAAAAGAAAACCAACGCCGAAGTCGGGCTTCTTCCTGGCGCAGGAGATTATTTAGAATGGTCGAGTCGATGCCAAAGATAATCGCCAGCAGGATCGCTAATCCAAGATTGGTTCCGACCACACTGGGCTTGGTTGAAATCTCGCTGGGCAGCGGTACCGCTTCAAAAACCGGGCGTTTCTCAACTACTTCATTCAGCCGCACTTCCGGTTCGGGCGCAGTGGCTCCGGTGGGTGTGGTAAACTGCGGGATGTTGAGCAGTTCCGTACTGCCCAAGCCCCCGGTTGCCATCACGATAATT
The DNA here is from genome assembly GCA_036260665.1 of Aggregatilineaceae bacterium. Lineage (GTDB taxonomy): Bacteria > Chloroflexota > Anaerolineae > Aggregatilineales > Aggregatilineaceae > DATAMF01. Next base: position 2,264 of record DATAMF010000546.1, on the reverse strand, counting down.
CCAACCATCGCAGCGGTACCACCGCCAAACAGCAGAATCATCAACCAGGCAAGGCGGTTAAACATTTTGAACGGATTGAGCATGACCGTCTCCTAATCATTCACTTGATGCTGTCGTGCTGCGGGGGAACGGAGTTTGAGCGGGCCGCAGCGTATTCGTAGCCGGAATGGTTGGCTCCAGACTGGCCTGGATCGCGTTATGGGTAGCTGTCATTTTGTAAACAGCCGTTTGATCGTAATCAACGAGTGCGGGCGTGTGGGTGGTGACATCACTTGAATTCATAATGTAGTAGATAGCAAGTACCACACTTGCCAGCAACAATCCACTGGTGAAACCGGCAAAAACGGTCCATGTGACCCACGATCTCAGATCGAGTTTTTTCTTTTTGCGCCGCCGGACCACAATTGGCCCGGTGAAGGCCCGTGACTGGGACGGCTCGTAAGCGGGCATCACCTGCAAATTCGGGGCGGGCTGGCGGACAGGCATGATAGGACGCGACGATGAAATCGGCTGGACCACAGGCGGCAGGTGGACATCGATCCGCCGGATGGCCCCCGAACGTAATGCCTCATTCAACGATGGTTCGGTTTCAATCATGCCTTCGGGTGTATTGTTCTGAAGCATGGCTGTTTTCAGGGCATGCGCAAGGTCTACCGCCGTTGCATAGCGTGCATCCCGCGATTTTGCCAACGCCTTCAGCAGCACCTGCTCGATTGCCCGCGACAGTTTGGGATTGATTCCACAGGGGGAGGGCGGCGGCTCGGTGACATGTTTCACCGCAATATTGTAGGGTGTTTCGCCTTCAAAGGGGCGCACACCCGCCAACATTTCGTACAGAACAACCCCCAGCGCATAAATATCACTGCGCCCATCCAGATCATGACCCTGGGCTTGTTCCGGTGACATATACGAGGGAGTGCCGACAACCCCACTGGTGGTTAGTTTGGTATTGGTTCCCAGAATACGCGCAATCCCAAAATCGGTAATGTACGCATCGCCATTCGAGTCGAGCAAAATGTTACTCGGCTTGAGATCGCGGTGCAGCACGCCTTCACGATGGGCATAGTCCAGCGCGGGCGCGATTTGTTCCAGAATTTGCACGGTGATTTCGGGTGAAATCGGTCCTTTGGTCAGCAACTCATCCACCGAGCCGCCGTCCATGTAGCGCATCACAATATACGGGATGCCCTCATGTTCGCCGTAGTCATGCACGGGAACAATCGCGCGGTGTTCCAGCCGCGACACAATGTTAGCTTCCTGCTTGAAACGCTCTAAAGAGGCCGACTGCCGGACAAAATGGGGGGGCAGTACTTTGATAGCCACATCTCGATTCATCGAGAGCTGGTGGGCACGATAAACCGTTGCCATCCCGCCCTGACCAATTTCCTGTAGAATTTCATAACCACCCAGAGTCGTACCAATCAAAGAATCGTTCATCGAAAATTTACTCATTCCACCTGACCTACTGCGAGTGTACATCAATCTGGAAAGGTTGCCATCTATCTATTAAGACGAATCAAAACGGCCCCGCAGTTCCGCGAGGCCGTAAGAAGTTGCTGAAAAACGTCCTGATTTAGTACTCAGGCATAGGGGGAGCGGCGGGACCTTTTTCTTCGGGCAGATCAGTGATCAACGCTTCGGTGGTCAGGATCATGGCCGCGATGCTGGCTGCGTTTTCGAGCGCGCCGCGCGTCACTTTCGCCGGGTCGATGATGCCCGCTTTGATCATGTCCACAAATTCGCCCGTCATCACGTCGTAGCCAACGTTCGGGTTCTTCTGTTCAGTCTGCTTGGAGAACACCTGCTGCTGGACGACACCACCATCGAGGCCTGCGTTCGCCACAATGCGGCGCATGGGAGCTTCGAGCGAACGGCGAACAATCTGAATGCCGGTGTTTTCGTCATCATAGGCCAGTTTGAAGCCATCGAGGACTTTCACAGCATTAATGAGGGCCACACCACCACCAGGAACAATGCCTTCTTCCACAGCAGCGCGGGTTGCGCTCAGAGCATCTTCGACGCGATGCTTCTTTTCCTTCAATTCGGTTTCCGTTGCCGCGCCCACGCCGATCACTGCCACACCGCCGGACAGCTTCGCCAGCCGCTCTTGCAGTTTTTCGCGATCATAGTCGCTCGTCGAGTTGTCGATTTCGTTGCGGATTTCCTGCACGCGACCCTGAATGCCGGTGCCATTGCCTGCGCCATCCACAATGGTGGTTTCGTTTTTGGTGCAAACCACTTTGCCCGCGCGTCCCAGGTCATCG
>DATAMF010000545.1:0-4546 GCA_036260665.1 Aggregatilineaceae bacterium | reverse complement strand
TGAGGATCGCTTCAAGGAAATCAATGAAGCGTATACAATTCTATCCGACGACCAGAAACGTGCTGCGTATGATCGCTTTGGTCATGCGGGTGTAAATGGTGGTGCGGGCGGCGGTTTCAGCGGCTTTAGCGGCAGCGGCTTTCCTGGGTTTGAGGAAATCTTCGAAGAGTTTTTCAGTGGCTTTTCCGGCGCACAGAGCCGCCGTCGCCGTCGCGGACCCGTTCAGGGGCGTGATCTGCGGTATGACATGACTATCGACTTTTTGCAAGCCGTGTTTGGCGCGGAAGTCGATGTCGAGGTCAAACGCAGCGAAACCTGTCCGGTTTGCCAGGGATCGCGGGCGGAACCGGGATCTACGGCTCACCGCTGTACCGAATGTAACGGCGAAGGACAGGTCCGGCAGGTCAAACAGACCTTTTTGATGGGCAATGTGGTCAATATTGTGGACTGCCCGCGCTGTCATGGTTTGGGCGAGATTGTGGACAACCCGTGCAAGGAATGTCACGGTCAGGGGCAGGTGGTCAAGACCCGCACGCTCAATGTGAAGGTGTTTGCGGGCGTAGACGATGGCACGCAGATTCGGCTCAGCGGCGAAGGCGAACCCGGTCAGCGCGGCGGCCCATCCGGTGATCTGTATGTGGTGCTGCATGTCACACCGCACGAGTATTTCAAGCGCCGCGACAGCGATATTATCCTCGAAGTCTCGATTAATGTACCGCAGGCCGCGCTGGGCGATGTGATCAAAATCCCGACAGTGGATGGCGATGAAGAAGTGACTATTCCGGCGGGCACGCAGTCCGGCAAAATCGTTCGGATGCGCGGTAAGGGTGTCCCCAAACTGCGCCGCGATGGGTCATCGTCAGGGCGCGGCGATCAACTGCTGATCGTCAGCGTCGAGACGCCCACCAAACTCAGCAAAGAGCAGCGCCGCCTGTTTGAGGAATTAAGCCGGACGATGGGCCGTGAAGTTACCCCACAAAAGGCGGGACGCGGGTTCCTGGATCGGGTGGCGGATTTCTTCGGCGGCGAATGATCGATGTAGGCGTTAAACACTAAAGAGCAGTCGTAGACCGGCTGCTCTTTTTGTGTAAAACGAGAAATGAGCAGTGGAGACTGCCCATTTCCCTTGCGCGTATCACTTTGAGGAGGAGGACGGGGCCTGTTGGTCACGATGGGGCTACGATAACAGGTTCAGCACGCGTCAATGAGGACCCCGTCAAACTCAAATTTAGCATAAGTGGCCGAATTAGTCAATTATTTTTATAAAAAATTACGAAATCTTACGACTTCAGATTCTTTATTTATGAAAATCGTAAAATCAGGCGATAAGCGTCTGTTCAAAATTTCCTGAGAGGATGACTGCATGAACTGGATCGAAGTGATGGTGGAAGTGGATGGCGAAGCGGCGGAAGCAGCCGCCGATGTGTTTCAGCGCTACGGGCACCAGGGCGTTGCCATCGAGCAAGCCGGGTTTCCGATGGAAGTGTGGCCGGACGAAATTCCGCCCGCAGACCGGCTGATTGTACGCGCGTACTTCCCGGAGAATGAAGAAGCGGAAGAGTCCAAGCAGAAGCTCCGCGAAGCGCTGTACTATATGAGCAAGCTGTATCCGATGCCGGAGCCGACGTTCAACCTCGTGAAAGAGGAAGATTGGGCTGAGGCCTGGAAAAAACATTACCAGCCGCTGCGCGTGGGCCGACGGTTGTATATTCGCCCGGAATGGACGCAGCTTGCTGATCAGAAGCCGGATGATATTGTGCTGACGATGGATCCCGGAATGGCGTTTGGAACGGGCACGCATCCGACGACGCAGCTTTGCCTCATGGCGACGGAAGATTTGATGGCGGATTGGCCGGGAATCGATGTGCTCGACCTGGGCTGCGGGTCAGGGATTCTCGGTCTGGCGGCGCTGAAGCTCGGCGCGCGGCATGTGCTGGGACTGGATACGGATGATATTGCTGTGGTGTCCACCATGCAGAACGCGGGCTACAACGACCTTCAGGACCGGATCACCGCGCAGCAGGGCAGTTTAGATTTGTTAAAGAGCAGTCCGCGACACTTTGATCTGCTGCTGGCGAATATTCTCGCCAAGACGATCATCGATCTGTGCGGGCAAGGACTGGGCGAGGTGGTGCGTTCGGGCGGCAAAGCCGTCTTCAGCGGGATCATCCTGGATCAGGCGGATGATGTCGAGGTGGCGCTGCGCCAAACCGGATTCGAGCCGTACCAACGCATGACCCAAGGCGATTGGGTGGCGATTCTGGCGCGGAAAGTATAAAGTTAGGTGAACCTAAGTTTGATCTAAGGTGAACCTTAGATCAAACTGTTCTCGCTCAGCCGAGTCGGTTTGTAAATCTTGCCTCAAAATCTGATCCCCCTTGGATGGCTGTTTGAGGGAAGATGGAGGGGCGAAACGGCCTGTTTTGTCGAACTTCTGAGTGATCCCCCCCCCCCCCCTTTGTGCCCCGATTTTAGTCGATTTGAGGGAAGAACCGCGCGCCGACAGGTGGAGATTCTGGCAGGAAGTCGGAGTTTCTGCCAAAAAGTGGCGCGGGGTGGATTATGTATTTTAAAAGGTGCGGTGAGGCGTAGATATAGAATAGCACAGATGTTCGGAGTTGTCATCACCATTGGATGGTTAACTTCGATGGTGAACTTGGATGCTAATAGTGGGAGTGTGATGGGTTCACCCCTATCCTCCCGGCCTCCTTTCCCCGCACGCGGAGAAAGGAGGGGAAAAGCGGCGGGGCATGTTGGCGGGGCGTAGGCCATACCCCCGGCCCCTTTCCGCAAAAGCGAACCTCACCCCCTCGGTCCCCCTCTCCAACCGAGTTGGAAGAGGGGGAAAGCGAACCCTACCCCCAGCCCCTTCCCGCAAGCAGGAAGGGGAGAAAAGCGGGGCATGTTGGAAGGCGCGGAAAGCGTGGGATAAGATACGGTGGCGTTTAATTCCACCACAGCCATGTACTACAAGAGAAACCCCGGCGAGAAACACGCTCAGGAATCTGTTCCAGCGTGTCCAGATTCCAACGCGATCCTGAATAATCGTCGTTGATGACCATGAGAACAGTATTGTCATCGGAAACACAGAGGTCGGTGCAGCCCCAAAAACTGTCGCAATAGCCAAAACGGTGGCGTTCGACCCCGGTTTGAATATCAAAGGCGTGGACCGCATTCCAACCCGTGACGAGCAACTCACCACGCTGCATATCCCAATAGATGTCAGCCTCCGTATTGATCGCATCGCGCCACACGTTCACACCGCCGGTGGAAAGCATATATTGCAGCATGACGGATTGGTTGCTGGCGGCATTCCAGAAAAAGTAACCTTCGGACACTTTGATAAACGCCCACGTCGAATCGGGACTCCAATTCACCCAGGTAGGTGACTCGGCCTGATAGGGATCATCGAACTCATACAGCCGCGCGCCTGTCGTCACATCCCAGAGGGTAAGCGTTCCACTGCTCCGATCACGATAATGATCATCCAGCGGGGCGGTATCATAGGGAAGCGCTTCATTACTGACGATGCTCGTCCAGGTCGCCAACATCTGACAGTTGGGTGAAAAACCGCCGACTAAGGTTTTGTTCAGGTTGCTCCCCAGAGTTCGTATCAATTCATCCGTAGTTTTGTCCTGAAGACGCACCAGGCGGGCATCACTGTCATAAACGGCCTTCAGATTGCCGCACATGCGATTCCATTCATAACGAGGTATCCAATTTTCTCTTCCCCCCCCGTTTGTCCCGGACATCGGTGTCGCGGGCAGCGTGCGCCCGTCCACCAGATCAACCTGTTCTCCGGTGAGAACGTTGACGCCGTAACGCACTTCGCCTTCAGACTGGACCGTGACATTATCCCCAAACCGGATGTCGTATAAATCACGATAGGTCGGATACACATAACTCGGTTCGGCGGAACCTGACTGTAAATCCCAGATGAGCAGATGAACATAATCGAGCGCCACAAAGCGGTTATCGGGGCTGACGGCAAGTGAGGTGTATGGGGAATAATGCCGGGTGTCAGAAACATACATCATCAACTCTTCGGCGTATTGCTCCCCGGTTTGGAGGACAACACTGCTGCCAGTGTCACGGTTCCAGACCTTGATCGCACCATCTCGCGGGTGAAAAACCAGCAGCAACGAGCCATCGTGCGAGGCTTCAAAAACAACGGGGGTTTTGGTCCCCGCCGAGGTGAAACTATTCACGGCTTGCCCGGTATTCACATCGTAGGCTACCACCGCATCCGCCGCTCCAACCGGCACCGCCAGCAGTTGATTACGGGTGATGTCCCATTGGAAGCTGTGAAAATTCTGCACGGTAGAGCCAGTGGGCGTCATTTCGACATTGGCGTTCAGAAGCCAGCGGGTATCGGTGGGCAGATACCACAGGTAAGCACCCTCGCGCGTCTGGATCAGCGCCGTATCGCCGTTGGGTCCCCAGGACAACGAATGGGGGGTGCCATGCGCCAACCATGTGCCGACGCGCTGGTTGGTCCGCACATCCCAGACCACCGTTTCGCTGTCATTTGTACCGGGCACTCCCG
>DATAMF010000054.1:0-16536 GCA_036260665.1 Aggregatilineaceae bacterium | reverse complement strand
GGATCGGTGCGCCTGCAACAATACTCAGCACGAGAGAGCACGTCCGCGCCCCACCCCGCACTTCGGGCAGCACCGCATCCAACACCTGGGGTTTAACCGACAGCACTAGAATATCGGCTTTGGTCGCCGTGTCGAGGTTATTCGATGAAATCGTGATGCCATATTTTTCGTGTAATTCGTCCAACCGCGCTGCGCGTGGATCGGCGGCAATAATCTGCTCTGGAGCGATCAATTTTTGCTTGATCAGCCCATGAATCATCGCCTCGCCCATGTTGCCACTGCCGATAAAACCCACGTGTATGCCCGAAAACATGTGTTCCTCCCCATGTGAATATGACGCGCAGCCTTCGTCAGGTAACCGTACTGATCACGCCCCTTGCCATCTGCGCGCTGTAATGTTAACGTGGAACTGTCAAATGCGCACCGTCAAGGTGCCCCTAGACATGAAAGGAATTCTCTCAAATGGTGAAACGTCTGATACTCTTTGCGCTCTGTGCAGCCCTTCTGCTCCCCCATCCAGCCCGCGCGCAAGATGGCGATCCAACTGTGGACGCGCTGCGCGAGGCGGGCTTGATCACCGATCTCAACCTTAGCCAGACCGATGGTGATGTCACCGCGACCCTCAACTGGGCCTATGCGGATGTGAATCAGTTCCTCTTCGATCTCACGATTGCCGGGGCAGAAGGCATCATGATGCCAAGTGTCATGTTAACCGATCAGGCAGGTAACATCTTCTCGCAGGCCCAGACTCATTTCACGCAAGATGAATCCGGTGCGCTGATCGTCAGCCTGTCCTTTTATCCCCAAACCTACAATCTGGATACTGGTGTGGTTGATACGGAATACTTCCACACCCAATACGGCGATTTTCCGCCCCCGACTCTCGACCTGTTTCTGAGCCTTCAGATCAGCGAAATGGTGTCCTTCAATTTCGAGTTTACGGTGGACCTGTTCGGCGCGCTGCAATTTGAGCCGAATATAGTTCAAAGCGCGAACGGCATCGATATGACGCTGCAAAGCGTGAAGATCACCCCGTCCAAAACTGATGCCACAGTCTGCTTCAACCTGCCGACGAGCGCCGACTGGCAGCCAGAAGCCAGCCTGTCACTGGGCGATCAGACCGGCATGCTGCTCGGTTGGGGTATGACTCAGCGCCCCTCCGTTGATGATGTCGCGCGCTGCTTCAATCTCAGTTTTAATGCCTTTTACGGCGGCCAGCCCGCCACGCTAACCCTGACCGTGGACCGGCTGCGCATCTCGGAGCCGGAAACCCGCGAATACTGGGAAGCCGTGCGCGATGCGCTGCTGGAATACGGCATCGAAATCGAGGTAGTCTTGGAAGGCGGCGTATATTACAACCTGCTCAGCCAGCCGGAAGACATGACCGATATGGAAGTCGCCACGCTGATGCAGCAGGTTCGCCTGGAACAGCGCGAAACTACCGAAGGCCCCTGGATCTTCAGCCTCGAGTTGAGCCAAGCCGCACCCTAGATCATGTCCGCTGCCAAGCGTTTATCCCTGATCATGTGGTCGTGGGGGCCGGTGCTGGTGCTGATGCTGGCGATGTTCATTTTTTCAGCCCAGCCTAAAACACCGCCGCCTGCCGGAGCCGAGGCTGAAGTCTACTTCTCCGGCCCGGTGCCCATTTTCCCCGGCGGCTGGGACTTTGTGATCAAAAAAAGCACGCATATTGCAGAATATGGCGTGCTTACCTGGCTGATGGCGCGTGCCCTGGTGATGAGCGGTATGGATCGCCGCGATGCGCTGCTTTTCGCCATTCTGGGTGCGATCAGTTACGGTTTTTTGGATGAACTTCACCAATCGGTTATTCCGGGGAGAAGTTCATCCCTGCGTGATGTCGGATTCGATACGCTGGGCGCGCTGCTCACAATTCCAATCGAGCGGCTGCGGCGCTACGGATTCAGATAAAACGTCATGTGCTGGAGGTGCGCCACCGGGTCAATATACTGCACCTGCACGCCCTCCGGCACCGCCAATGTGATCGGTGCATAATTCAGAATGGCCCGCACCCCGCACGTCGCCAACTGGTTGGCGACAGCCTGGGCTGTCTCAAGCGGGACGGCGATCATCGCCATTTTGATCCCACGTCGCTGAATTTCTTCCGCCATCTGGCTGGTGGGCAGCACTTTCATTCCGTTGATCTCTTCGCCAATCTTCGACGGATCATCATCGAAAAGCGCAGCCACCACAAATCCCCGCGCCGCGAAGCCCTTATAATTCGCGACTGCCCGCCCCAGGTCACCGATCCCGACCACCGCCATCGGCCACTGGCGATCCACTTTGAGAATATGCTGGATCTGTTCGTAGAGGTAGTTTACATGATAACCCGTGCCCTGCTTGCCAAATTCCCCAAAATGGGACAAATCCTTGCGAATCTGCGCCGAACTGATCCCCAACCGTTCGCCCAATTCATGCGACGAGGTATATTCCCTCCCCTCCTGAATCATCCGGTTCAGCGCGCGCAGGTAGATCGGCAACCGCCCAATTACAATGTCTGGAATCGTCGGTACCTGAGCCATCGGACCGAGGCCTCCTTTTTGGCACAAGGAATGTATAAGCGTGAATACTAGAACAATCCTAACACGGTTGTAGCACAAAAACAAAGGAGATTGCTTGGTCTTTCGCGCGGCGTTTGTTATGATCCGGCGCAGAACAGGTCGAGCGATGAAGCGGAATCGGATGAACAAACAAAAAAAACTGACTCGGCGCAACTTTCTTGGACTTTCCGGCGCAGCCGCGATCCTCGGCGGGATCACATGTATCGGCGGGGTGTCGGGGTATCTCGTGCTGGACTATCTCACCTCCAGCGACCCGACTGACCCCCAGTCCCTGACGCCGATCCCAACCACAGGCCCCAAATCCGACTCGTCGCGCCCAACCACCCTCAAACAAATTGACCGCCCGGCGATTGTGCTTCGTGCCGATTGGGGCGCGCTCGAACCCAATCACGAAGCCAAGTGGGAACCCGGCTTTTACAGTCTGACCAATGTCGATGGTTGGCGTGAATATGAAGGGGATCTGCGCGCGATCTACAACACAGTGGTTGTGCATCACTCCGTTTTATACGAGACGGACGATTATAGTACGATGCGCGAAATCCAGACGGAACACATGGATACACGCGAATGGGCCGATGTGGGTTATCACTTCGGGGTCGGCAAAACGGGTGTGGTCTTTGAAGGCCGCGATCTGATGGCGCGTGGCACCCATGTGCAAAGCTTTAACTATGGCACAGTGGGTGTGGTACTATTCGGTAACTTTGAAGAGGAAAACCCATCGCAGGAGCAAATCGAGTCGGCACGGCGCTTAATTGACTGGCTGGCGCTGCGCCTGGAACTCACCCATCTGGCCGGGCACCGCGATTTTAATGAGGGCACGGACTGCCCCGGCGACAACCTCTACTACTATCTGGAAGCATTGGCAGAATCAGCGGGATTAATTCACAGCACCGACGGTTATACACCGCCGCCCGAAGCACCCACGCCCGAACCCTGAGTCCGCTTCGTTTTACGGCGCGTAGAGGCTACCTACAGCCCGCGCAGCCACTGCGAATCGTGCCCGCGCCACCAGACGAACAGGGCCATCAAAGCTACTGCGCACAGGGCACCCAGCGCCACCACATAAACACTCGGCTCACCTTCTCCCGGCAAATCCTGGGGAGGATAGCCCGTAGCGGGCAGGCTGGTCGGCACAGAAACTTCGGCTAAGGATTGGTGGGTAACAGGTCCATCCGGTCCTTGCCCAACCAATGAAGCTTGATTGATGAGGCTACCATTCGGCGGCGCTTCGATAACAGTAGTATTGATGCGCATTTGAACCGCTTCGCCGGGGTCCAAAGTGTCCAGTTGAAAGCTAACCGTTTGCCCACTGATACTGAACGTACCCCGGTCCGCCTCCACACTGTTAATCCGCAGTTCTTTGGGTACCACGTCGGTAATAATTATTCCTGTACCGGATACATCGCCCGCGTTACTCGCCGACAATGCCCAGGTTAATGGTTCGCCAGGCAATCCCAACGCGCCAGCAATCAAGGTCCCCTCATTACTGAGAACGGGAGCAAACCCGCCATATCGATCCAGGATCGCCGGGTTCGCCGTGATTGTATTAAATGCGCTGGCATGACCAATCCCGAGGCAGAACACCATCAGAACAATCACACCGTAATAGCAATTTTTTAGGCTCATGCATCCCCCGCACGTTAGGCACACACCGGGGCCATTATATACCCTGCCCCAGATCATGTAAAAAATTCTTATAACTGCTATTTGATGCGTTTAGACTCCAAAGTGGAATGAACTTCCAAATAACGCAGCCAGGCATAAGGTGTCAGTTTACCATATTCGTTATGTGGAATGGTCAGGCTGGTATCAATTTCGACTTCCGTCAGTTGCTCGATCAGGTCCAAAGTTTCCTGCCGCACCGCCCGAAACATTTCTTGCAAGGCGGCCCAGTTCAGATCAGCCGCTGGGAGATAATCATCGGAGTCATCATCCAACAAGGGTTCGCCCAAGATCACCCGCAGCCGGCGCTGTCCCCACCGTTCGATCCCAATGATATGTACGAGTTGATCCCGATTTTCGTCGCTGTCTCCCGCCGCTGCTAGCGCCTCCCGAATCGACTTGCCGCTGGCGGACAACTGCGCGGCATGTTCTTTCAGGGTGAGCTTCTGGGCGGGACGCTCCAACATAAGGCCTGTCACGGCGCTGCGTATCCAGTTTTTCAAAATCCTCTCTCCTAACTCACCGCTGACCTTCGCGTTTTGCTGTGGTATTATAGCCGCCATTAGGAGCCGCACCCAATTTGCTTGTTCGGAAAGGACAGTGTCTTGATGCCTACCATCGATGAACAGGTCGAAATTTTGATGTCGGGGACCGAATATGGTGATCCCCAGACCAAAGAGAACATGCGCCGCGATCTCCGCGCGCGCTTGATTCTGGCCGAACAACAGGGGCGGCCACTGCGCGTGTATTGCGGCTACGATCCGCGCAAACCCGATTTGCACCTGGGCCACACCATCACCATGTATAAGCTGCGCCAGTTCCAGGAATTGGGGCACGATGTCACGTTTCTGATCGGCTCCTACACCAGTATGATCGGTGATCCGTCGGATGTAGACAAAACACGCACCCAGCTTACGCTGGACGACGTGAAGGAAAACGCCCGCACCTACCAGGAACAGGCCTTCAAAATTCTGGACCCGGCGCGTACGACGGTGCATTATAATCACGAGTGGCTTCAACTACTCAGCTTTGGAGATGTGATCAAGCTGGCACAGAACTTTACCGTGCAGCAGTTTCTCACTCGCGAAAACTTCGCCCGGCGGATGGAAGCGGGTGAGGCGATCTACCTGCACGAAATGTTCTACGCGCTAATGCAGGCGTACGACGCCTACCACCTGCAAGCCGATTGTCAGGTAGGCGGGCAAGATCAGTTGTTCAATATTCTCGTCGCTGGGCGCAAATTGCAGCAGTCGCTGGGTGAGCCGCCCCTGATCGCCATCATCATGGGCGAGAGTCTGCCCGGCACGGACGGCGAAGTGAAGATGAGCAAGAGCCTGGGCAATCATATCCCGCTGCTCACCTCGCCCGAAGATATGTATGGCAAGGTGATGAGCGTGCCCGACAAGGCGATGCATATTTACCACAAGCTGCTGTTGAGCTGGAATGACCGCCAGTTGAAAGAACTGGATGCGCAAATGCAAAACGATCCGATGGGCACCAAGAAAAATCTCGCCTACCAGATCGTGAAGACCTTCTTTGGCGAAGCAGGCGCGGAACAGGGCGCGCACCATTTTGCAACCGTCATCCAGGGCGAAGGGCTGCCCGACGAAATGCCCGAATACGCGATCAGCGAACCCACCAAGATCGTTGATATTCTAGCCAATGCAGGCATAACCAGCGGCAAAGGTGACGCCAAGCGCCAGATTCAAGGCGGCGGGGTGCGCACAAATGGCGAGCGCGTCGATAGTATCGAGGCACTGGTGAACCTCGATGAACTGCCCGTCGTGATCAAAGTCGGCAAGCGCAAATTCGTGCGTGTCACCCCAGCCTAGTCCATCAAATCAATCGCCCCGGTTGTCAGCACAATCGGGGCGATTTTTTAGCCTATTCTTTGCCAGGCGTTTCATCATCGGACGGTTCTTCGCGCCGCCGTGTCAACAATTTCCGCACCCCCACGATCCACGCCGAGGGCGAAATCGTCATCATCATCAGCCGCCGCCACCGCCGCACCAAGGGACGCCGAATGTCCGCCAGCACATATTCACCCTGGCGACGCCCCCAGGTCAGGTTGCGCGAACTCTTGAACGGCAGCGCCGACCATTCCAGCACCGCCGATCCCCACGACAGCCCCCCGCCAAACCCGACCAGCGCGATCAGATCACCCGCTTTGATTTTCCCAGCTTCGGCTGCTTCGGCCAACGCAATCGGGATCGAGGCGGCTGACGTGTTGCCGTAGCGCTCAACATTGCTGATCACGCGGTCATCGGGAATTTTGAGCGCTTTCGCTGCGTGTTCGATGATGCGTTGGTTGGCCTGATGTGGAATCACCCAGGTCAGCTTATCTGGTGTGAGGTTAACCTGTTGCAGCGCTTCCTTGATACTGTCACCAATGACGCGGGTGGCAAAACGAAACACCCCTTTACCGTCCATATAGATGCGGTGCATCTGGTGCGTCCCATCTTGCAGATACGTATCGCGACTGCTCACAGTGGGCAGCGTCAGCATATCCCACCCGGAACCATCCGAATGCATCACGCTGCTCAGAATCCCACCCGGAACTTCACTACCTTGAATCACCACTGCGCCCGCGCCGTCCCCAAACAGGATACACGTCCCACGATCAGACCAGTCCAGCACGCGGCTCAGCGTTTCCGCGCCGATCACGATGGCGTTTTGGATCGCCCCCGTGCGGATTTTGTTAGCCGCCATATCCATGGCAAACACAAAACCCGAACACGCAGCGCTGAGATCAAAGGCCCCTGCGTTAGCCGCGCCGAGAAAATCCTGCACGACGCTCGCTGTCGCCGGGAATGCATGTTCGGGCGTCGCCGTCGCCACGATGATCAGGTCAATCTCGCTGGGCAGCACATTCGCCACTTCAAGTGCTTTTTGAGCGGCACGTGTCGCCAGGCTGGTCGTCGTTTCGCGCGGCTGCGCAATCCGCCGCTCACGAATGCCGGTGCGTGACCGGATCCATTCATCGTTGGTATCCACAATCGCTTCCAGGTCGGCATTCGACAAGACCTGTGAGGGCACTTCCATGCCCCACCCGATAATATGCGCATACCGCATCGTTCGCGGACGTGTTCCGCTCAACACGCGGCTCGGATTCAACCGCCGCGCTGTGGGATCGGTCATTGCTGGCCCTTTCTAACACTTACCCCCCGTTCGACCGGGGGGTGAAATTATCTCGAACCGTTTCCCGTAAATTTGCTGAAGATCAGCACGGCGTTGTGTCCCCCAAAGCCAAATGAATTATTCATGACATGGGTTAGTTCTTTCGACACACCCACCAGCGGCGTATAGTTCAAATCGCATTCCGGATCGGGGTTATGTAGATTGATTGTCGGAGGGATAAAACTATCGCACAGCGTTTTGATCGCGAGGACCGCCTCAACGCTGCCCGCCGATCCCATCAAGTGCCCGGTCATCGACTTGGTAGAGCTGATCGGCACCTTGTAAGCCTCTTCGCCAAACACGGCTTTGATGGCGCGCGTCTCGCTGATGTCATTTAACTGGGTACTGGTGCCGTGTGCATTGATATAGCTGATGTCGCTGGGCTTCAAATCCGCTGTCCGCAGCGCGATTCGCATGGCCGCCTGCGCACCTTCGCCATTTTCCAACGGCGCGGTGACATGATACGCGTCGCACGTCGTGCCGTAGCCCGTGATCTCGCAGTAAATTCGCGCGCCGCGCGCTTTGGCATGTTCCAGTTCTTCCAGCACCAGCGCCCCAGCACCTTCCGCCACCACAAAGCCATCCCGATCAATCGCAAACGGACGCGAAGCCCCCTGCGGATCATCGTTGCGGCGCGAGATCGCGGTCATGTTCCCCAGGCTTGCCATCGCCAATTCGACCAATCCGGCTTCATTGCTCCCGGCAACCATTGCCATCGCGGCACCGCGCCGGATAATTTCATACGCCTCACCGATACAGTTATTCCCCGTGGCGCAGGCCGTCGCAATCGATAAATTCGGGCCGCGCAGTCCCAAATCGATTGCAATCTTCCCGGCGGGGCTGTCAGGCAGCATCATGGGCAGCAGCAGGGGGCTGACACTTCCCACCCCTTTTTCAATCACGGTATAAATGCCATCGATCAGCGATTGTACACCGCCGATCCCGGTCCCCATCAGCACACCGATGTCCCAGAGATTCTCGTGAGCCATATCGAGTCCGGAGTCGGCAAAAGCCTGGCGGCTGGCATACATCCCCAAATGCGTCACCCGATCACCACGCCGCGCATCACGGCGACCAAATTCCGTTTCCGGGTCAAAATTTTTGACCGGAGCGCCAAAGGTGGTCTTCAGGCCGCGCTCGGCAAAAGCCGGGATATGTTCGACACCCGACACCCCATTTTTCGCATTGGTCCATGCTTCTTCGACCGTATTTCCGATTGGGCTGATAATGCCCAATCCAGTGACAACGACCCGTTTGGATTCCACAGGTTAATCCTCCGCTTGCCGTTACTCGGCAGTCAAACATTATTAACGCAACGTCCGCAATTATACCGTCGCCGCTTTGATATAACACAGACCGAACCGTATGGTTGCACTTCTTTTGCCATGAAACGGCGGTCAATAGGCGACTCATAGTCAGGCAATCCGCTTGAAGCTCATGGTAAAACGATGAGGAAGATGGTGCAGGCACCCCAAAAGAGGATTAAGGCATGAGCACTTTTGTTCAACTCTACCGGGCCAGTTGGAGCGAATGGCGGCGCGATGGCGCGGCGCTGGCATGGTCGATGCTGTTTCCGATCATCGTTGCACTGGCAATTGGCGCGATTTTTTCGCCGTCGGGCAGCACATTCTACCGGATCGGGCTGGTCAACGAAGCCGGTCCCGGAGCCGATATACTGCTCGATGCCTTCACCGAAAATGCCGCCTTTCATATTTCAGACGGCACACGGTCTGAAGAACTGGACGCGCTGCATGAAGGCCAGCGGGATGCTGTCGTCGTGCTGAATGCGCCGGTAGCCGCCCTGCTTCAGGGCGAATCGGCGGAACAGACTCCGGTTTCGGTTTATCACGATCCATCGTCCGCCAATGCCTCCGCCGTACTCAATGTGATCCAGCAAACTCTGATTACCGTGGATGCCCGCCTGACGGGACAACAGTCGCTGCTGGTGATGCAGCCCGAAAACGAGTCCACACGCCAATTGAGCCGCGCCGATACCATGCTGCCCGGTGTACTCGCCATGAGTCTGATGCTGCTCGGCCTCTATGCCACCGCTCTGCCCCTCGTCAGCCTGCGCGAAAAACATATCCTGCGCCGCATCGGAACGACTCCCCTTTCCCCGGCGTTGTGGCTGATCTCGCAAATTACTTTCCGCCTGAGCATCGCCGCACTTCAGTCTGCCATCCTGGTGGCGATCAGCGTGCTGGTGTTCGATCTCCCCATGCAAATCAGCGATCTCCCGCGCGTGGCCGCCGTTGTGTTGTTGGGTGCCGCCACGTTTATCACATTAGGTTATTTCCTCGCAGGTCTGGCAAAAACTGAAGAAGCAGTCCAGGGTGCGGCAGCGCTGACATTTCTCCTCTTCACGATGCTGTCCGGCGCATTGCTTCCGCTGTGGCGCATTCCCGGCTGGATACGTCCCCTGGTAGATGCCATTCCCTTGACCTACCTCGCGGATGCACTGCGCCAATCGATGGTCAGCGCGACTCCCGAAAACAGCATGGCGACCAATATCCTGGTGCTGCTGGCATGGTGTGTATGTTCTGCGATCCTGGCACTGCGTCTTTTTAATTGGAATCCGCGCAGTAACTAACCTGGAGGCTCGGCTCCAAATCGTTTATAATGCGGCACCGAAGGATGGTGAACATGATTCTCGTGACAGGCGCAACCGGACTCGTAGGTCGTCATCTGGTGCCGCAGCTTACCGGGGCAGACTGGCCGGTGCGGGTCATGGTCCCGCGTCGTTCCATCGCTCGTGTGCGGCGTTTCGGCTGGCAGGGCAACATTGAGATCGCGGAAGGCGATCTGAACGATTCCGAGGATTTGCACCGCGCCATGCAGGATGTGCATACCGTTTACCATCTTGCCAGTGCGCAGTGGTGGGGCAAACGCCGCGACCTGGAACGAATCGATGTGCAGGGCACGCGCAACGTGATCGCCGCCGCCCGGTCCGCCCGCATTGGTCGCATCCTCTATTTAAGCCAACTGGGAGCCGAACCCGCCTCCGCCTATACGCTGCTGCGCGTTAAGGGACAGGTGGAATCACAGGTGCGCCACAGCGGCATTCCCTTCACGATCCTGCGCTGCGGCGTGCTCTTTGGCCCAGAAGATCGTTTTGTGAACGCAATCGCCATGCTGCTGCGCACCAACCCGATTTTTTTCATCCAGCCCGGCACCGGAGACAGTTTGCTGCACCCGCTCTATGTGCTTGATCTGGTCAAGGCGCTCGAAAAGAGCATGGAACAAATCGATCTGGTGGATATGACCATCGAGATCGGCGGCGCGGAATATATGACCTATCACGAAATGATCCGCACGGTGATGCGTGTATCGGGAGCCAAACGCCTGATCGTCCGGCTCCCGCCTCATACCTTGCGCAGCGTTACCAGCCTGATGAACCGGATTGTTCCCCGTTGGCCGATGACTCCCCAGTGGTTCGACATTCTCGCCAGCAACCGCACCGCTAAACTCGGCAACCTGTACGATTACTGCGGCGTGCGTCCGGTGCGCTTTGAAGATACCTTGCTCACCTATATGCCGCAGCGCCGC
The DNA here is from genome assembly GCA_036260665.1 of Aggregatilineaceae bacterium. GTDB lineage: Bacteria > Chloroflexota > Anaerolineae > Aggregatilineales > Aggregatilineaceae > DATAMF01. Next base: position 5,572 of record DATAMF010000054.1, on the reverse strand, counting down.
TATCTCCCCGAACTGGTCCGCTTTATGTTTGGCCGCGCCTACTAAGGCGTGTCCGGGCTGGTTGCCGCCCAATACAACATGGGCAGCGGATCGCCTAATCCGAACAGGTCCGCCCAAAAACGCTGGTAGGTCCCATCCTGCGCCATATCTTGCAGCGTAAAATCGACCAGCGCGCGGAATTCCGCATCGTTGCGCGGCATCCCAAACGAAATCGGCAGCACATCCCCGTACCACTTATCCAGCAGTTTCACCTGATCCGGCTCTTCATAGTCGCGCATCAGGGCCAGCAACCGCAGGCTATCACCGTAGATCGCGTCGATATTCTGCTCTCCGACCATCGTATAGATCGCGCGGTCTTCCTGAAGAATCTGGAATGGGTCGGAGATATTGCGGCTGACATTAAAAATCTCGGCCATCTTTTTGATATGATCCGCGTCCGGCGCATCATCGGCAAAGTACCCAATGATCCAGCCCGTACCCAACATATCTGCAAATCCGGTAGTAAGTTTAGAATTGGACGGGACCAGCAGCCGATCTCCGTGCCGGATATACGGTACCGAATATTCCGCCCGATCCGCACCATCCCAACGCGGGCTGGCTCCCACCGCAAGATCGGCCTGACCATTGGCGACCAGATCAACCGCGTTCATATAGGAATTGGGGATATATTCCAGCTTTGCGCCCCACCGCCGCGCCATCTCCTCGATCATCGCCTTGTTTAATGCGTTGATAATCCGCTGGATGGCGGGCGCTTCTTCGCCCTCGCCCACCAATCCCGCGACACGGATCGGCAGTCCATCCGCAATCCGCGATACCACCGAAGGATTGGGCATCGGAATATCCGTCGGGAAATCATCCAGCTTGCGTGCATCTTCATACAGCGTGTCGTAGACAGGCACCAGCAAATCAAAATCCATCGTCGTGCCGGGAAACCAGTTGCCGTAAATTTCATCCAGCCGTCCGCTGGCTTTCAACCGCTGGAGGGATCGATTCAGCAGATTGCGCATATTGACATCCCACCCGCGCAGCGCAATGGCATATGGTTCCAGCAGCAGGGGCGAATCGACAAAGCTCATCCCCTGGCGGCCTGCCCGCCGCAAACTGTCTTCGGGACCAACCATCCCCTCGACTTCGCCATTCGACAGCGCATCCAACGCCAGACTCTCGGAGAAATAGGTACGCACGTCCAACTGCACGCCGCTCGCGGCCATCCAATGGCGCAGGGCGCGTTCACTACGGCTGCCCACTTCCACCGCGACGGGTTTATCCATCATCTGGCTGAGATCGGCATACGGGCTGTCCTGCCGTTTGACCATTCGTTCCTGGTTCAGAAAATAAGGGTGTGAAAAATCGAGCGTATTTTCGCGATCCCGCGTCAGCACCTGCTGCCCGATCAGAATATCCACCTGCCCGTTGTGCAGCATATCAATCGCATTCTGGCGTGTTACCTGCACGAATTCGATCTCAACTTCCAATTCAATCCCAATCGCACGCAGAATCTCGGCCTCGTAGCCGTCCACTTCCCCGTATTCATTCAGCCACGCAAACGGGTAGGCGTTATAGAGTGTCCCCACGCGCAGAACTCGTGTTTCCTGTACGCTGGCAAGACTCGACACGTCCGCCACCACCGCCTGTGGAGTCGCCTGCACCGGCATTGGCGTGGGCGGCACCAGGGTCGGCGCAGGGCTGGTCGGCGTCGCCTGGAACGCCCCCGCGCCCATCGTCGGCACGCTCAACACTGCTAACAGCAGCAGGATCACTCCCATTCCCAAACCTATCAATTTATTCATGGCTTCCCTTCCTGTACAACTCGTGCTCCTCAATATACGCGCACACAGCATCCGTGACTTGATAGCGTACACTTTTTCCGTCCGCAATCCGCGCCGCGATCACCGACGCCGAAATCTCAATGTGCGGTGCCTCGATCCACAATAGGCGTTCACGGATGCCGGGAATTTGCTGCTCAAGCTGATCGACTTCAACTTCTGCGCCGGGACGCCGCATCACTCCCAGCCGCGCCAGTTCGATTAACTGGGTAGGACGTGACCAGGTGGGCAAATCGCGCAGGGAATCGCTGCCGATCAAAAACACAAGATCCGTATTGGGGTATTCCAGATGCAGCAGGCGCAGCATATCCACGCTGTAATGCGGTCCGGGACGATCCATATCCATGCGGGAAAGTAAAAAATGAGGATTTCCGGCAATCGCCCGTTCAACCATCGCCAGTCGATGGAATGCTGGAGTCCGCGGCGTCCCTTTGTGCGGCGGGTCCGCTGCGGGTATGAACAGCACCTGCCTGAGATGAAGTTGGTCGGCAGCCGTCTCGGCCAGAATCAAGTGGCCGAGATGCGGCGGATCAAATGTGCCGCCGTAGATGCCGAGGCATGGACGCGACAAAGACTTTATCCTTTTAGCATGGGCTTCACCAGCCCGCTATTGTACCCAATCCCATCCCCCCTGCCCTACGCTTGGCCTATGCTTAATCTTCCCATTCCAATTCCATGTCGCCAATAAAAACGGAATCACCCGGTTTGACCCCCGCCTTTTGCAACGCGGCGGTGATTCCCATCGTTTCCAGAATCCGCTGGAAGCGATCCACCGCCTGGTCATAATCCCAATAGGTCATCTCCACGGCACGTTCAATCCGTTTACCCGACACACGGAACACACCCTCTTCCACCTTCGAGACTTCAAAGGCCAGCGGATTCTCCCCCAACTGGTACACCGGCAGTTCAGTTTCTTCTTCCTCGCGCCCCTCTTCGGGAAGCGCATCAAGCATTTGCATCGCTCGCAGGGGCACATCGCGCACATTCAGGTGGGTTGCCGCTGAGATTGCCATCGCTTCGTAGCCCAGCCGCTTCAATTCCGCTTGAATGTCGGGCCAACGCACCTGCACATCGGGCAAATCCATCTTGTTCAGCACCACTAACTGCGGCTTGCTGCCCAATTTTTCATCAAACAGGGCCAGTTCGGTATTGATTTGGTGAAAATCAGCCACCGGATTCTCGGCCAGCCCATCCAACACATGCACCAGCACGCGCGTGCGTTGAATATGCCGCAGGAAATCGTGTCCCAATCCCGCGCCCAGATGCGCCCCTTCGATCAAACCGGGAATATCTGCAAACACCATATCCCGATCTTCCAGCACAACCACGCCCAGATTCGGTTCCAGTGTCGTAAACGGGTAATCCGCAATTTTGGGTTTGGCATTGCTAATCACGGATAACAGGGTGGATTTCCCCGCGTTGGGCACCCCCACGATCCCAATATCGGCCAGCAGTTTGAGTTCGAGCTTCAGCCAGCGTTCTTCGGCGGGTTCGCCCCGATCCGCGATGCGGGGGGCCTGGTTGGTACTGCTCACAAAACGCGCATTCCCGCGTCCACCGCGCCCGCCTTTAGCGACCATCACTTTCATGCCCGACTCGGTCAAATCCGCGACCAACTCGCCCGTTTTATCATCGCGAACAATGGTGCCAGGAGGAACTGGAATATACAGATCATCGCCCGTTTTTCCGGTCCGGTCGCTGACGCCGCCCGGTGATCCACTATCCGCTTTAAACTTCTTGTCGCGTGTAAAGTCGATCAGGGTGTTCATCGTCGGCTTGACAATCAAATACACACTGCCGCCGTCGCCGCCATCGCCACCCGATGGACCACCACGCGGCATATATTTTTCGCGGCGGAAGTGGACCCTGCCATCCCCCCCCGCGTCCGCTTTGTACGTAGATTCGTGCTTCATCATAAGTTGCCATAACGCGGACTCTAACGCATGCGCGAAGGGGCGTCAATACGCGAAAAAAAGAGAGCGCTTCTCACGCTCTCGAATTTGTCTGGGGGTTAGTGATCCCGCTCAACCACCAGCCGCACGAGATCATAGAGTTCATCTCGCGCCGCTGACGGGGGCAGCTTGTCCAGCCCGGCGGATGCGAGCGCCGCGAGTTCGCGGACCTTTTCGCGCCCTTTGGCAACAGCCATATCCAGATCATTCCCGCGCAGCAGGCTTTCTCTAAATGGGCCGGGGGCCGTCTCAAGCACCTCTAGCGCCGGAGCCGCCTTCCCATTCCCGCCTTCGATTGCAACGGCCAGTCCGCGCCCCTGACTGACATCGATCCCGGCGTTTTTGCCGATCTGTTCCGCTTCACCAACCAGATCAAGAATGTCATCGGTAATCTGGAAAGCCAATCCGAGATGGTAAGCATACTGGTTGAGCGCGCTGATCCAGGCTTCAGGAGCATTCGCAACTGTCGCGCCCAATGAGGTCGCAGCGACAAACAACGAGGCGGTTTTTTTTGCAATAATTTCAAAGTATAAGGCGCGGTCCAAGGTGCCTGCTTTGGCAGCCTGAATCTGCTGTGTTTCGCCTTCCACCAGTTCCATCGCCGCTTTTGCCAGGATCATGTTCAGTTCTGGCGCATACGGAGCCATCAACAGATAGGCTTTGGTGAACAAATAATCCCCCGTCAGCAGCGCAAATGTCCCGCCCCAGCGAGCGTTAACCGTCTCTCGTCCGCGCCGCAGCGTACCGTGATCGTTGATGTCATCATGCACCAGGGTAGCCGTATGGATGATTTCAACCGCCGCCGCCAAGGGGACCGCCGGGTTGAGGTCTTGCGCACCCACCGCCTCCGATGCCAACAAGACCAGACGAGGGCGAAGACGTTTGCCCCCTGCCCCTAAAATATGCTGGCTTGTCTGCTGTAACAGCGACACATCGCTTACGGCGAGAGACTGAAGGAGTTCATCTACAGCCTGGAGTGCGGTGTCAATCGCCATTCGGCCTCCATTTGTGTCTTTCAGAACTTTTCAAACAAATTATAACATCGTTATCAATCATTGCCAATTTATTCAAAATCAATACGTTTAATATCGCTCACGTCGGGCTGCTCCTGTGCCTGTTGAATCAGCGACGTCAGCAAAAGCTGCGCCAACCGGAAAAAGTCCTGAAGTTGATCCAACCGGGTCAGATAGTGCTGTGCCTGCATTTGCTCAACCTCGGTCATAGTAGGAAGTGCGTTTCGCAGCCGGGAGGTATTTTCATCGAGCACGCGTAACGCCTGATTCACGTCACGCAGTTCACGACTGCTCAAAACACCACTCAAAATCCGCCATAGATCGGTTTCGGCCCGGTAGAATTTACGCCGGTCATCCTTGACCCACACTTCGCGCACAATGCCCATATGCTCTAATTGTCGCATATGTGTGCTGACCCCGGCTTTGGAAATCCGTAGCTGTTCCATTAGATCATCCAGGCTCAAAGGCTCCGGGCTGAGCATGAGAACGCCGTATAATTGGCCCATCACTTTGTTAAAGCCAAAATAGGATGCCAGTTGGCCGAGGCCTTCTATGGTGTTGGTGCTGATATGGTCGAGTATTGGATTATCCATTGCGTGGGCTGTACGTCCTTTCACATAATCTATGGTAGCAGTGGCGTCGAAACGTTGCAAGTAACAGAACGGTAAATCTACCGATTTCAGACAAACCATTGGTAAATAAGCGTTCTGGACTTAAAATCGAATGACAAAGGTGCCCATTTCAGAAAGGGTTTTTTCCGCCGTCAATGTCCAACACCCAT
>DATAMF010000542.1:0-28126 GCA_036260665.1 Aggregatilineaceae bacterium | reverse complement strand
TTGGTGAATTTGATAAGGGTGCATTTGAAAATTAGGCAGCAGCAAGACGCCGAAGGATGGTGTGAATCGAAGCGACATGGATCGTGCCCTCGCTGCTCAAAGGACAGTGTTCGTAATCCTTACTCAGACGCCGATAGCGTCCCAGCCAAGCGAAAGTGCGTTCGACGACCCAACGGCGCGGGAGCAGTTGAAAGGCTTTAAGCGCCGGCAAGCGTTACAGCGGGCGAACTCGTAAAGGTAGTCCTTACCTGCGACAGACACTGGTCGAGGCCGCACACGGTGCCGCTTGCACCAAAGAGACCTATTTGTCGGCTCAGTATCGGCATCTTGCTGCTCGGCGTGGCTGCCGCCGCGCCTTGGTCGCCTCGCTCATACCTTGCTGACCATTGTCTATTGAAACTGGGGTACGACGTTACTATTCAGCCTACAGCCCTTGCCTGATGTTTATTTTCCGAGAAGTCGAGCTAAGATGTTGGCTGATGCGGCTGCGAATGACACTCAGCCATTCTGCAATCTCGTATCCAAAAATCCTAGCTAAAAACTGAAACCGGGGCCTATTGGCTTGATAATCTGGCCAAATCGTCAAGGTCTTTTGAATCAATTGGCGAAAAAGACGACGGTCAGTCAAAAAAAACTGTTCGGCCAGATCAAAGTAAACCTGAGCAATAGCCTGTCGCCTTTGAGCGGTCATAACACCCTGTTCGTTTATGAGTTTTAGTGTATTATCCGTTATATTAATTCTATAGTTCGCTCTTTTTTTGCCATCCATCATTGACACCTTCCCCCAGCCGTAGGTATGTACCCTGTTGTAACCGCCACAAGTTGGAACATACCCAAACCAGCTTTTCACAAGGGCCAATCTTAAGATGAAATCGTGGTCCTGCATTGCAGGTAATGTCTCATCCCACATCACCCTCAATGCCGCCGGGCGACGTATAAGATATGTAAAGGGGCAAGTTAGTTTATTTGTCAATGCTCCGACTACCGCATCTTCAATCTCACCGACGTGATAATGATGTATTATGTTGGCCTGGATATTCTCGTCGCTCTCAATGATTTGTCCCCAATCAGAATAACAGACATTTACATCAGGATTTTTGTTGAGGAAAACTACCTGGGCATCCGTCGTGCTAGGATCAAGCAAATCATCGTCATCGAGAAACTTAACATAGTCTCCACATGCCCGGCTCAATCCATTGTTTCGTGCTGCGTTACCGCCTTTATGAGCCTGTAAGAAAAAGCGGCAAGGTTCGTTTAGAGTTTGCAAATACTCAATTGTGCCATCAGTGCTGCCGTCGTCGACTATGATCACTTCGTAGGAGCAGGAGAGTTTGTCGACGAACGAATCCAGCGCCTCCTGCAACAGCGGCAGGCGGTTATAGGTGGGGATGATGATGGAGAGATCGATTGACACTATGCGTTGCTCCCAATCCCTTTTTTACGCAGTTTAACCAACTTATTGTTTGTTTCCTATCGTTTGTTTGTGACCGACCAGAATCCCCTTACCTGCCGGAACGACGCCGCAAATGCGGACCGACAAATGCCGAGCCCATAATTGTCCGACGCGGGTTTCATACTGGCGGTAGGCGTCATCCATATAAAACATTGCCCCGGCTGAGAGGGACTCGAATAGCATTTCCAGCGTTCCGAAACGATTTAGCCCACCCCCTGACGGCCCGTCGATAACTAGCATATCCACGCGGCGATCCGTGAGGTAACCAGCTAGGGTCTGTTTATTGAGGTCATAGCACCAGTATGGCTGGCCCTCTAAATGATGTTCCACAAGAGGCGCAACCAAGACGACGGCGTTTTGCTCAAGTCCAGCATCCGATAGTTTCTCGCGGGTGTGAGTGGCATACTCTGCGTCTTGTTCAATCGAAATAACATATATGCGGTTCGAATTTTGGTGCAGACTAAGCATGTAACTGGTCAGGATCACCGTGCTGATTCCGCTGCCAAACTCAACGATCACGCTAGGCTTATGGCTCTTGATTTCTTGCTCTAGGTAATTGAGGGTTGCGGCATCAAGAGACCACCCTACCATTTCATGTGCATGCATGAGGCTTGCCAGCTTTTCATCTCGCAGTACCGCGCTAGAGATGTCGAAGCGAGCTATAACGTAGGCAATCGCCCGGTCTCCAAAACGAGCAACGCGTTGTAGTGCCGCATACAGCCAGAACGGTATCGGTTGGTTGGCATAGGCTTTTTTCAAAACGTTCATGGCTAGAATGAGGAATATGTCGATTACCATAGAACGTAGGTTCGCGATGCGGAGTTTCAGTCTGAGCCAAGAAGAAATAGGGGGGACTGATTCAATGTTGTGCTGGCTCATCGACAATCTCCAGATTTTGGTGAAAAGACCATGTGGGCGTGACGTAAATCACACCCTGGCGCGCATCGAACAATCTACCCGACCCAAAATAGTCGGTCGCCAATACCTCAAACCCAGCAATACCAGTAATCACGTCCAAATCTTCCAAATGTGCGCCAAAAGCTAGTTTGAGCATGTATCTTCCAGGTGCGAGCATCATGACCGGGAGTTCACAGACAATTGTGGCGCTGCCCTGTATAGAAGGCAGTGAAATATCTTGGATACGTGTTGATACAGTGAAAATGCGCTGCCCCAAAGCATTATCTACTCCGATCCCCAGTTGGGGATCGGAAATCGCATTGTCGGAATAGATCCCAATTTCTAGGCGGATCGGTTCGCCTATCGAAAAGGTGAGTTTCTCCACTCTGTGCGTATCGCGAATTTGCAGATGTGTGATCAACGCTTCGCGTTGATCATTATGATCGGACTCGTCAAATATCGTTAGCGCTGAAGCGATTTGTTCCCCGTTGAGGTAGTGGTCTATCGTAACCTCTGAATCACCATCAAAAATTAGATGTCCAGCACTTAGCAGCACGGAACGCGAACATAAATTGCTCACCGCCGCCATGTTATGGCTGACGAACAGCACGGTGCGCCCTTCGCCCGCGACCTCGTCCATTTTGCCCAAGCACTTCTTCTGGAAGGCGGCGTCGCCTACCGCCAGCACCTCGTCCACGATCAGTATCTCCGGCTCCAGGTGGGCAGCGACAGCAAAGCCCAGCCGCAACCCCATGCCGCTGGAATAATGCTTGACTGGTGTGTCGATAAAGCGCTCCACGCCGGCGAAATCAACGATCTCATCGAACTTGCGATCGATCTCTTCGCGCGACATGCCTAGGATCGCGCCACTGAGGAAGATGTTCTCACGACCGGTCAATTCTGGGTGGAAACCAGTGCCAACTTCTAGCAGTGCACCTACACGTCCGTAGATATCTACAGATCCAGTAGTTGGCTCTGTGATGCGCGACAGTATTTTAAGCAGTGTACTCTTGCCCGCGCCATTGCGCCCAATGATGCCCACAACTTCGCCTTGCTTGACCTCAAAAAACACATCTTTAAGAGCCCAAATTTCCTCATGAAGTCCGGCTGCTCCATAGACTTGTCCACGCAGTAGGCTCTGTGCCCGCTTGAATGGTGCGCTCACAATATCGGTTAGGGAATCGCGCAATGTATGGTAGCGCTCCTGCGGTCCACCGACGCGATACATCTTGCCTAGGTTTTCGATCCGAATGGCAATATCGCCCATAATCATTTACACCACATCTGCAAAAGTTTTTTCCATACGACGGAAATAAAACGCTCCACTAATCAGGAGCAATACCGCCGTCAAAGAGGATACAATGATAATCGATCTTGGTGCAGTATCGGTTTTCAACAAGGCCCACCTGAATCCTTCGATTACTCCTGTCATCGGGTTAATCCCGTAAATTGTCCGCAGTAGGGCGTTTTCAATTAGGCTACTAGGATACGCAATTGGTGTGGCAAACATCCAGAATTGTGTGATAAATGGGATGGTGTATTTCACGTCGCGGAACTGGACGTTCATCGCTGACAACCACATACCAACCCCGAGGGATGTAGTGAACGCCAATAGCAAGAACAGAGGCAGAAAAAGAATATTAATAGTTGGAGCTATTCCATACGCCAACATCATGATCAGCAGGATCAAGAAAGCGAGCATAAAATCTACAACACCTGAAAGCACCGATGAGATAGGAATAACTAACCGAGGAAAATAGATTTTCTTGAGTAAGTTTGCACTCATGACCAAACTATTGGATGACTGCTGTAATCCATAAGCGAAAAACGTCCAGGGAACCAGTGCTGCATAGCTGAAAATCGGGTATGGAATTCCATCGGAGGGGATTTTAGCCAGATTGCCAAAAAACAGGCTAAATACCACCATTGTCATAAGAGGCTGAATGATCGCCCAAGTTGCTCCAAGCACGGTTTGCTTGTAACGCACTTTGATGTCGCGCCAAGTAAGGAAGTACAACAACTCACGATACTCCCATAACTCACGCAGCTTAAGTGATACCCAACCTTTGGATGGCTCGATACGCAGATGATACTGTGATATTGGCCCTGTCGCAGCTTGCTCGATCTTGGTAGCCTTTGTGTTTTCCAACCCGGTCTCATCAATTACTGACATGGAGTATTCCAATTTTCTGACGAAGCAATTCTATGTCTCACTTACATTTTTAATGATCTGCCCCACCCGCGTCCAGTGCAAACCGGTGGTGGCGACATTTTGACTGATGAGATATGAAAAGGCACTCCAAGACAAACGGCCAAGTTTACCCAGAGTACCTTTTCATGATCCAGATCATTATAACGCACCAGTGCCCGCGCTGCGGGAGCGAGCAGATGGTAAAAAACGGACACGATTACAAAGGCGCACAAAAATATCACTGCAAACACTGCCACCGCTATGGCACGTTGTTCGCCCACGCGGGCTATGACGAACAGACGCGAACCCAAGTGAAACGAGCGGTGCTCGAACGGATCAGCCTGCGAGGGCTTGAGCGTGTGTTGGGATTGTCGCGACGCACCGTGAGCCGCTGGCTGATAGACTGGGCCAAGCAACTGCCTCCCCTGGCCGATACGCTCGACGAAGCTCGGGTAGATGACGTGCTGGAACTCGATGAAGGGTGGTCGTTTGTGCTCAAGAAAGAAAACCAGCGGTGGATCGGGGTCGCCTTGTGTCGCCGCACACGGCAAATTGTGGCGTATTTCATTGGAGATCGCAGTGAAGCTAGTTGTCTCCAACTCTGGAGGCGACTTCCTACACCTTACGCGCGCTGCCACTCCTTTAGTGATTTCTGGGATGCCTACCAGCGCATTTTCGCCACCGACCGTCATCAGTCGGTGCGCAAAGACAGCGGACAAACCGCTCATATTGAGCGTTGGTTCAACACCTTGCGCCAGCACCTGGCGCGCTTTGTCCGCAAAACCCTGTCCTTTTCCAAATCCGATCGGTTTCATGAAATTGTTTTTCGGCTATTCGTTCATCACTACAATCAAGAATGCATCAGTTAATGGTTCACCACTACCTGCAAACCGACCTCATCCGCAATCTCCCGATAACTCCAGCCCTGCGCGCGCAACTGCTTCGATGTAGGCGGTTGCCAGGTTAAGTCGAAAATGCTCGTCCCACTTCTGCTGACGAGGATTAAACAGTGCTGTCAGTTTTCCTGAACCTTCCCAATCAATCGAACCGATATCACTCCCTTTGTAGCCATTACAGAGATAGCCACTCCAGCATAAGTTGTCGGATGTCGTGGCTCCACCATGCTTTTCGGCAATGATATGATCCACTTCGTAAGGCATCACCCGATCTTCTTGGCTAACCCGGCAGTATTCGCAGCAGTTGCCCGCCCGCTCAATCACGTCACGGCGTAACCCAGCGCTCACGTGGGTCACGTCTTGCCTGCCAGTTTGAGACGGGCCTTAGCTTTGAGTAGAGTCATGAAATGATCCATTCGCATGAACTCTTCCATCTCGGCTCGTTCTTCCATCGTCAGACGATTTTCTCGATTGAGTTGTAACAAATCAAGCGCCCGCCGCTCAAGAACTTCGGATGGCTTAAAGGAAACGATCTCTTGTGGTGCTGGACTGGATGCCAGGAAATCGGTGATCTCATCGAGCAACAAGGTGGGTTGCGCAATCGTCATCGGTGGATCCTTTCACTCTTTTACTCTTGATTATACGTGATGCGCACCCAAAAACGATGTTAACCAGAATGATCAGTGGGCAGACCAATTAACCAGTGTTGGTTCTCATGCTCTTCACAATCTGCCCAACCCGCGTCCAATGCAGACCCACCTCATCCGCTATCTCGCGGTAGCTCCAGCCCTGCGCGCGCAACTGCAAAATCACGCGCTGTTGTTCAGATTTATCTGGGAATTTTTGAGCACTGGAGGAGAACACAGGGAGGTCAAACTGGAGTTTATGCCTAGTGGACGGGTGACTTGCCCTCGGCAACTTGTTTGAGCGCAGCATAATATGGTTCACTGGGTTGTGCTGCATACACGCTCGTCGCAGATCAAACAGCGCGTTCTGATCACCGCGCGTGGTATAACATTCGGCTAACCAGTGAGCCAGTTGATCATCGAACTGGTTATTCAGTGTCTCTTGCGCCAGACGTACTGCTGTATCATCATGCCCGGCAGCGCTCAATGTTGGCAGAACCTGAAGCCGCTCATAAGGAGTGGTGAGGTGCTCGGTCACCACCGCAACAGCATCCTCGGTGCGCTCCATCGACAGCAGTTTGCCGAATAACAACCGATACAATCCCTGCTCGCGCAGCCGCTGAAGAGTCATTTCTGGGTCGGTGTTGTCCAGCACGTCGAGTTGAATCAGGAAGCTCTCATAGGCTTCCACGCCCCACTGCCCATACTTCGATTCAGCTTTGCGCCGTTGGGCAGCCTGAATGCGTTCGCGGATAGAGGGAAGATCGTTTTGCTTGACATGTTCAAGCAGTGTCTCGGCCATCACACCATCGCTCAGTCCGTACCCGCCCATGTCGATGTCTCAGATGTACGCATCCAGCAAGCGGTCCAGGATGGCCCGGCGCTCAGTGTCGTCCTGGGCAAGTTCGTCCTGCTCCAAGCATTCCGCCAAATGCTCCAGTACATCATTGAGTGCCATGACAAATTCGCCCTCGCCATCCACCGGATAGTGATCTTCGAGCAAACTTTCCTCAATGATTGCCCGGTAGATCACGCACGCGCTGCGCCAATCGCCCGCCCCTGAAAACGTTCGGCAGCATTGGCCACCGAGTAGACGGTATGTTCCGCCGTGCGATCCCCCCATTCACCAAAGGTGCGCACTGCCCGGCGCAGTTCACGCCGGAATGGTTCGGTGTCCACCGGCTGATGTTGGGGCTGTTGTCCAAGGACGGGCCGGTCGATGAACGCTTGCAAATCGGGATACAACTCAACCATCTGGCGGATCAGCGCAATCAGATCTTCTTTGCTGCGCGCCGAGAGGGCGTCCTGAACCGGCTCACGCGCTTCAAATAACTCCGGTTTGCGAAGATATGTCAGCAACAGGGAGACGATATGTTTGCAATTCCCGCCCCAGTCATACGGGCAGATACAAGACGCGGCGTCAACGTCGCCTGTGTCATCCAGTATCACACGAATATGATAAGGGGCATAGTCAGACCCCTCGCACCGACCTTCGATCTCGCTGCCGCGTCGGACGGTGTCGAAAATAACGCCGCTGTGGTAGTAACTTTCGCCGCGTGCGAAACTTTGCTCTGTGGCACGCGCGCGAATTTGGGCCAGAGACACAGAGGACATCATGCGACTCCGCTACGGATAAGCCTGAACACAGGCCTTCAACCCTGCCATTGAGATATTGTGAACCGGGAAACATCCATTCATCGGGATCATAGGTTTCCGAACTATATTTGAAGACCGCAAATTCCCACTCGTCCATCGAACCGGCGTATTTGATACGCCCTCGCGGCGAGATGATGTGCCCGTCGCGCCGGTCCAGATCCCCGATAGTGCGTCTCAAAAAACGGTGTCCATTTTGAATAATCACATCGTTGAAACGTTCCACGATCTCATCGACTTGCCGGTTGACTTCGACTGGAATGCTATGCTTAGGCAGGTAAGGCCCCACCATTGTATTTCAGGCAGCCGAAATCTTGTGATTAGTTTTTAAGCGCGCGTATACTTTAAGAAAGGTTCGCCGCGGTAAACTCTACGTGAGCAGGAATGATTAGGAGTGCGCTGTGATGATGACCATTCAAATCCAGGGCGAACAATTGCCCCGGCGGCGTAGGAAAGCATTCACGAGGCATACTCCGCCCTTCCAACATGGGATATCAACATTCGGGGAGCTATGGAACGAGAATCATATTATCTCGCGCTACAGATTGCATCCGATTGTGAAAGATACGAACAAGAAAACTGAACTCCAATTATCTCTGAAGCTCAGCATTCACGCATAAACCTTAGTTTTTTTCTCAAAGAAAAGTACAGGTTCTCTCTACGTCCCAGAAGATATTGCTAATATTTGCATAATAAAATAAATCTGTGTTATGTAAGTTATCTTTACCTGCCTCGATTTTCCGAGAATACCATAGACACCATCGAAAGTCAAACTTTGGAACTGGGCATTCACCCAAATCAAAATAACCAAAGCCAAAATCAATCGCACAAATCTCAAGTCCGGACCGAGCCGCATTAGACAAAATTCAGCGACAAAAAATCTGTCAGGCGAGTAAACTCGATAGAGATTGCGTCAAATCGCCGACTGTACTCAGGAGGTGCAAAGCAGCCAGTGCCTGCAGGAAACGGGGAACATTAACCTGCTCAATTATTGCGCGTCGCCGCAAAGAGACAGGCAGAAAGTGTTGGAACGGTCCCAAATCTAACATTCGCTCCAGGTTGCAATAATGATCTTCGAGATAACGGCTAACCTGTGCAGCGGTCCATATCGGTACAGCGAAGGTTTCAACATCTTCCAACCGCAGGCAGAGTCCCGGTTGTGGCGTTTCGATCACACGAATACGGTAATTCAACAAATCGAGCAGCACCCGCCCATATAAATCCCCCAACCAGTGAAACCACCACCGCCCCTCCGCCGTAACGATCAGCGGAGCATCACCTGCCGCTAGGCCAAGCTGAAGCGGGAGTCGCCGGGCTAGATCGTAAGACAAATGTTTTTGAGCAGCGCGGTAAGATAATTGTGGAACAGTCCTCTCGCCCTGGGTGGTCGTGATCCAGGCCGCTTCTCCCTCTACCCATTCGACGGTGATCGGGCGACCTTCTAAAGTCAGGGCGGGCCGATTGAGCCACAGAGCATCCACACGGGCGACCGTTTGACGGGTATGCTGGTCCCGAATTTCGATCTGTCGGGCAGTGCGGTTCTGAATGTTGCTGTAAATACTGAGTTCACACGTCGAGCTGGCCTGCTGATCAAATAAATTATTGAGCTTTTCGTCCGGTCTCCATTCGCCAGGTCGGCCAGGCTTCAAATAACCGCGAAGCTGCAACTCCCCCAGGATCGCTGCTAAATCAACTGATGTTAACATCCCATCGAATAATTCGGATAGCTCATTCAAACGCACCGAAGCTGTCGGGCTTTGTTTGAGCGAACTAAAGATTTGTTGGATGGCAACCGATGACCGGAACGCAGAAGAGGGTTCACCAGCCGGAACAAGCAGAGCCGCACACAGCGTCTCAAAAACCAATCGTTCGAGCGGTGTCCGGTAAAAACACGCCACATGAATCATCCGCGCCCGGCGGTTCCCACGACCGACCCGTTGAAAAAAGGATGATACATCCCCCGGCGGCCCAACCAGCAGCACTACGTCAATATCGCCAATATCAATACCCAGTTCCAATGTGCTGGTGGCGCAGCACAGAGCCACCTCAGTACTAGCAAACTGCTGTTCAATCTCGCGGCGGCGCGACGATGCAATATTGGAATAATGCACATACACAGCATCACCAAAAGGCGAATTCTGCCGGATCGCGGCGGCATAGGTTTCGACTTCGGCGCGGCTGTTACAGAACACCAGGGCTTTGTGCCACCCTTTAGCCCGAAAAGTGAACAGATAGCTCACCAACGCCTCTGCCGATTCGGGTAACATCGAAATCAACTCTGCTTCAAGCAGACGCTGGCCTGCGATTTGCACCACTTGATCAACCGGAAAATAACGAGCAGCCGTTGACTCAGGTTCGGGCAAGGTCGCGGAGAGTGCGGCATACTGCATAACAGCACCCGGCGCATAGCCGACTGAAAACGCATACTCTCGGATGCGCCGCAGCCGATTCAAAACCATCCGCAGTTGATCACCGCGCGGTGTACCATCAAAGAGGTGCAGTTCATCCAGCACGATGGCGCGCAGCCCGGCAAAAATCGGCGCTTGCGATGTAAGCAGCGAATCCACCGATTCAGGCGTCGCAATCAAGACCTGGGCCGGGCGCTGTGGATTGAGTGTACTTTGATCGTGGGTTTTGATTGCCAGCGAGACATACAAAGACGCTAAAGCTGTTTCCAGCCGGTTGAGCAGATCGTTTGCCAGTGCGCGCGTGGGCGTCAGGTACAGCAGCACTAAGCCAGATGCATCATGAGAACAATGGCATTCAATGAGCGGAGCGACGGCGGCTTCTGTTTTCCCCTGCGCAGTGGGCGCACAAATCACCACATTTTTGCCACCAAGAATAGGCGGAATCGCCGCCAACTGGACCGGCGTGAAACTGCCATGCCGCTCAAAAAAAGCGGGCCAGGTGCGCCGCAACTTGGCTTTGAGCACCAACCGATCTTGGAGGTCGCTCACATATTCAATCCTTGTGCCACTTCTTGCATTGCGACCCCCGGCAAATAGTCGTCATGCAGGTAAAGCAGATCGCAAACAGTCACGGCGGTGCGGATCAATTCACGCAGGTTGATACGATGCTGACTAAGCGCCCGCGATAATAATCCAGGCATCGCTGAGAGAACCTCACTGTAGCGCCCATTATCAAATGTGTAACCGTAGGCAAGTCCGTGATAATCGAGCAAAGTATTGAAAAATTTGCGAATGTCTTTTTCGATAAAACGATCATCCAGGCGCACAATTTGCGTCGGAGCCAACCAGCTATCGACCGGCATCCGGTTCTCGCTCTCGGTCAGCGCGAATAAAAAGAACAGGTGTGGGTTGCTGGCAAACATCACGGGGTAATCGGCACGAGCATGTTCGGGGATGTGGTTGGGATCAATCCGCCCATTATTGAAACCCAATGCACCACAGATCATCGCCTGGAAGAACGCATCGGCACGCCCACGCTGCCGCGCCCTAAGCAGTGAATAGTGTTCGGACTCGTCAATCAAGATCGCTAACCCGCTGTATCCGAACAGGGTGGCTAACACGCTGATCCCGGTCAGCAGATAGGAATATTGGCGAGCCACCTCACCAACAGCATATAGACTTGGTGGTTTCCTGATGCAGCTTTTGAGATCAGCGGTGGGTTTGATGTGGCCGCTGATCCACAAAATCAGGTCGTCATAAGCGGCTTGAGTAGCACAATCGGCAGCAGCGGAAACGGCGATAGATAAAGGGCAAAAATCTGGTATGGGAGACTGCCCAACAAACTGGCGCACAGCGGAGGGGTTTTCCTGCACTTTGGCAAAGAGTGGGCGCAGGCCGCGTTCATGACTATCGGGATAACGCATAGCAGCAGTTAAAGCTCGATATATTTCCAATGGTTTGCCGGGTGGCACTTCGAGCAAATCCAGGCTAGCCGTCGCCACGATAAAGTTTTCGCGCAACGCACGCCGCGCCGCCAGTTCAATGAAATGACTTTTCCCAAAACCATAATCGCCAATAACGGCCTGCACATCCCCACCGCGCTCTTTGCTGCGCGCTAATGCCCGGTTTAGGCTGACACTTTCGGCTTCAAGGCCGATGGTAAGCGTTTCAACATCTTGCACAGGGACAATGCCAAACCGCAGCGCTTCAAGCGTCTGCCGGGCGCGAAACTGGTCTCTGTCCAACACGACCGGGCGCGACTGAGTCAGCGGTGAGGCCGCAGGCGGCTGGCTTTGCTGCCAGATCGTGACAGTTTCTATTTCAAATTCGCGGGCGGGCAGCCTGAAACGGCGGCCTGAATCAAATTCAACTTCCCACTCATAACCGCCCATGTATGTTTTTAACAGCTTGCCGGTTCCAAGCTGAGGATGTTCAACCAGTTGGGGCTGCATCGCATGTTACCTCAATAGGGCCTTTGCATTTCATCCATTAACGCTAATAGATTATCGCTTTGCCCTCGGATAGCGGCTTCAGCATATTCAGCCGTGATCACGCTCTCCCCCTGCTCTTTCTGGCGATACCATTCGATCACCAATGTTTTGACAAACAACCGGCGGTGGCTGATCGCCAGATAAGACTGACAGGCGACCTCCGACAACAGGGCAATGTTTTGAGCCTGGATGTCGGCATTCATCTGAAAGCCGTAAGCCGTTTCAAAAATGGCTAACAGCCGATAGCCGATCTGGGGCAGCAGTTGGTCGTCGGGAATATCCAGTTGATCTAGGTTGATTTGAGGGCTGAATGGGTTTGTCCGCGAAAAATAACCGGGAGTCTGGATACGCTGTTGAAGGGCCGGATACTTAGGCACAACATCATAAACAAACGGGGGTGGCACCGCATACAAAAACATAGCGCCAGGCAAATCCTCGCGGCAGCGATCAATGACTTCGCGCAGATTGTCGGTAGCGACTTTTTCAGACTTTGCCCCCACGCTCATCATGCGGTCGCCTTCGTCAAAGAGCAAAATCAAGCCGGTGTAGCCCATCGCCCGCACGACCTGACACAGCGAGCGCAGCATTTTGAAGGCGTTGTTTTTGTTGATTTTTTCGGTGACGCCGATCAGACGCAGATCGCGTGTATCTTCCGGCGTGATCACTTCGCCGTGCAGCCAACGTTGCAACGATTCCTGGCGGAGTTCCTGCCCGCGCAGCAGCGCCGCCAAATAACCTTGGACAGCTTTATGAAAGCTTAGGCTGTCCACCGGCACAGCGCTCAGCGTTTGAAAAAAAGCACGCACCTCCGGGATTTCGCCTGCGCCAGGGTCTTCAAGGTCCATGCCGTGCGGATTGACCAAACGGCGTAATGTCCCTTCTAAAAAGCGCGTCAGCCCATTCTCGTCTTCATTCTGGCTGCCCAACTCATGCCAGATGATATTCGAGGCAACGGCGGCATAGACCAATCGCTGATCGTCGTAAGGGCTTTCTTTCGGACTCAGGTCCACCTTGCTTACCGCAAAATTCCGCTGCCAGGCCCGGTCGCGCACACAGTACAGAAAATGCGATTTGCCACTACCGTAATCTCCCACGACGAGCTTGAATACTGCCCCGCCATCGGCCAAAAATGAACCGAGATAGTGAGTGTCAATGGTGTTAAGGAGGGATTCATTGCCCACATTATAATAACTGACACCTTTAGAAAGCGGCGTACCGGACTGGCCCAAGACTTCAATGATCTGACGCGCAAGGCGTGGTTCTGGCAGCATAGTCGCGTTTACCCCTTAACGAACTCGACATCGGAAACATACCGGCCCAGGTGGGGGCTGTTGCCCTCTACGATCCACATACTTTTGCTGGTACTCTCCGCCTGGGTTCTGGTGGCTCCATGAGCATGAACCACCTGCCCCTGATAAACCAACCGTTGACGGCGAGTAAACTCATCAAAATCGTAGATAAACTGAGCACGGCTGTAATCGACAAAACTGCGTTTGCTGGGTGCATTATTAAAGGTCCGATTCTGACGCAGCAGAACCAATTCATAATAACATTCCACAATATTAACACGCGCAGTGCTTCGTTCGTTTTTACGCCGCGCCAGCTCCCATGCCTGATAGAACTGCTCGATCCAGCGGTGGCTGTCTTCGCTACGGCCCTCGATGGTTCGGGTTTCTGATTGACAGGTCCTGATCAGCACGTCCAGGCTCAATTTGACTTTGGGAACGACCAGTATTTTTCCATAGCTGATCGATGCAAAACGGTTGATGAAATCGGCTACTATCTCGAACCTTCCAACCTCAAACCTAGGCGGACGTCCGCCTACCTCGATACCCATTTCCGCCATCGCATCGCGCAAGGCTGCGCCAAACTCACTACCTAATCGGGTTTGCGCTTGCTCTAGCACCTGATTCAGAGCGGGCATCAGGGAATTGAGGTCGGCATCTTGCAAGGGAGTATTCTGAAATGTCTGACAGGCATGATCCAGCCGGATCACGTCGATCATATCGCCCTGCAATGCGGCGACAGCTTCTTTGAGCGCACCAATTTGCACTGTCAGGGCTTTTGCTTCCTTGCGTAAATCAGGCATCAACAGATCGGATATACCTTCTCTAAAATGGAGCCTATCAAACGCTTGTTGAGCCTGTTCCAGCAGCAAACCATCAAGGTTTGTATTCTGGTTCATATAGTCGTTTAAAGCGCGATTAGTTTTGTTGATCGTGCTGTTGCTGCTCTTTAACTGGGCAATCAAAGTGCCTGTAGCGCGAGAACGCTGGAGATAGGTATCAAGCAATCTTTTGAGATCGTCAACCAGTGGCTGATCAGGCATTATGAACCTCTTACTGTGGACTCTACCATTTATGAAGTTAGAGTATACCTATTTTTCCGCCTCATGTATAGAGAATTGGGCGGCAAAAATTCCAGTTCTGACAGTTGAAGATATAAGGTGAACATGTGCGAGAGGAGAACTTGAGGCAAGCTTCGTGAATAACATCGTTCCCTGATACCGTCATCAGAGAACAGTGTCACGAAAAGCGATGCGAATCCTGATTAATCTTCCCATTGGAGTGTTCCACTGAAGACGTCTATAGAACTTGTCCATCCCCATTTTTTCATTCTAGCCCATTCCGTGATTGACAGAGACTCCTTAACAGTTGTAGGATCTGTTGTTTGATAGATTCTCGTTGAGTAAGTACCTCCTATGCGCGCCCTCGGTAGACTCAATATCTCGCCGCCTTACCAACAAATATTAGCGTTAACGCAGGATGATCCTCCCGTCCCAATTGAATTGAAATTGATGTTCGTGCTTGCTATCTTCAAATGATACAGTTACACTTTCCTGATATTTAATGGTTGGTCAATATATCGTTGAATTCAAGCGGCATAGCGGGGCGCTATGTGAAGGGGACGGGAAGCTCAAATATGGAGTTGGTGGCATATATCCATCTGTTCAGAAAATGGCTGTGGTTGGTCTTGCTAGGAGCATTTTTAGCGGGTGCCGCAGCCTTTTTATTTCGCAACCAACAGGCTGAACAATATCAGGCTACAGTAACGATTTCTGTCGGTGGGTATATTGAATCACCGAATCCAAACTCAGCGCAAATTCAGACCGGTGTGGAGTTAGCCCAGACCTATGCGGTAATAGCCACTACTTATGAGGTCCTTGAAGCTACCGTAGAAGCAGGCGATTATCCCATTACGCCGGATGCATTGGGAAGTGCGGTAACAACAAATGTAATCGCTGAAACATCGCTATTGCAAATTACCGTTACATATACCGATCCCGCTTTAGCTGCTTCTATGGCTAACGAATTGGCCCAGCAGTTGATTTCGAATAGCCCCAGCAACCTGACTCCTGAACAACAAAAAACTGTTGATTCTGCGAGTGCTGAAATCGAGCGGCTAACGGCAGAACTAGAGCAAAATCGGAGTGAACGTTCACTGCTTCAGGAGCAGCTTAACGCGGCGACGGATCGGGATGAGATTCAGCGGCTGCAAGAACAAATCAACGTTCTGGCTGATCGGATCAACCAGACATCGTCCAATATTGCTGGCTATCAGACTACCATTACGACGATCCAAAATCGTACCAACTCGCTCAGTATCGTTGAACGTGCCCGACGCCCCGGTTCACCGACGGGCAGCAGCGTTCTGATGAACACATTATTAGGCGCTATGGTAGGGGCTGCACTCGCTGTCGGTCTTGCATTACTCATAGAATATCTGGATGATACTATTCACACACCAGAAGAGGTCACCCAGGTTTTGTCCCTTCCGACGTTAGCCACAGTCACTCGCTTCGGTCGCTCCCGCGATTCCTATTCCAACCGTTTGATCACCTATCATGATCCAGGGGCACCCGTATCCGAGCAGTATCGCACGTTACGGACCAATTTGCTCTATTCCTCAAATGAAAGAGGAGCAAAAAAGATATTTATTATTTCCAGCCCTGGACCATCTGAAGGAAAAAGTGTTACAGTGGCCAATCTGGCTGTAACTATTGCGATGGCTGGCTGGCGCGTTTTGCTCGTTGATGCAGACCTACGGCGTCCACGCATCCATGAAATCTTCGAACTTGATAACAGCGTCGGTCTGTCCACGCTGCTTTCAGCGCAGGAGAACCAGAATAAGCGGGAAGGCCATGAGAGCCAGGGTTTCCCTGTGGATCTCACAGCTTGCCTCCAGGAAACTTTTGTTCCCGGATTGCGGGTTATTGCCAGCGGGCGGATTCCGGTTAACCCAACTGAAGTTTTGGGATCGGCTACAATGCAGCACCTCTTCAAAGAGTTTGGCGCTTCGAAAAACGTGGATATTATCCTGTTTGACACGCCACCAGCCTTAGTGGTCGCGGACAGCGCGGTGCTCGCCTCAACCTTGAACATTCCGGTGGTCGTCGTTCTCGAAGCTGGCGGTACACGTCGAGCCGCTGCGGTGAGAACCAAAGAGCAGTTTGAACAGTTAGATGTCGTTTTAGAAGGGGTTGTCCTCAACTCCGTCAATCCCAAAGAACGCCGGTATGGTTACGGTGGTTATGGCGGATACTATTATGAATACTATTCCGATGAGTCTAAATCCTCATCTTAGAAGGGTAAAAGCGGGTGAGTGTTGATGTTGAGTGACCAGGAAACTCCGTCTCCTCTAGCGCCATCGCTCGAACAGGAGCATCAATTACATCGGCGTCGCCGCCGACACAAGGGCCGTTTTCGTATCTTGAGGCGCTTCAAGCGTCGTCTGATGCATCTGAATTGGAAAATTACGCTGCTTGTGGTCGTGGGCGTATCAGCCAGCTTGATCATGGGCGTGCTTGTCTTAGTCACCAACGCCCGCAATCAGGTTGAATCCTCATGGGAAAGTTTGGATCGTGTTCTGAGTGAGATTAATAATAAGCCGGGCACGGAACTCACCCTAGAAGACTTCCAACAGCTTCAAGCTGGCATGCGTGATTTGGACAGTAGTCTAAGTACGGCACGCAAGCAGACCTTCTTACTACGTCCGTTTAAATTCTTGAGCGCGGATTTAGCCGTTGCTTTAGATTCATTGGATGTAGCGCAGGAACTGACTCAAGCCGCGAATGCGATGTTAGATGGCGCGGAGCCAACTTTTCGCTTTCTGACAGAGAGCGAAGCCGAAAATGCAGTTGAGATCCAATTATCTTCAGGCGAACGGGTGGTTGAGTTACTACGTCTGGGACGTGGTAAATTCCTTAATGCTCAAGCGCAGTTAGACGCTACCCAGAAAAAAATCGACCTATTGAATTTGGCCGATGTTTCGGTCGATCTTTTCGTCACGGTGGATAGTCTGAGTCAGCGCTATGATCAAATTCAGGAACTTAATTCGCTGCTGCTTGACTCGCCTGAACTGCTCACGGCGGCGCTGGGTTTAGAAGATACAGAAACCTATCTCGTTCTGGCTCAGAATAGTGATGAACTGCGCCCTTCGGGGGGCTATATCAGCACCTACGGCTGGATGACAGTTCGTAATGGGCGGATTGTGGACTATGACTACAGCCCCACGACAGCAACCAGCCCCAATCCGCCGCCTGCCCAAATGGCTTCGGAGATCGAGGTTCCAGATTGGTGGATTGCTTACGGTGAGCCTATTTATGCCGCGTGGGATGGCAGTTGGTATGCTGACTTTCCAGCTACGGCTGAAATGGCCGCTTGGTATTATGACAATGGCGATAATCCCCAGTCGCCTGTTGATGGCGTAATCGGGATTGACATGGTTGGGTTTGAATACATTTTGGGGGGATTAGGCAGCGTCACGTTACCCGAATATAACGTCATTGTGTCGCCTGAAAACTTCCGTGATGTTGTCTACGAAATTCGCGCTGAGGGCGAAGGTGATCTTCCTCATAAGCGCTTTGTGGCAGCGCTTTATAAGCAAATACTTGCTGATTGGCGTTCAGTTGACTCGTCACGAAGTGCGGATGTTCGCCGCGCCGTATTCCAGGCGCTTCAAGAAAAACATATCATGATTTATTTCACTGGGGATGCATCCAGCCTGAACAAAGCCGCGGATGATCTAGGTTGGGCAGGCAAACAAGATCCCGGTACCCAGTACGACTATCTGATGGTTGCAGATGCTAACCTCGGAAGCAAATCGAGCCGCTCCGTAATTCGCCAATTGACCTACGACGTTGAAATTCTATCCGATGGATCATTGAACAGCCGCGCTTCTGTGGCTTATGATTTTTCTGCTCAAGTGGCCGAGTCCGATCCCGCCGTGCGTCCCGCTCACTATACCGACATTAACTATCACACCATGCTTCAACTTTTTGCGCCCGTAGGCAGCCAGTTGGACAGCGCTCGTAACTTTGACATCGATCCCACTCAGGTCTCAACCGAAACCCATACGATCTATGTGTCGTTGGTACAAATCGACTATGACAGCAGCGAGCGGTATCAATTGACCTATTCAACGCCCGTGCTCGTTGAAAAAATCGGACCCTATCGGCGTTATAAGTTGCTGTTGCAGAAACAGCCAGGAACTTTGAACGAGAACGTGAGCGTCACCATCAAGCTTCCAGCCGGAGCCAGCGTTCAGCATACGTCTCCAGAGCCGGATGCCAGTTACACCCTTGAACAGCCCGTACTTGAATTCCGCGTCAATCTGACCACCGACGAATGGATTGAAGTGATCTACCAATAAGTCTGAGAGGCAGGGGTTCTGCCTCTCACTTGAACAATTCTCCGTTTTATCCAAATTCAGGTTAGGGATAAATCTGTGGTTTAATCACCCTGGAACCAATCCGGGCGAGTTCGACGCGTAACCGCTCCAACATCGCCTCATCTTCGTATATTCCAATCGTTGCCCCGCCGGACCCTGCAAACTTGCCACTCGCACCACATTGTCGCGCCGTTTCCACCATCTGAATTTGCCACCCTGGAAGACGACAAATACTACGGCGTGTATCAAAATTCTCATCCATGAGTTTGCTCAAACGCGTATGATCATGATTGTGGAGTGCTTCACGGCCTTCAGCCGCCAACGCCGCAAAATGTTTCATGGCATCCACAACACACTGCTCCCCGCGCATAAATCGGCCCCGCAAGTCGTTATGAAAATTCTCCGTAGGTTCGCTCAGCGCCGTATGGATCGCGAGATACAGCGGGGGTTGGGACGTCAAATGCAGCGGTTCGTAGGCGTACGTTTTCAAGCCGTTGATCAGGCGCTCTTCGCTGAGATCAAAATCCATATAGACGATGTTTTCATAACACTGAATCACACGGTCTTGAAGCCCTCCGGCGATATTCAGTTCTTCTGTTTCGACCGCCAACGCAAAACTCGGTTGGATTTCCAGCGGTATATCGATTTGATAATACTCCAGCAGGCAGCGCAGCGTGGCAATAATGATGGAGCTAGATCCCGCTAATCCAACCTGCCGGGGAATATTGGTCTCGTAGCGGATGGAGAAGTTCTGCTTATGCAGCGTCAATCCCTGCGCTTTGCAATAGTCCACAAAGCGTTTGATTGTGGCTTTGACCAGCCGGATGCCGCCATAATAGCCGTGTAGTTCCACGTCGTTCGCCAAATCATGGATGGAACGGAAGCGTGCGCGGTCATGTTGTGCCAGCACGATTTCCATTTCATCCCACTCATACAACACGACTTCCGACCAGAAATTCCGCACACTAAGCGCGATGGTCTTCCCGTGATACCCGTCAGAAGGATTCCCAAGCAGGCCCGCTCGAGCATAAATGCGCTTACGAATGATTTCCACGACTAGCCTCTATTCAATGTGGCGATATACTCGCGCAATGATGCCCCACACTTCTCATCCGCTAAAGCGAATTCTACGAACGCCCGGAAGTACGACTCGAAGTTGCCAATGTCATAACGGCGTTCGTCGTGCCCCAAACGAACACCATAAACTTTTTTGCCCTCGACAATCAGGCGTTTGATCGCATCGGTCAGTTGAATTTCGCCATCTTTGCCCGGTTCAAGCTGCTCCAGTGCGTCAAAAATCCTGGGCGTCAGAATATAACGAGCTGCGACTGCCAGGTTGCTCGGTGCCTCAGCCAGAGACGGTTTTTCGACAATATCTAGGACTTCAAAGGCCTCATCCCTTGTCTTGGGAACCGCAATGCCATATTGATCCACTTCATAGTCCGGCACTTCCTCAAAGGCGATGACGGCTTCACAGTCGTGCTGTTCAAAGCAGGCTTCCATCCGTTGCACGACATTACTCTGCGCATTTAGCCCAATAATAGAGTCGCCTAGCGCCGCTATAAAGGGTTCGCTTCCGACAAAAGACCGTGAACAAAGGACTGCATGACCTAAGCCAAGTAATTGCCTTTGCCGCGTGTAGTAGTAGCGCACGCGCAGCCGGTCAAATTCGAGTTCCGCCAGTTGCGCTTCTTTGCCTTTTTCGCGCAGCATCTCAACAAGTTCGTGGTTAACATCGAAATGATTCTCAATCGATGTTTTGCCTGATCCGGTGATGAAAAGGATATTTTCAACCCCTACCCGAATAAGTTCTTCAACAATGTATTGGACTACCGGCTTCCGTCCAACGGGGAGCATTTCCTTCGGTTGAGACTTGGTCGCGGGCAGTAGACGCGTCCCTAACCCTGCGACGGGGATCACTGCGTTTTTCATGTTTTTACCTTCGGGTAAGTACCAAACCTGAGCAACTATCATACACAGCCAGAACCAAATCGACCAACAAAACCGCCTCACCCATGTGAAATGGTGGGCGGGATAATGTCATTCAGTTGTGTTTTCCCCCTATTCAGATCGCAACTCAAGCCCGTCAAAAAAAATTAATATTGTGTTAAAATTCTAAAATAGAGAATACATAACCTTATCCGGTAAAGTACTCAAGCCCCTCCATTTTGCCAGGAGTTACGAAGATGGGGAACGAACACAAAATTGATCTGAGTCTGAGAAAATTTGTTGCGCCCGAATTCGTTTTTGGAATCGGCGCGCGCAATTTGGTGGGGCGTTACGCCAAAAATTTCGGTAGTCGAAAAGTGCTGGTGGTGACTGATCCTGGCGTGATGGCCGCCGGGTGGACTCAGGAGGTTATCGCTAATCTTGAGGCCGAAGGTTTATCCCATATTCTTTTTTCTGATGTATCTCCCAATCCACGAGCCGAAGAGGTTATGAGCGGAGCCGATGTCTATCAAAGCCACGCGTGTGATGCGATTGTCGCTGTGGGTGGCGGCAGTCCGCTTGATTGTGCCAAAGGTATCGGAATTGTCAGTTCAAATAGAAAGCACATTTTGACCTTTGAAGGGGTGGATCAGGTTGAAGTACCGATGCCGCCGCTCATCTGCATTCCAACCACCGGCGGTACATCCGCTGTTGTTTCACAGTTTGCCATCATATCGAACCGTCAGGAACGGGTGAAGATTGCCATCATCAGCAAAGCGACAGTGCCCGATCTTGCCTTGATCGATCCGGTAACACTGACTACCATGGACCCTTATTTGACAGCTTGCACCGGCATGGATGCCCTGGTTCATGCCATTGAAGCTTTCGTCTCCAATGCGAGTTCACACTTTACTGATCTTTATGCGCTCGAAGCCATTCGATGGATCTCCAGTGCGCTGCTTCCCTCCATCAAAAACCCCGATGATATCAACCAGAGGGGCAAGGTTATGCTCGGCAGCCTGAAAGCGGGACTGGCCTTTTCAAACGCCAGTCTGGGGGCTGTGCATGCCATGGCACATAGTCTGGGCGGCTATCTTGATCTGCCTCATGGAGAGTGTAACGCGATGCTGCTGCGCCATGTGATAGACTTTAATTTTGATGTAACGTCCGAACGCTACGTCCAAATTGGGAATGCCATGGGTATCGATCTGCGTGGGCAAACTCAAGCCCAGCAAAAAAACAGTATCTTGAGTGAAGTGCAGCGTTTGTCAATCTCGGCGGGCATTCAGACCACATTAGAACAACGGGGTGTTCATCTCACAGACATCCCGCCGCTGGCGCAAAAGGCATTGAAAGATCCTTGTATGGTAACAAACCCACGGCGACCCAATCAACGCGATATTGAAGCTATCTATGAGGAAGCACTTTAATGACTACGCCAGACGACTGGGAAGACCGTCGTGAGAAAATTATTGGCCTCGGCGAAAAGTCAACCCATAAAAGCTACTATCCCGAACTCCAACGCCGCTTGGATGAATTAGAACGTTTTCGTACTCTTTTGGATCACAGTACGGATGCGGTTTTTTTGGTTGAATCCCCTTCTAATCGCATCATTGATGTCAATAAAAGCGCCTGCGAACAATTGGGTTATGCACGATCTCAGGTCTTAACGGCAGTGCTGGACCAATTCGTCCCCGCGAACACAGCCGCACAAATCAGCACGCTCCTGTGCGATGAGACGACAACCGAAAGCTCAGGAACACCCATCACAACGCAATTCCATGCCGAAAATTGTGATGCTGTGCCGGTCGAGATCATGGTTCAGCGTGTAACGTTTGGGGGTAGAGTGTATGGAATTCTGGTTGCACGCGACATTTCGGCCCGCTTGAAAATGGAACAGGTGCTGCGTGAAAGCGAAGAACGTTACCATCATTTATTTGAGGGCATTCCCATCGGCCTTTATCGCACAACCCTAGAGGGCGACATTGTTGACGCGAATTCGGCATTTGCCGAAATGTTCGGTTACTCGGATCGGGCCGCATTGTTGGCAACGAATGTGCGCGAATTATATGTTGATATCAATGAGCGGGAACGTTGGCAAGCGCTTATCAAACAAACGGGCATTGTCCGCAATTTTGAAATCCAATGTCGTTGTTTAGATGGAACTATTATTTGGGTCCATAATACATCGCGGGCGGTGTACGACGACAGCGGAAATATCCTGTTTTACGATGGAAGTCTTGAAGATATCACCGAGCGTAAATGGATCCAGGAAGAGCTGGAAAACCATCGTCAGCATCTTGAAAGCATGGTTAAAAAACGTACGGCGGAGTTGGTGCAAGCGAATGAACAGTTGCGTGTGCTGAGCCGTGTGAAAGATGAGTTTGTCTCCAATGTCTCGCACGAATTGCGTACCCCGATCACCAATTTGAAGTTACGCCACTATTTGCTCGCCAAACATCCCGACGGCCAGTCTGATCATCTGGCTGTTCTCCAACGTGAAACCGAGCGCCTGGAGCAAATTATTGAGAGTTTGTTATATCTCTCCCGGCTTGATCAAGACCGTGTGGTTTGGAACCCGATACCCATTGATCTCAATAGACTGGCTTCTCA
Organism: Aggregatilineaceae bacterium; assembly: GCA_036260665.1. Lineage (GTDB taxonomy): Bacteria > Chloroflexota > Anaerolineae > Aggregatilineales > Aggregatilineaceae > DATAMF01. The sequence goes on along the minus strand of DATAMF010000542.1, from coordinate 4,800 downwards.
AATTGTTCATGACCGTCAGGCCCTGGCGCAGCATCTGAATTTGAGACTTAGTTTTACAGAGTATCCGGATCTGCCACACGTTGAAGCGGATGTGGCCTTATTGGAACAAGCCTTGAGTGTGTTGTTAACGAATGCCTTTAATTACACGCCGGCAGGCGGTCAGGTTAACGTGAGCACCCAGGTCGGTGAGCGAAACGCGCAGCCTTGGTCAGGTGTCATGATCAGGGATACGGGGCCGGGAATCTCACGTGACGATCAAACTCACCTTTTCGAGCGTTTTTTTCGGGGCACAGCGGCACGTGAATCGGGCGCGCCTGGCACGGGTTTAGGACTAGCGATTGTGCAGGAAATAATCAACAAACACCAGGGCCGGATCGAGGTTAGCAGTGAGGGAGTAGCAGGCAAAGGCACTGCCTTCACTTTATGGCTGTTGGCGCAACGTTCATAAGTACCGCACGCTGGTGCTGCCCATAACTCCCGCATTAGTAACCATTGAGGTTAGTCATCGAAACACTATTTTAATCGAACGTCCGTGCTATCCAGTGGCTACTGCACCTGACATTATACAACGCGAGCGCTTTGCGTCGTAGGATTTCGGGATAGTCCGCATCGTTCGGTTGTGGTGTATATTTGCGCTGACAGTGTGGACATTGACTCATAACCTGATTTTACTTATGCCCTGCCCTTTTGCCATTCCCCTCAATACACCTGCTCCTTCCTAAAGTGTTGGATACCGCCAGCCGATTTGAGACACGTCCTAGCGATTAACAAATGCAAACGGTTATCCATGAGTGGGGATGGAACCGCTTTTCACATAACTCGTGCAACGTTCATGCATGGTGGGGTAGCAAGTGGACGTGTTCGTACCGCCGGATGGGGAAGTTGTTTCCCCCATTTTTATTCTTAAAGCGTTTGCTGTGCCGTTAATTTTGAAAGATGAAACGCAGCCCACGATTGAAGGCTTCGGGTTTGTTCCCCGCGTGGCGCTCGCCTTCGATAGTGCGCGCTTCCATGTTGAGACCGCCGTAACCGCGATCTTTCAACGTCTGCATAAAGTTCTGGACCGGATAGGCTAAACTTTCCGCTGCGCCCACACTCAAAAACAGCTTGACCGGCAATTCGGTATGGTTCTCGGCGTATTCGGCTTCCTGGGTGAACACAAACCGGCTGCCGAACGTTACGGCGGGGCTGGCCGCCACATAACCGCTGAACAAGGCCGGGTCTTCGAACATAGCGTACAGCGTGAAAAGCCCGCCGTAAGAACTGCCCATCAGGACGCGGCGGGTGGGGTCAGCCGGATATTTAGATTCGATGAAGGGGATCAGTTCTTGCTTCAGAAAATCAAGAAATTTGGGCGCGTCACCGGAACCTGAAACAGACGGGTCTTGGGTAGGCGTGTAATCTTTGGCCCGCAGCGAGTCATAGTCGGGATCGGGGCCGGAATATGTGATGCCGACAATGATCAGTTGGGGCACGTAACCATCGTAGTTCAGCCCGCCAAAAATCGAATCGAGCAGTTTAAAATCCCATTGACCATCGAGCACATACAGAACAGGATATTTTCGGTTGGCGACGGATTCATCGGGAACATGGATGTACAGATCGTAGCTGCGCCCGGTGATGTCGGACTTGATGGCTTTGACCTCGGAGCCTTGAATGGGGGCATTCTTCAGCAGCGAACTGCACGACTCCTGACTTTTGCCTGTATACCGGCTGACAACCAGAAGAACAAACAAAACCCCGATGATGACCAGATAAAGACGCGAGGAGAATGACATAGGACCTCCTTGAGGCAGCAGACCCATCTGCAATTCAAGCATAATCCAGGAAAAGAAACAAGCTGTTGTGCGCGCTTTGGCAGCCTCCTATATAATTTCCCCTACCAATACGGCTTCCATTGCCTTCCCATTCATTTTCAATCTGGTTCGTCTAGCAAGATGCGGACAAGTGTCTTATGCTGGATGCAGATAGTAAGGGAGTAGAAAATGGGAAAAAACATAACTTGCTTCTGGTTGGGCGTGATCCTTTCGATTCCCTTCGCGCTTCTCATCGCTATGCTACCCGGTGTGGGACTGGGGGAAGATAGAGTATGAAACGGCATGGTATTCACAGCATGATCATCCTTGCCTTCATCGTGACTCTGTTTGATACAACCACCTTGATGGCGGGGAGCGCGGAGGAACTGACGGCGAGAGATACCGAAATCGCTTTTATTTCAACGCGTAACGGCAGTCAGGAAATTTACACGGTCAATGTAGATGGTTCAAATCCGCTCCGGCTGACCGATGACAGCCTGGAAGATTGGGAGCCGACTTATTCGCCGGATGGCAGCCAGATTCTCTTTGCCGCGGATTACGATATTAGAGTGATCAATGCCGATGGCAGCCATCCACGCCAACTAACCCACGGTGACGCCGCAGACGGTGAACCAGCCTGGTCGCCGGATGGGAGTCGGATTGTGTTCTGGTCGTATGTTGACGGAATGACTAATTTATACGTGATGAACGCGGATGGCAGCGATTTGGAGCAGATCACGACGGAGGGCGGTAGTTTCTACCAGCCCGCGTGGGCACCGGATGGACAGCAGATTGCTTATGTGTCCAACAGCGAGAACAATGGCGAAATCTATGTTCTGAAGGACGGTACGAGCCAGCGCATTACTAACGATAGTGGAGCCGATTGGCATCCAGTCTGGTCGCCCGATGGAACACAGATTGCGTTTCAATCGGATCGGGATGGGGAAAGTGAAATTTTTGTGATGGATGCGGATGGGGGTAACGTCAGGCAGATCACGCATAACGATACGGCGGATTTTCAGCCGGTGTGGTCGCCCGACGGCAGCCAGATTGTTTTTGTGTCGGGGATTGATGGCGACTGGGACATTTATGTGATGAATGCGGACGGCAGTGATAGCATTCCCGTTACCGATAACATGTACAAGGATTGGAATCCGAGTTGGTCACCGGATGGTAAACAGATCACGTTTCTCACTGATCGGGACATCCAAAGTGATCTGTATGTTATAAAGCCCGATGGCAGCCATATTCGCCAGCTAACCGACAGCTATACAGCCGAATGGAGTCCCAACTGGTCGCCGGATGGCAAGCAGATCGTTTTTGTTTCGAACCAAGATGGAAACGGCGAACTGTATGTGATGGACAAGGATGGCAACAACCTTCAGCGGCTAACGGAAACTCCAGGAGAAGAATGGAGTCCGGTATGGTCGCCGGACGGCACACAAATTGCGTTTAATTCGAATCGCGATGGGAACTATGACATCTATATCATGAAGGCGGATGGCAGCGAGGTTCGGAATTTGACTCACGCGAGTTCGAATGAAGGCGAACCAAGCTGGTCGCCGGATGGCAACCGGATGATGTTCACCTCGGATCGAGATGGGAACTGGGAGATTTACACCATCAATCTCGATGGAAGCGATCTGATCCGGCTGACCGATGACGATGGGGCTGATCAGACTCCGGCGTGGTCGCCGGACGGCGCGCAAATTGCGTTTGCGTCGGGGCGGGATGGCGATTGGGACATCTACCTGATGCAAGCGGATGGCGGCACCGTGCGCGTGCTCACTCAGAACACCATTGAAGACCGATTTCCGGTCTGGTCGCCGGACGGGCTTCAGATACTCTATGTTTCAACGGTGGATGGAAATTCCGAACTGACCCTGATGAACAAAGACGGGAGTAATATGTATTATCTGGCTTATCATAATGCGATGGATAGTTATCCGGCCTGGTCGCGGCAGTAAAACAGGGTGGTGGCGTGAAAGTGAGTTGTCGTGTTGTTGGAGAGCATGTTTACGCCTGTTTTAGGCGGATCTAAGTTCGATCTAAGATCTGCCGAAATCAACATTCTCTCGCTCAAGGGAGTTCGTTTGTTGATCTTGCTTTAAAAAGTTACCCCCCCTTGGCACCTTGTTTAAGGGAGAAACAGGGTGTCAAAAGGGCCAATTTGTCGATCTTCTGAGTGATCCCCCCCCCCACTTTGTGGAGCATTTTGAGGAAAAAAACGGGCGAGAGGCGGGTTGGGCGTCACGGATTTTGAGTTGGAAAGGTGCAACTGGTCTAAGATAGAGGATAGCACAAGTGTTCGGACATGTATAGTATTTCAGTGACTAACTTCGATGGTTAACTTGGAATACTAGTGCCCTACCCCTACGAAAAACTGCATGCCACAATGTACTAGGTGTCGTGCAGGACGCGGCGGAGCATCCCCTCGGCCTGGGCAAGTTGGGCGCGGGCTTCGTCGGCGGTCACACCGAGACGCGCCATCACAATCGCGGCTTTGACTTCATTATGCGTCTGTTCGAGCAGGCGGATGGCTTCCGACTCGCTGATATGGGCGACCTTCATCACGATGCCCTGCGCGCGTTTTGCCAGTTTCTGGTTGGTGACTTTTACATCGACCATCAAATTGCCGTAGACTTTGCCAAGCTGGATCATGCTGGCCGAGCTGAGCATGTTGAGGATCATTTTCTGCGCGGTCCCGGCTTTGAGGCGGGTGGACCCGGCGATAATTTCGGGGCCGACCACAGCCGCAATCGGATATTGGGCCAGTTCCAGCATGGGGGGCGGGACGGTTGCAGGTGACAGCGACGGTGGCGGCACCCGCTTCGTTGGCGGCCTGGAGCGCGCCGATCACATAGGGTGTTCGCCCGCTGGCCGCGATCCCGACGACAACATCCTGCGCATTGACCTTCTTTTCCTTGATTTGGGCGTAACCCGCATCGTGATCGTCTTCCGCGCCTTCGACTGAAACCGTCAGCGCGGCGCTGCCGCCTGCGAT
>DATAMF010000533.1:0-34220 GCA_036260665.1 Aggregatilineaceae bacterium | reverse complement strand
ATAAGGAATATCCTATCGTCGGGGTGCAGTTCCATCCCGAAAGCATTCTGACCAAGTTTGGTCCGCGTATTTTACAGAATTTTCTGGATAACCGTCTCTAGAAGGGGTGACAAAATGACAATGGACATTCAGCGTGCAATTGAAATCATTTCCCGGTTTGGACATCTCCAGATCGACGAAGCCGAAGCGGTGATGAATCAAATCATGGCTGGCGAAGCCTCCGAAGCGCAGATCGGCGCTTATCTGATGGGGCTGCGCATGAAGGGCGAAACGATGGACGAAATCATTGGCAGCGCCCGCGCTATGCGCGCTAACGCGCTTCGCGTGCCTACCCAAACGTCGGGCGATTTGCTGGATACCTGTGGCACAGGTGGCGACAAATCGGGAACGTTCAATATCAGCACCACCGTCGCGTTTGTAGCGGCGGGCGCAGGTCTAAAAATCGCGAAACATGGTAACCGCGCCGCGACCAGCAAATGCGGCAGCGCCGATGTGCTGGCCGAACTCGGCGTGAATCTCGACCTGACGCCGGAGCAGGTCGGCCAATGTATTGATGAGATCGGCATTGGGTTTCTGTTCGCGCCGCGACTTCACCCAGCCATGAAACATGCGATTGGTCCACGCCGCCAGCTTGCCGTGCGCACGATCTTTAATCTGCTTGGCCCGCTGACCAACCCGGCAGGCGCACAGCGGCAGTTGATGGGCGTTTTCGCGCAGGATTTAACCGACTTTATCGCACATGTATTGGGCGAACTCGGCTCCAAATCCGCGATTGTGGTGTGCGGTTATGGCGGCTTGGACGAATTGACGACGACAGGCCCCAATCAGATCAGTCATTATCAAAATGGCACAGTTCAGAGTTATGAACTCGATCCTATCGATTATGATCTCGAACCCGCGCATATTTCCGACCTGGTCGGCGGTGATGCGGTAATGAATGCCGCTATCCTACGGGGCATCCTGAGCGGGACGTTAAATAGCCACAAACGCGATGTCGTGCTGCTGAATTCAGGTGCGGCTTTGGTTGCAGGCGGGAAGGTTGATAATATTAAGGATGGCATTGAGCTTGCCAAAGAAGTCATTTCGAACGGCACAGCGCATGCCAAACTTAACCAGTTAATCGAGTATAGCCGGGAACTAGCCCATGCCTGATCATTTTATTCGCACTGACACGATATTAGACAAAATTTTAGAACAAAAGGTACAGGAACTTGCCAAAGGTAAATCCAGAGTAGCTTCAGCCCATATGACGGCGGCAGTGAACATCGCACCGAATCCACGCGATTTTGTGTCGGCGCTGCGTGGCAATACAGTGGCGCTCATTGCCGAAATCAAACATGCGTCGCCCTCGCGCGGCATCCTGATCGATCCATTCGATCCGCTGGCGCTGGGCCAAACGTATGATCAAAACGGCGCGGCGGCAATCTCCGTGCTGACCGATCAGGAATTCTTTAAGGGGCACCTCAACGATCTGGCGGTGGTACGGCGCGCCGTCAAAGTGCCAGTGCTGCGCAAGGATTTTCTGATCGATGACTTCCAGATTTACCAGAGCCGCGCAGCGGGTGCGGACGCAATCCTACTCATTACCGCCGTGTTAGATGACGTGCAGTTGGATGACTTCTATTCGCTGATCTCGGATTTCGATATGGCGGCGCTGGTCGAAGTCCACAACGAACAGGAACTGGAGCGGGCGCTGCGGCTCAGTCCGCAAGTCATCGGCATCAACAACCGCGATCTGAAAACCTTTGAGGTGGATTTGAATACCACAGCACGCCTTATTAAGCTGATTCCGCCGGAGATCACGGTGGTGGCGGAAAGTGGCATCTTCACCGGAGATGACGTGCGGAAGATGGGCGAGTTGGGCGTTCATGCGGTGCTGGTTGGGGAAGCGCTGGTCAAGGCGGAAAATATCGCGGCCCAGGTGCGTGAGATGAGCAGTCAGGAGCGACGCGCATGACACGCATCAAAATCTGCGGCATTACAACATTGGAAGACGCGCTGGCCTGTGCCGAACTGGGCGCGGATATGCTCGGCTTCAATTTCTACCGCAAAACGCCGCGTTATATTGCACCCGACACCGTGAGCGCGATTACCGATACACTGCGGCAGAACTTTGGTGTGGAATGCCCGCTGCTGGTTGGGGTTTTTGTCAACGAGAGCCGCGAGAATATCCGGCAAATTATGGATGGCGCAGGTTTAGATTTGGCGCAGTTGAGCGGCGATGAGCCGAGCAATTTTTTATCTCGGTTGGATCGTCCTGTGATCAAGGCGATTCGCCCGCGCCAGCTTAACGAAGCGTGTGATCAATCAGTACAGTATATTCGGTACGCGCCTCAAACCGAACATATGCCCTCCATTCTGGTTGATGCCTATCACAAAGAGTTATATGGGGGCACGGGCGAACAGGCGAGTATCGAAGTAGCTTTGGCTGCGAAAGCGTTGGTGCCGCGTTTGATGCTGGCCGGTGGATTGACTCCCGACAATGTTGCCACGCGGGTGCAGGCGATTCAGCCCTGGGCCGTTGATGTGGCAAGCGGCGTCGAAAGCGGCACACCGGGCGTTAAGAATCGAGACAAAGTCCAAGCGTTTATTCGTGCGGTGCATTTGGCACCTGGAGATGATTATGGATTTGACAATTGAACCGATGCATCCGGGTGATTGGGATGCGATGCGGGTGATTTATCAGGAAGGAATCGATACGGGGCACGCTACCCTGGAAGTAACAGCCCCCGAATGGGAGAAGTGGGATACGGCTCATTTGGAGATCTGCCGGCTGGTCGCCAAACGCGATGGACAAGTGCTCGGCTGGGCCGCACTGACTCCAGTTTCCAGCCGGGCTGTGTATGCAGGGGTGGCCGAAGTCAGTGTTTATATTGGCGCAGCGGCGCGCGGACAAGGAGTCGGTAAAGCCCTCCTCAATGCCCTAATCGCAGAATCTGAGCGCTGTGGACTATGGACACTGCAAGGGCATATTCTTGCCGAAAATTCACCCAGTTTGGCGCTGGTTGCCGCGTGTGGTTTTCGCACCGTAGGTTGCCGTGAGAAACTGGGCCAGCTCAACGGCGTATGGAAAGATACTATCCTTGTCGAGCGCCGAAGTTCAATAGTAGGTATATAAAGTATGCAAGGACAACATGATGTTTCTGTGCCCGACGAACGCGGCTATTTCGGAGAGTTTGGCGGGCGATTTGTGCCGGAGACCTTGATTCCGGCACTGGATGAACTGACAGCCGCCTATGAAGCCGCACTGGTTGATCCTGAATTCCAGACGCAGTTCGCGGAGTTGCAGCGCACATATACCGGGCGTCCGACGCCGATCACCTATGCGAAGCGGCTGTCGGAACATCTGGGCGGCGCACAGATTTATCTGAAGCGCGAAGATTTGGCCCATACAGGCGCGCATAAGATCAATAATGCGCTGGGGCAGGCACTCCTGGCCCAGCGGATGGGCAAACGACGCATTGTGGCCGAAACGGGCGCAGGTCAGCACGGCGTTGCCAGTGCAACGGTGGCGGCGCTTCTCGGTCTCGAATGCCACGTATACATGGGCAGCGTGGATATGGCGCGGCAGCAGCCGAACGTTTTTCGCATGCAACTGCTGGGCACCGAAGTGATCCCGGTGGAAAGCGGCAGCCGCACGCTGAAGGATGCCATCAATGAGGCTATCCGCGACTGGGTTACGAATGTGCGCACCACCCACTATTTGCTCGGCTCGGCCTTAGGACCGCACCCGTATCCGCGCATGGTCCGCGATTTCCAGAGCGTGATCGGGATCGAGGCGCGGCAGCAGATGCTGGATGAAGTCGGGCGTCTGCCGGATGCATGTATCGCCTGTGTGGGCGGCGGCAGCAATGCGATTGGGCTGTTTCATGCCTTCCGTGATGATGCCGATGTCGATCTGATCGGGGTCGAAGCGGGCGGACGCGGAATCGAAAGCGGCGAACACGCGGCGCGGTTTGCTGATCCGAAGATTGGCAGACCGGGGGTGCTGCAAGGCACACGATCCTTCGTGCTGCAAGATGAGGATGGGCAGATTCGGAATACACACAGCATTTCCGCCGGGCTGGATTATGCGTCGGTTGGCCCCGAACATGCCTACCTGCGCAAGATGGAGCGTGCATTTTACACCACAGCGAACGATGATGCCGCGCTGGAAGCATTCCAGATGTTGTGCAAACTGGAAGGAATTATCCCGGCGTTGGAAAGTTCACATGCCGTCGCTGAAGTGATCCGCTATGCGCCACAGCTACCGAAAAACGCGATCATTCTGGTCAACCTGTCCGGGCGCGGCGATAAGGATTTGGATACGGTGATTAAGGAATTGGGGGACCAACGGTGAAAACGGGACTAGATGCGATTGCTGCTATGTTTACGCGGGCGCGATCCGAACAACGCGCGGCGTTTTTGCCCTATTTCCCTATCGGGTATCCGTCCTATGCCGAGTCGCTCGACATCATTACCGCTCTCGCGGAAGACGGCGTAGATGGCTTTGAAATCGGCGTGCCGTTCAGCGATCCGCTGGCCGACGGGCCGACGATTCAAGCGGCCACCCAGATCGCACTCGAAAATGGCACGACAACCCGCGTTTGCCTGGATGCGGTGCGCGAACTGCGGGCGCGCGGCGTGACACAGCCGATGCTGCTGATGGGCTATTTAAATCCGGTGTTGGCTTATGGACCGGAAAAGTTCGTGCATGACGCCAAAGCTGCGGGCGCGGATGGCTTGATCATTCCTGATCTGCCGCCGGAAGAAGCTCAACTGTTGATGGCGATTTGCGCCAAAGAAGGTTTGGCGCTGGTGTTTTTCCTGGCTCCGACAAGCAACGAAACCCGAATTGAATTGGTGGGCCAACATGCAACCGGATTCATTTATGTCGTGTCGGTGACGGGCGTTACCGGTGCGCGGACGGAACTACCGGCGGACCTGACTGCATTTATCGGGCGGGTTCGGGAGCGGACTAATCAGCCGCTCGTGATGGGCTTTGGAATCAGCAAGCCGGAACATGTGCAAATGGTGAGCAATCTGGTGGATGGCTATATCGTCGGGAGCGCGCTGATCCGAACGGCGGATTCGGGCGGAACAGAAGCAGTACGTGAATTTGTAACGGCCCTGCGTTAAGCCTTCCTGCTACAATTGAAGAATGGCATTCTACCGTTCACCTTATGATCTGAGTTTATTATGGCCGCCGGATTTCCAGCGGTCTGATTCGGTGCGGTTGAATGCGCATGCGATTGCCGACCTCGATCTCGATCAGATGATTGTGGCGATTACACCTTCGCGCCGTTACACAAGCGAAATTCGATCTATCCTGCTCAATCTGTGCGATTCGTCGGCTGTTATCAATTACCGTCAGGCCATCCTGACGGAATTTTTTGATCATCCTAAACTGGTCAGTGGGCTGAACAAATTGCTGCCCGAAATTGAAGCCCTGGATCATTTCGGGTATACGCAGCGTTCCGGGCACACACCGCTGCATGAAATTGTATGGCGGGTGGGACAACTCGAAAGTTATGTCACATGTGTCAGCGGATTACATGACCTGCTGATCCAACGAAAGTTAGAATCTGACGGGTTGCGACGCTTACAGGACCGGATCACGGAGATCGCAAACAGCAAGGATTTCCAGTCGCTGGCTGGTGAACTACCTGAAATGCTTTCTAAAGTGCGCAGCATTGCCAGTATCACGATTGGTATCAATTTGGATGAGCAGCTTCGCCCCGTGGGAGCCACCTTACTCGCCATCAATAAGAAGAAATTTCGTGGGTTAGGGTCGTCGCTGATCGGCACGCTGTTTAATATCCAAAATGAATGGGAGGGGATCGCCGCGCTGCATACCGTTTCAAATTCCACCAGTCCTACGGGCATTGATCTAAGTGATCCGATGATGTACCCGTTGTTCCGCGATCTGGCGCAGGTGGTCAAACAGGCGAGTCGCCCGGTAGCGGATGCCTTGCAGCGCTATACCCGGATCAATACACAGTTTTTGGGCACGTTAAAAATCGAACTCGCGTTTTACCTGGGCGCGGTGGGGTTGTTTAACCAGCTTAGGGATGCGGGAATGCCGATCTGCCGCCCGGAGATCAGACTGCAACCGGAACGAACCTGTGAGGCAGCAGAAACGTATAATCTCAATCTGGCGATCCGGCTGTTGGCAAAGGGCGAAAAACAGTTGGAAGCCCTTATTGTCAAAAATGACGTGAAATTCGACTCGGAAGCGCGCATTTTTATTCTGACCGGGCCAAACCAGGGCGGCAAAACCACTTACACACAAGCCTGCGGATTAATCCACGTGTTGGCTCAGGCAGGACTCTATGTTCCCGGAAGCAGTGCAAAGGTCAGCCCGGTAGACCATATCTTTACGCACTTTCCGGTTCAAGAAGCGCCGGAAATAGAAGCGGGACGGTTGGGTGAAGAATCGCGACGGCTGAGCGAAATATTTGCTCAAGTGACCCGGTACAGTTTGGTTCTGCTCAACGAGTCGCTGTCCAGCACGAGCTTCGGAGAGAGCCTGTATCTCGCGCGGGATTTGGTGGCAGTTTTGCGACGATTGGGCGCACGCGCCATCTACGCGACACATTTGCACGAATTAGCAGAGCAAGTCGATGCCTTAAATGCTGAGATTCCTGGCGACAGCATGGTTGCAAGTTTGATCTCGTTGGTGAGCGACAGCAACAACGGATCGGTCAAACAAACCTTCAAAATTATTCCAGGTCCACCGATGGGACGCAGTTATGCGAAAGAAGTTGCGGCCCGGTACGGCATTAGCTACGAACAGTTGATGCAAACGCTCCGTTCGCGAGGGGTTGTGGATGGCGACTAGTTACCCCGTGAAGCATGTTTGACAGTTGCGTTTGTCGAACTTTTGAATGATCCCCCCCCCGCTTTTATCATTTTGAACCTGAAAAGATCTACAAAACCCCTACTTTGTCGATCTGGGGTTGATTTTCTACCCCCCCTTGCCCCTTCCTTAAGGGGAGTCAAATTCGCCAGATGCGGAGAATTATTTTCTTGGACCGACCTTATATGTTTGGAAAAGTGCAAAAGTGATCATATTCAGAATAGCACAAAAGTTCTACCCTGTCATCACCATTCACTACCTAACTTGGATGGTGAACTTCAATGGTGAATCGTGTTAGTGATCTGAATGGCGTTAGTCTAAAATCTAGCCAGAACTAATAAAACGAATGGAATACAAGTTGTCTAATGTGGCGCTAGAAGATGCATTTCACAGCCAGTCCTATGAACAACTAGCAGCGGCGTACCGTGAACTTGAAGCTGAAAAGCAGAGTTATCAAGCGTTGTTTAAATCGGCACCCGACGCCTATTTGCTCACCGATAATACTCAGCTAAAAATCATTGATGCGAACGAAGCCGCCGAACAATTCTTTAATTCGTCCGGCGAATTTATGGTTGGGAAAGTTTTAAGCGCATTCATCATCGAAGCAGATCAAATCGAATTTCGGAAGTGGATTACACGCCTTAATTCCGAGAAGAAACTACAAAAATATGGTGTCGCCGTTCGAACCGCAGCCGGAACAGACTTTCGGGCCAATGTGGTCTGCTGGCGAATTAATCACACGCTGCATTGGCATCTGCGCTATGTGACTGAATTTCCGTATTCCGATGAAGATCAACTTTATCTCTCCGCTGTGCTGCAAAATTCAGATGATCCGATTATTGGGCGGACTCTGGACGGCGTGATTGTTACCTGGAACCGAGGAGCCGAACGGGTTTATGGATACAAAGCCCAAGAAGCGCTGGGGAAATCCATCACGATGCTGGCCCCACCGGGATATGAGGATGAACACCAGCAACTCGTTAACAACCTGAAACGGGGCGAACGAGTTGTTTCCTTTGAAACCAAGCAGCTCAAAAAAGACGGGTCGATCTTAGAGGTTTCTTTGACGGCCTCCCCTATCCGCGATAAGGAAGGGCACCTCATTGGACTAGCCGCGATTGCGCACGATATTACCGAATGCAAGTGGGTTGAAAAGATTATGGCCCAGGCGCATAACCGGGTGGTGCAGCAGCGGCGACAACTGCGCACCGTATTAGCGGCGCTGCCGGTCGGTGTGCTGATTGCTGACCCAACCGGGCGAATTGTTGAAACGAATGACGAGATGATGCGCATTCTGGGCGGTCCGGTTCCGATGGCAAAAAGCATCTCGGATTACAGCGCTTATAAAGGATGGCGGGCGGACTCTGGTCTGTTAATGCAAGCCGAGGATTGGGGATTGGCGCGGGCATTACAGGATGGGGAGACAACCAACGGGGAAGTGATCTTTCTGGGACGATTGGATGGAACACAGGCTACGATTCTGAGTTCTGCCGCCCCCATTCGTGATGAATCAGGTCAGGTTGTGGGTGGGGTAGCGGCTATCATGGACATCACCGCGCATCGACAGGCCGAACAACAAGCCTTTGCCGAACGAGAACGGGTGCGTGTGATGACCGATTTTGTTCGGGATATTTCACATGACTTCAAAACGCCCTTGTCTACCATTAACACCAGTGCTTATTTACTCCAGAAGATTCACGATCCCGACCACCAAAAACAGCATATTTTGCTGATTTACCGCCAAACGGCGCGGCTTGCCCAACTACTGGAAGGGCTGCTGACGATGACCCGCCTGGATAGTGATGCAACATTTTCTCTGCACCCCGTCGCGCTCAATCGAATTGTTGAAGATGCGGCGATCCAGCTTATATCGTCTATCGAAGAAAAGAATCTCCATTTGGACCTCGAACTGACCTCCCAAGCGCCTCTGATTCTAGCGGATGAAGCCGAATTGGAACGGGCATTATCCGAACTGGTCCAAAATGCTGTGCAGTTTACGCCCCCCGAAGGAATGATCACGGTCCGAACTGCCACCGAAGCGCAGCATGCAATAGTGACTGTTCAGGATACGGGCTGCGGGATTGACCAGGACGATCTGCCTTACATTTTCAACCGGCTTTACCGGGTAGATAAAGCCCGGTCAGCGACTACAGGTGGGGTCGGATTGGGTCTGGCGATTGCCAAAAAGGTGATCGATTCGCATAATGGCCGGATCGAAGTCGAAAGTCAACCGGGCAAAGGGAGTACGTTCCGCGTTGTCTTCCCCATGGAACCCCACTAAACTATAATTTCGCAAACTGCTTGCTGGACAAGGTTGCTCTATGCATAAAGTCTCCCATTTCCGGTGGCTGGCGGTAGTTACGCTGGCGCTTATCCTGGTGATGGCATTGATCAATTTACCGCGCGGGGTATCGACGCTGCTGTTTAGCGGTTTGTCGCTGGCGGCGGTGTGGTTTCTGCTGGTGGGGCGGCGGCAATCCCCGGCGGGGGCAAAGCTGTTAATCCAGCTCTTGTTTCAACCCACGATACCCCAGGCCCAGCCTGAAAAACGGCGACTGCCGCGCCCGGTCGCGCTGGTGGAAATCCTGCTGATTGTCTGCGCCGCCCTATGGGCCACCCGACCTTTTGCGACTCTGGATGAAACAGAGCGGCTACCCGGCGGAGAAGCTGAATGGCTGACCAGTTCGGCCTATACTGCCGCCCTTAATGTGCGGGAATACGGCTATTTACCGCTGTGGCAGCCCTGGTTGGAAACGGGCGAACCGTTGGTCGATAACCCATTCGCTTTCGTGTTTAATCCGGTCAGCACCCTGCCCGCGCTGCTGTGGGGCGGCGTGAACGGTATCAAAATCAGCGTCGTGCTCTATGCGCTGCTGGCAGGGATTGGCGGGTGGTTTTTGGGACGAATGCTCGGCGTAGGAAGTCTGGGACGCGTGCTGCTGGGCCTTTTGATGCTGGGTAAAGGCAACATGCACGCCATGCTCGGCATGGGATATTTTCAACTGGGCGTGAGCCAAGCCTATTTCCCCTGGATTGTAGGCGGTGTGCTGGCGATCTGTCATAGGCCGGGGCAGCGCTGGCCCGTCGTGCTCACTGCGGTAATGGGCGCACTGTTGTTCTGGGCAGGAAATATCTGGTACACCCTCCCCATGCTGGTGGTTGTCGCGCTGCTGGCGCTGTCGCAGCTTGTCTCGCGGCGAGAGGTGAATTGGTATGCGCTGCGGCGGTTGGAGTGGGCGGCACTCCTCACCCTGGGATTATGCGCCATCACGCTGCTGCCGTTGTGGGTTCAGCGTGATTACATCGGCGGGCATGCCGGCGATCCCGCTGGCGGGCAGGTTGCGGAAATCACACGGGTCATCGAACAGTATTTTAACGGGGATTTCAGCCTGTATGAACGCCAGCTTGCGCCCGGCCCCTGGGAATTCTACTACAGTTATAGCATCCCCTTCTGGTTTCTCATGCTGATGGTGACGCTGCTGCCGTTTGGATGGTCATCCCGCACGGATGGGCGGATATGGCTGGTTGGGATCGTGCTGATTCTTTTCTTCACCTTATGGGGATCGGGCGGGTATCCCTCGATTGTCTGGTTGTATCAGCACGTGCCGCTGCTCGATCAATGGCGCTTTGTGGGGCGAGCGCTGGCGGTTGCTTCTTTCTGGATCGGGGTGCTGGGGGTGATGCGTGTGGATACGCTGTGGCAAGCACTCAAGCAGCAGTGCCCAAAAGTTTTCCCAGCGGCGCGCAGTCTGATCTATGTGGCGATGGGCGTATTGGCGTTAAGCAGCGGCGCGGCGGCCTGGCAGGTGGTGTTGCAGTGGCATACGATGGCACGACCTGAAGGGACAAACGCGCGGTATGATGCTTGGGTCACGAATACCTGTGTCGTATGGCTGCGAGAACAACATCCCGGCGTAGAACTCACCGTTTTCCGGTGGGATTACAACGCCGTTTATGTCTTCCTCGAACAGCACGTCAGATTGTCCAATATTTCGGCTGACTATTATCCGATGCCCCAAAAATCAACGCTCACCCAATTTGATCTGACCCAAATGCCCGCCGAATATGGCATAGCCGTGACTGCACAAGATCAGGACTGGTTCACGAGACATGATTATGAGGCAGTCGAAGGCACTCCTATCGCCAACTGTCTGTACCATAACCCGGTCGAAACCTTGAGCTACGCATTTAGCGTGCCCTTATCGCTGCTCCGCAATATGGAAGAAAACCTGCCGCTGTCGATTACAACGCCGATTTTTTCTTATACACGATACCCCGACACCATCAAACTCGAGGTACCGGATGCGGGGTCTGAGCAGGTTGTGGTCGTCCAGGAACGCGCCTATCCAGGGTGGAAAGTGGAGGTTGATGGACGCCAATCCGAACTAGAATCGGTGGGAGGACTGATCGGCGTCATTCTGCCCCCAGGCTCTCATTACGTGCAATTTTCATACCGTCCGCCCCTGTTTTATGGGGGAATGGGAATTACTCTGGTGACCATCGCCATATGCATCTTTTATTTGCTGCGCGGGGATCGAATATTCCAAAGTTCAGGGAGGCGGAACGTTGAAATCACGGAATGAAGTATCAGCCGGCGGTGTCGTGTACCGTCGCAGCGGAAAGACGTACGAAGTGCTGATTGGTAAAGATGCCGGGTATCACCGTTGGGTGCTGCCCAAAGGGTTGGTAAGCAAAGACGAAGCATTGGAAACCGCCGCTTTACGTGAAGTTCAAGAAGAAGTGGGAGTGAAAGCTCACGTGATGGCGTCGATGGGGGAGCCAGAACGCTATATTTATGTCTCACACGGCATGCGTGTCTTTAAGTCTGTTTACTATTTTCTCATGGAATATGAAGCAGGCAGCGAAATGGAACATGATGCCGAAATGGAAGAGGTGCGTTGGGCCACCTTTGAAGAAGCGCTGAACCTGCTGGCATATGAGGGTGCCCAAAAAATGCTGCAACGAGCGCAGCACATGTTGAAAGCGGATTAGCCATTGACCATTTCTCCACCATTCGGATGTAAAACTTGTCCCGTAAAATACGAAGAATCATCGGAGGCTAAAAAGACAAAACTGGGAGCGACTTCTTCGGGTTGGCCGGGACGTTTTAATGGCACATCTGACCCAAACGAAGCTACTTTTTCTGCCGGAAAAGTCGAAGGGATAAGCGGTGTCCAGATGGGACCCGGCGCAACCGCATTCACCCGAATGCCTTGGTCGGCTAACTGCTGGGCAAGCGAACGGGTAAAGGCCACAATTGCACCTTTGGTGGAGGAGTAGTCCAACAGAGTCGGATTGCCTCTATAGGCGGTGACAGAGGTGGTATTGATGATGGCGCTGCCGCCTTTGAGATAGGGTAGGGCGGCTTTGGTCAGGAAAAACATCGCAAAAATATTGGTGCGGAAGGTACGCTCTAACTGCTCTGCCGTAATTTTTGCGATGCTGTCCTGCGGATGTTGTTCCGCCGCATTGTTGACGAGAATATCCAGGCGACCAAATTCCTGAATGGTCTGCTCAACTGCCTGACGACAAAATGCTTCGTTCCCAATATCACCGGCTAGCAACAGACAGTGGCGGCCTTCTTCTTCCACTTGTCGTTTGGTTTCCTGGGCGTCCTGATGTTCATTCAGATAAACAACCGCCACATGTGCGCCCTCTTTGGCATAATAAATAGCGACGGAACGGCCAATGCCACTATCGCCACCCGTGATAAGCGCGACTTTGCCCAACAGTTTATCACTGCCCTTATAACGAGCGTCTTCAGACCAGGGACGCGGCGTCATCTGGGATTCAATGCCGGGCTGGCGGTTTTGATGTTGTGGCGGTTGAAGCTGTGGTTCACTCATGTGTAGTGCTCCAAAATAAAGGGTGACGTGCCGGGTATGACGTCACCCTACGTTCAAGATCAGGACCGGTTAGCGCATTGCCTTTACATTCACATTCTTGGCGATCTGGGTCAGTTTTTTGTCCGTAGCGCCTTCTTCATCCAGGGTAGCTTGAAGCAGTTCCGCTACTTCGTCCATGCCAAGAATCTGGGCATAGGTCCGCGCCGAACCGTAGCTTGCCATTTCGTAGTGTTCGACTTTTTGAGCCGCGGCGATCAAAGCTGCATCGACGGTATCAGGGTCGCCGCCCTCTTTGATCAGTTCATCACCTTCGCTAATCAGACCTTCAACACCCTTGCAGTGCTTCCGCGTGGCTTTTTTACCGAGATGTTCAAAGGCTTGTTCCAGGCGATCAATCTGATTTTCAGTCTGAGTGAGATGTTCCTCAAACGCAGTTTTTAGTTTGTCCGAGGAGGCAACCTTTTGCATTTTAGGCAAGGCCTTAGTGATCTGGTGCTCGGCATCATACAGGTCTTTCAGCTCATCGACCAGAAAATCTTGCAGAGATTTAAGCGCCATTGTGGTTTTCCTTGTGTTATACGCAACTGAATATAAGCCGATCTTAAAGGCAAGCAGAAGCTGTCACATCAGCCAGTTGGACAGTTTTATAATGGGCTGCAAGGGGGATTTGTGGGTAGGACAAAATTGCCCTACCCAGAACTTGTTAGGGCTTAGCAAGGTTCAAGCAAGGCAAGGGAAAAGTGGCTCAAAATTTGAGCGAGATTATTCTCACTAACGATTTCTTCGCCCGTCAGGAGATTACGATAACGCGGATGTGGAAGCTTGAGGCGTGTATCACCCCAAACATCACCCAGCGGCAGACGCTCCTCGCCATGGGTTAGCCCAACAATCAGCCGGGGAACAATTACTGCCACGTGATCCCCTTCATGATTCCGGCTAAAAGCACAAACATGATCGACCATGTTGCCTTCAACTTCGAGCGGTACATAGTCGCCGTAAGTGAACAGGGCTTCATGTTCACGGCGAAATTGAAGCGTACAAGACGTGACATACAACTTGATTTGGCCTGTATCGCTCGTGTTGACTAATTCCTGCACCAAAGCGAGTTGGTCATCCCAACGATTTTTCAAATCGGCCAACCGCTCGCGCCGCTCATCATAATTGATGGGGCGGCGATTGTCAGGGTCTACCAGATTGAGGTTCCACAGTTCACTCCCCTGGTAAATATCCGGTACGCCTGGGGATGTCAGCTTGAGCAGGGTTTGAGACAATGAATTGAACTGGCCGAAATAGGAAATTCGGCGTTGGAAGGGCACATAATCATCCAGGAATTGTGGGTTCTGCTCACGATCCAGCACATTGCGCACAAAATTACTCAGCGCGGCGATGTAGTCTTCATCTGGATTGATCCAACTGCTGTGAATCTTGGACTCATTCGCGGCCTTGACCATGTAATCCACCATACGTTCCCGAAAGCTATCATCTGGCATGGTTTCACCGGGCGGCCAAGCCCCCAGGATCGTCTGATAAAACAGGTATTCGTCATTCCGGCTGGGAGCAGGACTTTCATCGATGATAGTTTTGAAACCCGCATTCATTTCGCTCCAGCGATGGATCACCTGTTCCCATTCCTGCGGAATTTCGGACAGCACGCTAATGCGCGCCCGTGTATCTTCGCCGCGTTTGGTGTCGTGTGTGGAGGTAGATAACATGGCCTGCGGCCAATATTGGACCCGATTTTGATTCTGGGCGTGGAATACATCCAGCGAAGAACCAAATTGTTCGGGATGGCCACCCACTTCGTTGAGCGCAATCAGGCGGTTATAGATATAAAATGCGGTATCTTCCACACTTTTCGCCATCACCGGCCCCGTGAGCTGCTGGAAACGCATCATAAAGGCGATCAAACTGGGCCGCGCATCAGGGCTGAAATTCTGCAAATTACGAAGCAGCAGCGTATCACGGATAAAGTTAAAAACCAGCCGAGAGATGCTAGGATTTCGCCGCCGCGCATCTAATACCGCCGCGAGTATATAAAATTGGTCACGGTCCGAAACCGTCTCCGGGCTGGTGATATAGGTGCGGTAAATCGACATCGCCGCCATGACCTGCCGGATCGCGGCTGTTATCCCGCTGAGGGTGAAATCCCGGTAGCGACGGCTGGCCTCGGTGATGCGTTCCAACTGGCGGCTGAGGGAGCGAATTTCACTGGAGAGGGACTCCCCCATGATCAATTCTTTGGAGTTGTATACCAACTCCTTAAAATTCATCGGGTGTCCCACAAACGTGCTGTAAAGGCGGTCAAACTCCGCTTCGTGAGCGCTGTTCACAAAAATACCGTTCACCGCTGTCATAAAGTCGTACCCCGTTGTACCAAAAACAGGCCAATCGGGAGGCAGTGGTTCTGTTTCGGACAGGATTTTTTCGACCACCACGTAAAATGGCCAGTTTACGGTCGCGATGGCATCCTGCATATAACGATCAAACCACTGCTGGATAGCCTCATGCAGCAGTTCGGGATCGACCTCTTCCTCTAGTTCCTGACGCACTTTGTACGTCAGATACTCCGTTTGCAGATCACGGAAGTAGGCGGGGGGATTCCACATGCCGTCGGGATGATCGATCCGCAGGCTGCTCACTTTGCCCTCAGCCAGCAGTTGGAAAGTCAACTGGTGGACTTGTTCAAACACATCGGGTAATTCGACGTGAATCGCAGCCATATCGTTGATGTCAAAAAAGCGGCGATAGTTGATTTCATCAGCAGCCACACGCCAGAATGCCGGACGGTAAGGCTGCTGGTGCAGAAGAATTTCGATCCGGTCGAAGCTGTGCGGACTGCCCGGCACCCCGTTGATGTCGTTGATCGTGGCGTTGATTGTATCCTGAACTTCAGTGCTGGTTTGGCATAAAACGGCCAGGCGGCGTTTGATTACCTCTTTTTCCCGCTTACGTTCGGCAACGTGTTCGGGATCAATATCGGTATAGGAGGGCAAATTACGCAGCGCTGTGAGAATGCTCTGAAGCTCCAGCATTTGCCCGTTTTCTGCATCAAGCAGGGCTGTCAGATTTTCCACAGCCAGACTAAGCATGTCCACATAACTATCCGGCGTAACAGGGAGTTTCGTCTCGCCATAGTAGATGAAAAAAGCACCTTCTTCCATCGCCAGCCGGAATTTACCGGCTTCCAACACGGTTCCGAACTGGTCTTCGAGGATCGGGAGCAGCACCTTGTTATGAAGTTCCTCTTTAACAGGCCACCAATCAATATCAAAAAAGTGGGCATAAACAGAACTGGGTCCGTTTTCCAGGACATCCATCCACCAGGTGTTACAAACCTGTCCTACCCCCATATGGTTCGGCACCATATCGAGCATGATGCTCATGCCGCGTTCCTGGAGTGCCGCAACCAGCGCATCAAAATCATCGGGTGTGCCGAGGACGGGGTTGATCTCGGTATAGTCACAAATATCATACCCATGTGTGCTGCCGGGGCGTGACTTGAGGATGGGTGATAGATAAACATCACTAATCCCCAATTCGTGCAAATAAGGCACCAACGCTGCCGCGTCACGGAAAGTAAAGTTCGCATTCATCTGAAAGCGATAGGTGGCGCGCGGAATACGTCGAGACGCGAGTAATTGCTGTGCAACTGACTGTACCTTGTCATGTAGACTGGACGTTACCGTCATGCTTCACTCTCGAAAAGAACTATAGAATGGGGTGACAGTTTGAACGCCAAAGATTGATCTGGTTCGATCTGAGTAGGAAAGGGCGAAGGAGCCGCAGTTCCCTTTTCGGAATACTCGGTGGAATCCAAAAGCTTGCGCCAGCATCCACCAGGAACTGGTAATGTTAGTTCCACAGCTTGATCGCCCAAGGCGAAGGCTGCAAAAACAGCCTGACGGTTGTGCCAGCGATGCATAAAAATCACATGTTCCCGATCATAGCCCACCACTTGCAGACGATTTTTATCCAATTCGCGCAGGGCAGGATGGGTTTTGCGCAGCCGCATAAGCTCCCTATAGAAACGGAACAGCACTTGATGATGCCCTTGACGGCGTAAATCATGATTCAATTTGGATCGCAGGAATGTATCCTCGCTTTGGGGATCCGGCGGTTCGCCTTCCCACTGATGGTCGGTAAATTCTTCACGGCGACCTTGACGTACAGCTTCCGCCAGATCGTGATCGGTATGACTGGTGAAATAGAGAAACGGTGCGGTTTCTCCGTATTCTTCCCCCATGAACAGCAGGGGAAGATAAGGTGAAAGCAGAACAATCGCCGCCGCAACCTTCAGTTCATCAAATGAAGTCAGTTGGCTCAAACGCTCTCCGAGCATCCGGTTGCCCACCTGATCGTGATTCTGGGTGGCAACCACGAAACGGTGAGCTGGCAGATCGGGGGCCAAGGTGCCATGCCGCCGCTGGTGGAATTCTGAATAATCGCCGCTGTACACGTACCCCCAGCGCAAAGCCATGGCGAGCTGGGAAAACTTACCAAAATCCTTGTAATAGCCCATCAGTTCCCCAGTCAGCAGCGTGTGCAGCACATGATGAAGATCATCGCTCCACTGTGCATCAATTCCATAACCGCCTTGTTCTGGCGTGCGCAGAGTGCGATCATCGGCGCGGTCACTTTCAGCGAACAGGTACACATGGCGGTTAAGCTGTTCGGCCCTGACGTGGACCTCGGTTGCTAGTTCTTGGAGAAATGGATAAGCTGAAAAGTCCAGGTAAGCATGGGTGGCATCCAGGCGCAGCGCATCGATATGAAACTCAGTGATCCAATAGAGCGCGTTGCTGATGAAAAAGCGGCGTACCTCATCGCTCTGAGGGCCATCAAAGTTGATCGCTGCGCCCCAACCTGTGTGGTATCGTTCGGTAAAATACGGGCCGAAATCGCTGAGATAGTTTCCCTCTGGCCCCAGATGGTTGTAAACCACATCCAAGATGACGGCGATTCCCTGCTGGTGACAGGCATCGACCAACCGTTTTAATCCCTCTGGCCCTCCATACGAATTCTGCACAGCATAGGGAGCTGCACCATCGTAACCCCAATTTCGATCTCCTGGGAACTGGGCGATGGGCAATATCTCAATCGCCGTAATGCCCAAATCAATCAGACTATCCAGGCGGGCAATAACGCCATCAAAGGTGCCTTCCGGCGAAAAAGTACCGATATGCAGCTCATAAATGATGTAAGCTGACAAGCGTGGACCAAACCATAATTGGTCTGTCCACTCGAATGCCTGTGAGATCACCTGTGATGGGCCATGTACAGACTGCGGCTGGAAACGCGAGGCCGGATCGGGCCGTTCATCGCCCTTGAGCACATACGTGTAAAGCGTTCCCGGCGGGATATGATCAAGGATCAGGTGATAATAACCGTTCCCCTCGGCCTTCATCTGTTCGGTACGATTTTCCGGCTCGATCAGATGGAGATCAACGTGATCCACATGGGGTGCCCATACCCGGAACTCACCGCGTTGATCAGGCAGCAGGACGGCCCCTAATGAAAAGTTGTCGTATTCGCTCACAGCACCCCCGAGCTTACTTGCCGACTAGTATGGCAACCGCATGTGACTTCAGCCGCAGCATTTTTTGATTTTCCAGGTAGACTTCATACCCCGGCCAATGAACGACTCCGGTTCCGGTATCGGTGAAGAGATGCCACAAGCCGTGATTGGGGCAGGCGGGAAGCTCAAATGTATGGTCCTGCCAGTGCATATTCATCGCAACATAAATGTGTTGATCCTTAGCCAAGCCGCCTTTGGCGTAATCGCCGCACAGCATAAACGCCAGCACAAGGCTTTTTTCGGACCAATCCGCTTTCATCGCCTTCAGGCCGTGCCAGCTTATATCGGAGTATCCGTATTTCAAATAATCTTCGTTGCGGAGAAAATACCCGTTACGCAACACGGCATGCGCGCGGCGGAAGGTGATGCACGCTTTGAAGAAGTGGAACAGATCGCCATTCTGGTCCAGAAAACGCCAGTCCATCCAACTGATGTCAGAGTCCTGGCAGTAGGCGTTGTTATTGCCGCGTTGGGTACGTCCAATTTCGTCGCCCATCAGCAGCATAGGGACGCCCTGACTGACCAGCAGCATCGCCACCGCATTTTTAATCTGCTGCCGCCGCAGCGCATTGACTTCGGGATCATCCGTCGGGCCTTCGACCCCACAGTTCCAACTGTTGTTATCGTTGCCACCATTATCACCGGGTTCGAAGTTGTTGTCGTTACATTTCTCGTTGTACGATACAAGGTCCATCAGGGTAAAACCATCGTGCGCGGTGATAAAGTTGATCGTTGCAATCGGACCTCGGCGTGGATACAAATTGGGTGAGCCTTGCAGCGCTTGGCCCATCGCACCCGCTTGTCCCAGATCGCCTTTCAAAAATTTGCGCAGAGTATCCCGGTATTGGCCGTTCCATTCTGCCCAACGGCCATACGCGGGGAATTTACCCAGATGATACAAGCCGTCGGCATCCCAGGGTTCTGCGATCAGTTTGGTACTTCCCAGAATCGGATCAAAGGCCAGTTCGCGCAGTAGCGGCGGATCGGGCAGCGGCATACCGTCCACATCACGCGTCAGAATAGAGGCCAGATCGAAGCGAAAGCCATCGACATGATAGTCGGAAACCCAATAGCGCAGGCAGTCCAGAATCATCCGTCTTACCGTCGGGTGGTTACAGTTAAAGGTGTTGCCCGTGCCGCTGAAGTTATAGTAGTACCCTTCGGGTGTGAGGATATAATAGAGTTCGTTATCTAACCCCTTGAATGAAATGGTCGGTCCCTTCTCATTCCCCTCGGCGGTGTGATTGAATACCACATCCAGGATGACTTCGATGCCGTTTTCATGCAGTGTTTTGATCAACAGCTTCAATTCATTGATCTCGCCACTGCTTTCACCTGCTGCGGCATAACCCGCCTTAGGAGCGAAAAAGGCAACCGGGCTGTATCCCCAATAATTCAGGAGGAGTTCGCCCGTTTCGGGGTTTTGGCGGGAATGTTCGAACTCATCAAATTCGAAAATGGGCATGAGTTCGACACAGTTGATTCCTAATTCTCTGAGATAGGGGATTTTTTCCAGGATCGCGTCATAGGTACCGGGATGCTTGACACCTGACGAATCGTGCCGGGTGAAGCCCCGAACATGCATCTCATAGATCACGATGTCCTCAATCGGGGTAGCCAGGGGTCGATCCAGCCCCCAATCGAAGTTGTCTTTAACGATACGTGCCCGGTGCTGGAAGGGGTTATCAGGATCAAATGTGGTACCCCATACCTGCCGCCCTCCTACTGCTTTGGCATAGGGATCCAAGATGAGGGCATTGGGATCAAAACGGTGCCCGGCCTGGGGATCGAAAGGACCGTCCAGGCGGAAACCATACTCAATCTTCTCGTAATCCAGCCCTAATACGGTGATCGGAAACACATCACCGATCTGGTAAGCGGCAGGGATTGGAATTTCGGCTATGGGCAAAACCTGATGCTTGTCAAACAAGATCAGGGTGCAAGTCGTTGCCGCATGCGAATAAATTGAAAAATTAACGCCTCCTGGCACCAGACTGGCTCCAAAAGGCAGTGGATTTCCGGGACGGATTCCAAAACCATTTACATGATGCATGGCCTGTAAAGGCGCTTCGTATGCAAGATCGGTCGATTCCATAACCGAACATTTCCTTTTTGTCGATATGTGTATCAGAGACGTTATACCAAGCCGTCTGGATTTGACCAATCAAAGCAGTATATTCTTTCGCCTGTCCTGAAGCCAAAATGGAAACGCAAGAGCCTACAACCCAACGCCAATAGTTAGCGAATGAGATGAATCGGCTGGAAGCATCCCAAGAAAATAATTATCCCCTTTATCCGGTTTGACTTCCCTTCCATCAGGGAAGGGGCTGGGTCACGAATAATTTGGCGCCGCCGTATATAAGCGTTCAGTCGGCGGCTTGTTGGCCCACCTCTTCGATTGTCCGCCCGCTCAACACGGACTGGGGTGCAGTCTTTAGAATATCGTGTTCGGTGTCGGCCCATTCATCTTTGATCTTAATCAGGAGCCAGCGTTCTTCCTCATCCGGCTTTCCCGTGCGAATCAGCGCAAAACCGCCTTGCAGCTTTTGGCCCACCAGCTTGATTTCGATGCGCCCGGCTTGCAGTGCCTGTGATAGTGAGCCTTCCTTGAGATATTCGTACTGCCCCGTGTCCCAGACAATCATCCGACCGGCACCATATTCGCCTTCAGGAATCACCCCTTCAAAGGTCAGGTATTCAATCGGATGGTCTTCCGTCGGCATCGCAAGCCGTTTGTCGCTCGGATTGGTGGAGGGGCCTTTCGGAACAGCCCACGATTTGAGCACACCATCAATCTCGATGCGAAAGTCATAATGCAGCCGTGAAGCTGCGTGTTTTTGGATAACAAAACGGCGTTGATCACTGGTTGTTGGGGGATGCTGTCCCGACGGTTCACTGGTCAGGTCAAAATTGCGTTTTTCACGATATTTCTGCAAAGAGTTGTCCATCGTTTTGCCTCCATAAGCAACTTGATCCGCGTTAGGATTTCAGCTTCGATTTTTACTATATTCTAAAGACAGCACTATCATTTGCCAGAGCAGGGTATAATTAATCCAAACGCTCTCTCCCGGCGAGGTGGTGACATCTGAGTTCGCCATGTGTTCATTAGTGAGCGCGATGTTAATTATGAAACCTCTTCATGTGATCGCTGCCGATGTAGCACGCACTCGACACCGCTTGGTGCTGCGGTACGGAGTGGCTGTGATTTCTGTTGTGCTCGCCCTATTTTTCTCTCTGGGGTTTCAGGCGCTGACCGAAAACGCACCGTTTATGTTATTCTGGCTTCCTGTGACGCTGAGTGCATGGTTTGGTGGTTTTGGCCCCGGCCTGTTAGCTATCCTGCTGACCGTCGTGTCCATCGATTATTTTCTTATGGCTCCCCACCATTCTCTGAACATATCAGATGAAGAAGCCGCGCAACTGGTGCTATTTTCTATCGGGGCCATCTTGGTAAGTCTGGTCTTTGAAGCCAGACACCGAAGTGAACAAGAGCTGCGACTATCCAAAGGTCAGCTTGATATTATTTTGCGTGGCATTAGTGACGGAATTACAGCCCAGACTCCCGATGGGCATTTGATTTATGCTAACGAAGCTGCCGCTCGAATTATTGGATTAGCCGACAGCAAAACCCTGATGGCGACACCAGCCGCAGAAATTCTGAGCCATTTTGAAATCTTTGATGAGAATAACCAACCCCTGGCGGCGGAACATTTGCCCAGTCGGCAGACCCTGGCAGGTCGAGTTGTCCCCGAAAAAATCGTGCGCTTTCGGAACCAATTGGGAGCCGAACGTTGGTCGGCTCTCCGGTCTACCCCTGTCGTCGATGAAAATGGGCAAGTCCTGTTTGCGATCAACGTTTTCCAGGACATCACCGCCTTGAAACGGGTGGAACAGGCGAATCATGAGCGCCGCGAATGGCTTCGCGTCACGCTGATGGGTATTGCCGATTCGGTCATTACAACGGATACCGAGGGGCGTGTGACCTTGCTCAATCCCAAGGCCGCCGAAATGACGGGGTGGAATGCCGAGGACGCGCTCGGCCAACCCATTGATCAGGTGCTTCGTCTGATCGATGAAGCAACGCGTGAACCGATTGAAAATCCCGTCTTACGGGCACTGCGCGAAGGGCGAGCAGTGGAACTGGAAAATCACACGTCCATGTTGACACCGGATGGTCAGGAAAAAGTGGTGGACGACAGCGGCGCGCCGATTCGCAATGCCGAAGGCGAGATTATTGGAGCGGTGGTCGTCTTCCGCGATGTGACAGCGCGGCGGCAGGCCGAAATTCAGCTTCGGGAGAGCGAAGAACGGTTCAGGATTCTGGCCGATAGTACCCCGGTGCTGATCTGGATGGCCGACATCACCAAACAATACACCTATTTCAACAAAGCCTGGTTGGAGTTCACGGGCCGGACGGTGGAACAGGAGTTGGGTGACGGTTGGGCCGAAAGCATACATCCAGACGATGTGGCTCATTGTATGGAAATTTATGCGCGGTGTTTTGAGGACCGCCAACCTTTCCAAAGAGATTATCGCTTAAAACGCGCTGACGGGGACTATCGTTGGATACTCGATCATGGTATCCCGCGTTTTGATGCGAAGGGCGTCTTTTTGGGCTATATCGGTTCGTGTACCGACATCACAGAACGCAAAAAAGCCGAAGAGGACCGCCGCTATATTGCCTCAATTGTCGAAAATTCGGAGGATGCCATCTTTGGTAAATCGCTGGAGGGCATTATCCAGAGCTGGAATGCCGGGGCGGAACTGATGTATGGTTATTCGGCAGATGAAATACTCGGCACGTCTGTCGTGCGCCTGTTTCCACGCGGCCATGAAGACGAACTGAATCTGATCATGTCTCAGCTCAAAAATGGGATACCGATTAAACACTATGAAGCCAAACGCGTTCGCAAAGATGGCACACCTTTAGATGTTTCCATCAAAATTACGCCCATTCGGGATGGAAACGGTACGGTGATTGGAGCAGCGACCATTGCCCGTGACATTACCGAACTCAAACGGGTGCAGATGTTGGAACACGAACAGCGCGTGTTAGCCGAGTCCCTGCGCGACACCGCCACGGCGCTCAATAGCACCCTGAATTTATCCGAAGTATTGGATCGTATCCTGGTCAATATTGGGCGGGTGGTTCCGCATGATGCCGCCGAAATCCTGTTGATCGAAAATGGGGTGGCACGTGTGGTACGCAGCCGGGGATACCAGACAGCCAGTGAGCAGGTTCAATTTCCTATCGATCAGACCTCCAATCTTCACTATATGGCCAATACCCGCCAGCCCATTCTCCTCGCGGATATTCAGTCTTCCGCCGAGTGGGTAGAAACCAGCATCTCGCGTGAACAGCGCTGGCGGTCCTATGTGGGCACCCCGATTTATCGCAAAAAAGAAATGATCGGATTTATCAATTTGATCAGCACAAAATTAAACTTCTTCTCAAAAGTTCATGCCGACCGGCTGCAAGCGTTCGCGGAACAGGCCGCTATTGCGCTGCAAAACGCTCGCCTTTATGCCAAGGAACAAGAACTGGCGGCTTTGCAGGAGCGCGAACGGCTCTCGCGCGAACTGCATGACGCCGTGAGTCAAACGCTGTTCTCCGCCAGTATGATGGCGGAAGCCTTGGCGCGGCAGTATAAAACCCAACCCCAAAAGGTGGAAGCCCGGCTGCTAGAACTGCACCAACTCACGCGCGGGGCACTGGCCGAAATGCGCATGCTGCTTTTGGAACTCCGACCTGCGGCCCTGGTCAGCGTGGAGTTCAGCGAACTAATGCAGCAGCTTGCCGAGTCGGTTCAAAGCCGCAAACGCATCAAGATCAAGGTTGAAGTACCGGCACACTTCGACTTGCCGGAAGACATCAAACTGGCCGCGTACCGCATTATCCAGGAAGCGTTGAACAATATCACCAAACATGCCCAGGCCAGTCAGGTTCAGGTGATCATTACACCGCAGGAACAAGGAGTCGAACTGCTGGTTCGCGATAACGGGCGCGGCTTCGATCCAGGTACGGTCGGTTCCACCAGTTTTGGGCTGAACATCATGCAAGAGCGGGCCAAACAAATTGGTGCCAATTTGCAAGTGAAATCTGAAATCGGCAATGGGACCGAGGTGATCATCTTCTGGCCTTTTCAATCGGAAGAAACCCCAACGACTTGATCGGGTTTCTTCGTTATAATTGGGTTATATTGTTACCCCAATTGTAAGGATAAGGCTTATGCAGTGCCCCGCTTGCGGCACCACCAATCCGGCTCAGGCCCGTTTTTGTTTCGAATGTGGTCGAGCGCTGTTGAATGGGCGAGTCTGTCCCCGCTGTTTTACGCTGCTGCCTCCACAAGCCCGTTTTTGCACTCACTGCGGGGAAATGTTGGTTGCGGCGATAGACGGCTTGGTATCTGCTGCTGCGGTAGCGGCAGCGCCTGTTCTCGTACCTGCAATGCTTCCGGATTCCACCCCTATACCGGTACTGATGGCGCGCCCGCTTGAGGATATGCTGGACTCCCTTCGGCTCTATTTGCCAGAGGATTTATTTGAACCGCTTGAAAGACGACCTACCGAGCGAAATCTGAATGCCGCTCGCGATCACCTTGCGCTGCTCCTGACCACTGCCAAAACTTACTTACCCTGGCCCGTCGTCGTGGCACCCCAACCGCCCGGTGTGCCTGCTGGCGGCATGCAGCGCGGTACATTTTTACTGGGGGATATGTCAGGGTTCACAGCCCTGTCTGAACGACTGGCGCGTTTTGGTCCTGCCGGGGCCGAGATGATCACCAACATCATCAATGATCTGTTCCATAACATGATCCGTATTCTGTATGATCATGGGGGTATGCTGCTGAAATTTGGCGGTGATGCGCTAATCGGATTGTTTGCCGCCGAGACAGACGAGCAGTTAGCCACAAGCGCACTTTGGGCGGTGCAGGCGGCGCTCGAAATGCAGAAGGGTATGGAAAAGTTCGCGGCCATCGATGCGGCGGGCGAAACCCGTGCGCTCAAACTGAAGTGTGGCATCTCGTCCGGTGCGTACTTTGCGGCGCAGATCGGCACGCCGCAAAGCATGGCGTATGTAACCACCGGGCACACCGTGAATGCGGCGGACGAGGCCCAAAGTCATGCCGAACCGGGTGATATTATCATTGCCCAGCCGACGCGTCATCTGCTCGGTGATCAGGTTCAGGTTGAGCCGCGTGCCGAAGGATACTTTGTTCTACATAATGCCCCACCTGCCGATAGTGTCCGGACGCTTGATCTGCTCAATGAGCCGCCCGCTGCTGAAGTTCAGGTTCAAATTACTTATCTGGTCGAACGCCTGGATCGACTGGCTCCCTTTATGCCCGCCGAACTGATCCCGCGTATCGTAACCAACCCGGCCCAGGTGGAGATCACACCCGAACACCGCCCGGTGACTGTCATGTTTGTGAACTACTTGGGAATGAGCGATCTGATCGATGATCTGGGTCATTCCAATCCCGATCTGATCACGCAGCGCTTAAATGATTATTTTGTGCAGATGGCCGAAGTCGTGGAACATTACGAAGGGGCCATCGCGCGGATGGACCAGTATACCGTTGGGGATCGGCTGGTGGTGTTTTTTGGCGCACCCCGTGCCCACGAAGATGATCCGGTCCGTGCGGTCTATACGGCGCTAGATATGCAAACTGCCATGCATGAACATTTCGACGCACTGCAAACGCCGACTGGAATCTACCGGTTCCGCCAGCGCATCGGCATTAATACAGGACAGCTTTTTGCAGGTAATGTGGGGTCCGATACGCTGCGCCAGGAATATACGTTGATGGGCGACGACATCAACATGTCCGCCCGGTTGATGTCAAAGGCCGATTGGGATGAAATTCTGATCACCAAAAAAACGCGTGATCGTGTCTCGGCATTTTTTGATCTCCAAAGTCGTGGCGAACTCAAGGTCAAGGGCAAAGAAATCCTGATCCCCACGTTCCAAGTGATCGGACGGCGCGAACAGATCGGGCGAACGCGCGGGTTAGACAGCGGTGACTCTCCCTATATCGGGCGCGAAACCGTCCTTGAAGTCCTGCGGACCTGTGGACGGAGTTTTTTGGATAAGGGCCACGGCCACATTATCTCGATTATGGGTGACAGCGGCATCGGCAAATCGCGGTTGATGGCCGAATTTCGAAACTGGCTGCCCAATGAAAATATTCTGTGGCTCAGCGGACAGGCGCTCTCTTTTAGCGAAAAAGTTAGCTATTGGCTGGCGGTCCAGGTGCTGCGTAGTACCCTTGAAATGCCACGGGATGCCAGTGAGCAAGATGTTTTGTTCACCCTCTGGGAGCGTGGCGAAGAACTGTTGGGCAAAGAAACCGCCCGCGAAGCGATTCCGTTTCTGGCAGACATGATGGGCCTCAAACTCGAAGGCGAGTGGGCGGCACTGGTCAAGGGCTTGTCACCTGAAGTGCGCCAGAAACAAATCTTTTGGGCGGCGCGGGAATTTTTCAGTGCCGCGGCGAAGGCCCGCCCAACGGTGATGGTATTGGATGATCTGCATTGGGCCGATGAAGCATCGCTGGACTTGATTGATGATCTGCTCGAAGCCGCCGTCCACAGCCCGATCATGTTCTGTTTAATGTCGCGCAAGCAGGCCCCCGGCTTCGAGCGGCTCCGCGATCATGCGACCACCGAATACCCCCACCGGCACACAGAAATTGTGTTGGAGCCGTTGACCGAACAGGAAAGCCGTGATCTGCTTCAGCGACTGCTGCCCGGTGCACAGTTTTCGCCGCGCACCCTGGCCGATATGATGGATAAAACATCAGGCAATCCCTTCTACATTGAAGAAGTCGTCCGTTCGTTGTTGGAAACGAAGGCCGTTCTGCCACAGCCTGATCAGCCCAACCGGTGGCAAGTGACCGCTGAAATTGATGCTATTACCGTGCCGGATTCGCTGGAAGGGGCGTTGGTCGCACGCATTGACCGCCTGACCGAAGATGCACGTCAGGCGTTACAACTTGCATCTGTGATCGGGCGCACCTTCGAAATGCAGATTTTGGAGCGGATGATCGAGTCGGAAACCGAATTAGGGTTGTGGGTCGCGCAGTTAGAGCGCGATGACCTGATCCGGCCTACCGATCTCTCGACACGCGCCACCTACATGTTCCCCAACGCAATGGTGCAGGAAGTCGCTTATGATAATCTGCTGGTCCAGCGCCGCCAGGAATATCACCGCCGCATCGGGGAAGTTTTGGAAAGCCTGCTGAATGAACGGCTGGCCGATCAAAATGACGCGCTGGCTGTCGATCTGGATAACGATGGGGTACCCGAACAAGGCAGCGAACTGCTGGCCTATCATTTCCGCCTGAGTGATAACCGCGACAAGGCCATGGTGTATCTTGAACTGGCGGGGCGCAGAGCGCAAGCGGGTTATGCCAACGAGACAGCGATCCAGCATTATTCCGATCTGCTGGCACTGCTGCCCGTTGGCGAGGAAACATGGCAGCAGCGCTTCGATATTTTGCACCGTCGGCAGAAGGTGTCCGGCATTCGCGGCTATCAGGATCAGCGCGAGGCTGATCTCCAGACCATGATGGAACTGGCCGAAGCGCATCAGGACGATTTCCGCCGCTCCGAGACGCTGATCGCCTTGATTGATCTGTACGACACCACCAGCCGCTATGATCTGGCCGATCAGACCATTGATCTGGCGCTGGAACTCAAAGGCAGGTTGGGCGATCAACACGGGCAAGCCGCCGCGCTGTATAAACGTGGCGTGATGCAGTACTACCGGGGTAACTATGCCACTGCCATGACCGCTTTGCAGCAAGCCTCAACGCTCCAGCAGACGATCCATGATCTCGAAGGCGAAGCCTGGAGTGTCATGTACCTGGGGATGATCGATTATGTCGAGGGGCGCTACAGCGAGGCCACCCAGCGCCATAATTATGCTTTCCAGTTAGCTCACTCGCGTCAGGATGGTTTGCAGGAAGGCATCCATCTCACCAATGCAGCCCGTGTCGCTCTGTCTCTCGGAAATTACGACGACGCACTACAAAAATTCGAGCAGTCCCTCCAAATGAAAATCCGCGTGGGAGATCGCATGGGGCAGGGCTTCAACCATTACGGCCTGGGCATCACGTATCTGAATTTAGAGCAGTACGAAAAAGCGGAAATGGAACTCGAAGAATCGCTTAAAGTACGGCGTCAGATCGGGGATCGGCGCGGCATCAGTTACTGTCTGCATGGGCTGGGGCTGGTCGCGCTGCATACCCAGCGGTATGAACAGGCAAAAAACTATTTCCAGGAGGCCTATAAACTGCGCGGTGAACTGGGCTTGAAAGCCGAGATGATCGAAGACTTGTCTGCCCTGGGGCAGGTTTTTCTGCAAGTGGGTCGGCTGGAAGAGGCACAGAAGGTTTCGGATCGCGCGATGCAGCTTTTTGAACAGCAGGGGGATGTGCCCGGTGAAGAACAGGAAATTCTGTTTAATCATTTCCGCATCCTTGCGGCGCGCCAAAATCCGCAGGCCGGTCTTGTGTTGCGACAAACGTATAACAAGCTCATCCAACAGGCAGATCGGATCAGCGCCCCAGAGGATCGCGAATGTTACCTGACTCACTCGAAAACCAACCGCGAGATCTTAGCTGAAGTGGAGCGCGGTACCTGGGGCGTCAGCCAAACCCACTAGGACCGCGCACTTTCAGCGTTATTTGTATGTTTTGCTTAAAAAGACTGTGGCGCTTATCACGTATAATTGAACTTCGCAGGGGTTCAGTAATTGCGTTCCTTTGAATCGCCTTGAGAAGTCGTTATAATTATGCAACATTCCCATCGGCTGATTCCTGCTTCATCCATCGACATCAAGAGAGGTAGTTTCGGTTCCCAAGGAGGTGGTGTCACAGGCGGAAAGGTAGTCGGGAGCAATCCTTGTAATACAGCAGTCGCCAAGTGTCACACTGAGAAAGAATTGCCAATCTGAATTTGCTGAGGAGAAGTCACACCATGCGTAAGTCCTTTCGTTTTGTTTTTCTGATTGTTTTGTTAGCGCTCTTTGTGAACCCGGTCCACGGCCAAAGCAATGAGACTCAGGTTGTGGTTCCCGCTGGTGAAACTATTAAAATCGCCGTCGTAACGGACCTCACTGGCCCGATTGCGGAAATGGGTCTGGACATTCAGCAGGCCGCCGAAGTAGCGCTGGCTGAAATCAACGAAGCCGGTGGTATCAAGGGCTTCCAGGTCGAATTCCTGGTCGAAGATGACCGCTGCTCTCCTGACGAAGGCACAACAGTCGCCAATCGCGTCGTCTCGAATCCCGATATTGTGGCAGTAGTCGGCCATATCTGCTCCGGTGCGACCATTGCCGCCTCCGATGTATACGAAGACTATTTGATCCCCATGGTTTCGCCCAGCGCCACCGCCGCGAACGTAACCGAGCGCGGCCTGACGGTGATCAATCGTGTAGCCTTCCGTGATGACGTTCAGGGTACAGTGGACGCACACTACCTGTACAAAGTGTTGGGCATTCGCAAACTGGGCGTCTTGAACGACAATGATGCTTACGGTCTGGGATTGGCCGAAGTCGTTCGTGATGAATTCACTGCGCTCGGTGGCGAAGTGGTTGCGTTCGAAGGTATTAATGTTGAAGACCAGGACTTCCGCAGCGTTTTGACTCTCGTTGCGGCAGGTGAGCCTGAAGCGATCTTCTTCGGTGGTTACAAGGAACAGGCGATCTTGCTGGTCGCGCAGAAGAATCAGGTCGGCATGGAAGATGCGATCTTCTTCAGCGATGATGGTAACTATGCCCAGGCCTTCATTGATGGCGCTGGCGAAGCGGCTGAAGGTTCATACGCCAGCTTTGTACAAAGCCCCGAAGACGAAACTGCCAACGAAGAATTTGACGCCAAGTATGAAGAAATGTTTGGTACTCGGCCCGAAGATCAAGGTCCCTTCCATGCGCACGCCTATGACTCGACCCGCATTATCTTGCAGGCGATTGAGAAGGTAGCTGAAGTGGATGCCGATGGTAATCTGGTGATTGATCGCGCGGCATTGGTTGAGGCTGTACGTACCACGACTGATTTCGAGGGTTTGACGGGTACATTGACTTGCGACGACAAGGGCGACTGCGGCGCGGGTCAGATCGGCATTAATATCGTAGAAGACGGCGAGTGGGTACCCGTAGAAGTTCCGGAAGACCTGCTTGAGATGGAAGCCGAGTAGTCCGATCCCCTGCTCCTTTCCGACTGTGATCTAACTCACCAGCGCCATTCGATGCAAAAGGATGGCGCTGGTAAATATTGTCATTTTCTACTGTGTGAGGATAACAATGGCGGAAATTACTCAAGTCCGCTGGTCAGAACGCCTGAATTTGGATTACGATGACCTGAGTGGACGTTACCTTTTTTACGGGGCGCTGCTCGCCTTTACGCGCGTCTTTTGGGCCATCGGGCGGACCTCCGGTCTTTTCGGGACCCCGCCTGATGCACAGCATAAAACTTTTGAAAACATCCTTTATTATTTGATGGTAGTGTATACCGTCGCGGGCTTCGTTGCTCTGATCAGTGTGGTCATCACCCGCATGCGCAGCGAAGAAAATCTGACATCAAGCCGTGTGATCATCAACTGGGCAGGCGTCGTTATTTTTCTGTTGTTTGCCAACCGGGTCGGCGCGGTCGCGCAGTCGGAACCGCACGGCTTTACTTCCTATTGGTGTACACAATTGACCAATGGATTGGTGCTGGGCGGCGTTTATGCGCTGATCGCCCTGGGTTATACGCTGGTGTATGGCATCCTCTTTATGATCAACTTTGCGCACGGCGAAGTATTGGTGATGGGCGCGTTCGGGGGCTACTTCGCGTTGGTCTACGTGACCGATCTGGGCAATGGTGTGTTCGAACCCGGTGCGGCGGTAGTGTCGTCGGTCATCCTACCCCTCTTGGTGGCGCTGATGTTCCTCCCGTTCAATATGATTTTTAAATCCGGGCGGCAGCGCGCAGCGGAAAGTGACGCCACCCAGCGTTTGATGACCTACTTCAGCATTCCCTTCCGCTTTATTCTGGGTGCGCTGGTGGGCTACGGCCTGTTGCTGGCGCTGGGCGGTTATGCCCCCAACATTTATGAAGTTCTGATCACTATCCTGGCGATGGTCTTCATCATCGGTGCCGGCATGTTAACCTCCATGCTGACCGCTATCGCGGTTGAACGGATTGCCTATCGCCCGTTGCGCCATGCCCCACGTTTGACGCCGTTGATCAGCGCCATTGGGGCATCGTTTTTCCTCCAGCAGTCCATGTTGAACATCTTCGGCCCCGGTTTTAAATATTATGTTGCGCCTAAACTGCTCAGCACGGCTGTCACGATTAATTTAGGGAGCTTGGGATCATTTAATGTCCCCAAAACCGGCGTTCTGATTGTCGTCGTATCGATTCTGCTTATGATCGGGTTGTACTTATTTGTCCAGCGTTCCAAAACCGGGCGCGCGATGCGTTCGGTTGCCGAAGACAAAAACACGGCGGCCCTGATGGGTGTGAACATTGATCGCGTCATTGTGGTTACATTTGCGCTCGGCGCAGCACTGGCCGGTGCCGCCGGGGTTATGGTGGGCTTTTATAACACGGGGGTCAACTTCCGCTCCGGTTTCCTTCCCGGTATCAAAGCATTTACGGCGGCGGTGCTGGGGGGCATCGGCAACATCCCCGGCGCGATGTTCGGCGGTTTTTTCCTGGGGATGGTCGAAGCGCTTGGCCCCGGTCTGCTGGGAATTCCCACCGAGTATAAAGACGTACTCGCCTTCAGCTTGCTCGTGCTGGTGCTGATTTTCCGGCCCACTGGACTCTTTGGCGAAGTGCTTTCGGAAAAGAAGGTCTAAATTATGATTTACAGACGCTTCCAAACATGGCGCGAATCTCTTCGCGCGGGCTACACGGCGGGGTGGATTGCCGGGCTGATCATCTGCTTCCTGATCTTGATTGGGCTGCCAACCAAACTTGAAAATCTGGCTACCTTTTCGTTGTTTCTGACCATCGTGCTTTTTGGTTATCGCCTGGGCCGTAAGCTGCACGAACAGGGCTTTGTGTACCTTCTCAAGAATGCTCTGCTGATGGGGGTGACGGCGGCCATTGTGGTCTTTTTGCTGCTGGCTCTGGTCAATCGTTGGCAGACCAAAGGCATTAACATCAAAGAGAAGTACTTTGAAAATGTCACCCTTCAAACCACCCATGTGCTGACCGGGATCCCCGAATCTGAGCTATTTGCCAATCCGGATCGCAACCCGATTACAGAAGAATACCCCGCGGGCGAATCCCTGCGGACCGATCCGATGCGCTTGACCTTTAACAAGGATCAGGCCGTCCATCTCAAGCTCGGCTTGGAAGGTGAACCCTGGCTCGATATCAACCTGAGTCTGGGGGGCGTTTATGGTTTTATGCTGCTCGTGATCCTCGCCGGAACCATCAGCGCGGCGCTCACATGGCTGGCGATCCATTATGAGATTGCCCGTTATTGGCAGCAGGGTAAAGGTGGCTTACAGGGCAACCCTATTCTGCATTGGGTAATGATTGTCTTCCCGGCTGTTCTGTTTGGGCTGTTTTGGCTGAGCGTGGTCAACGACGATAATCTGGGCACCAATGCGCAGACAGTCCAACTGTTGCTGTCCTTTATTGTGGTGATCTGGGCTTTAGTGTCTATCCGTGCCGCGCAGCCTAAAACCTGGGGCCTCAACTATCCGGCGCAGTCAGCCGTTTGTCTGGGTTTGGTCGCGGTTGCCGTCATAATCGCCATCTCCCGGATTGTCGCTGAAAAGAATTACCTGATCGCCCCGATCAGCCAACCGCGCGGCAGTCAAACGCTCAGTATTCTCGCGGTTGTGGTCGTCGGTATCGCGGTGATGATCTATAACGTGTTGCAGCTTCGCAATCCGCGTCACTTTGAAAAACAGATCGCGTCCACGATTGCGGTCTGCACCCTGCTGCTGCTGCCGCTGTTTATGGATCAGTATCAGAACGATGTGGTGACCAAAGTCGGCATCTATGTGATCCTCGGCCTGGGCCTCAATATCGTCCTGGGTTATGCAGGCATGCTCAACCTGGGTTATGTCGCCTTTTTTGCGATTGGTGCCTATGCCTATGCCTTCTTGTCATCTAATCAAGTCGATGCCGATACACAGAAGTTGAAATTCCCTGGCAACGATGCGACGGTGATCCGTCTGACCGGTTGGGTGACACTTACCATCATCCTTGCGACTCTGATGGTGCTGGTCGGTCTGTATTTCTGGCGACAGTATCAGCTCTCCAGGAAAGCCCAACAGTCCTCGATCAATCTCGATCCCCGCTCCCAGATTGGCATCACCATTTTGCTGGCGGCGGTAGGTATCGGCGTGAGTCTGCTGGTTTCCGTGGTGCTGGACAATACCGGGCTGTATCATCGGCTGTTTAAAAACGCGTCCCCGTTCCTGATGGGCACCGTCATCGGACTGCTGGCAGCGGGGACCACCGGAGTTTTGCTAAGTATTCCGGTTCTGCGGCTGCGCGGTGACTATCTCGCCATTGTGACACTGGGTTTCGGTGAAATTATCCAGGATGTGATCAACAACCAGCGCCACTATACCGGCGGGCCGCAGGGCGTATTGCTCCTGCCGCGTCCTATCCCTGATGACGCCAAAGGCGCAGTGACCTATCTGTCCCTGGTCTATGTGGCCATTTTTGCAGCCGCGCTGACGGCGTTTGTGTCTGCCCGCCTGCGTCAATCGCGTATTGGTCGCGCCTGGAATGCCATGGGCGGTGATGAAGATATTGCCCAGTCGATGGGCGTGAACAAGGTCCGCACCAAAGTGATGGCCTTCGGCATCGGCGCGGCCTTTGCCGGTGTCGGCGGTGTCTTGATGGCCGCCCGTATCGGCAGCATTTATCCCGCCAACTTCACCTTGCAGGAGTCGATCACGGTGCTAAGCCTGATCATCATCGGTGGTATGGGCAGTATCCCC
>DATAMF010000532.1:0-27624 GCA_036260665.1 Aggregatilineaceae bacterium | reverse complement strand
TTCGCCACCAGAATCGGATTCAATTCCCCGGCACGCGGTAGATAGCCATCCAGCCGTCCATGCACCTGCCCGGCATCGAATGGATACCCGCGCAGCATCTCTTCCACCAGCGGCATGCCCTCTTCCAGCACCAGAATTTCCGCGCAGTCCTTCACCAGCCGCCCCACCAAACGGGTTGGCAGTGGATACTGTCCAATTTTGAGCACCGGGAACGGGCACCCGTCCGGGTAATGTTCCATCAGGTAGTTGTACGCAATCCCGCACGCGATAATGCCCAGGCTTTTATCCGGTCCATCCGTGTATCGATTGAGGAACGACGTTTCCGACTCGGCCTCAAAATCGCGTTGTTTGTCGAGCAGCGCCGCGTATTTACGGCGGGCAATCGCGGGCAGCAGCACAAACTGCTTGAGATCGGCGGGCAGCTTCAGCACATTTTCGGCCACCTCATCCCGCCGCGTCACGTTCGCGCGCGAATGCGAAAGCCGTGTTGTCATCCGTACCAGCACCGGAACCGCATATTTTTCGGACAATTCGAACGCATAAAAAGCCATATCATAGGCTTCCTGCTGGTTCGCCGGTTCAATCGTGGGGATCAGCGCAAACTTGCCGAAAAAGCGCGAATCCTGTTCATTCTGTGATGAGTGCATCGAGGGATCATCCGCCGAAACGATGAACAAGCCGCCATGCACCCCGGTCAGCGCCGCGTTCATAAACGGGTCCGCCGCGACGTTCAAGCCGACATGCTTCATACAGGCAATCGCCCGCTTGCCCGCGTAGGACATACCGAGCGCCGTTTCGACGGCGGTCTTTTCATTCGACGACCATTCGCGGTGAACATGGCGTTGGATCGCATCCGGCGCACGCTGCACATATTCCATAATTTCGGTGGACGGCGTGCCGGGATAGGCATAACAGCCGGACATCCCTGCATCAAGCGCACCCTGTGCCAATGCCTCATTGCCGAGTGGAACGAATTTTTCCATAAAGTACCTCTCAAATATTCTTAAATTATCATCTAGTATATGCATCCGCTCCCGTTCGCTCTACCGCCTTCTGGCATATCCCGCCCTGCCAAACGGTACTTTGCCATCCCATGCCGAATTGGGCTGGTCCAGGGGCAGGTGGGCGTACCTGCCCCACATGACCTAATCGACAATCTGCCCCTGAAGCTGCGTCGTATACAACTTATAATAATGTCCCTGCTGGTCGAGCAGTTCAGCGTGCGTGCCGCGCTCGATGATGCTCCCATGATCCATCACGATCACCTGATCGGCGCGGATGATCGTGCTCAGGCGGTGCGCGATCACAAACGATGTGCGCCCCTGGAGCAGTTTGGCTAATGCGGCCTGCATCTGCAATTCGGTGATCGTATCCACCGCGCTGGTTGCCTCATCCAGAACAATGATGCGCGGATCCGCAATCAGCGCGCGGGTGAACGAGATCAACTGCCGCTGCCCGACGCTCAACCGCGATCCGCCTTCTTCCACGTCCGTATCATAACCCTTCGGCATCGCGCTGATAAATTCATGTGCGCCCGTTTCTTTTGCCGCCGCGATAATCTCATCGTCCGTCGCGTCCAGCCGCCCGTAGCGCAGATTCTCGCGCACAGTCGTTGCAAACAACCCGGTATCCTGCGGCACCCAGGCCATCTGGCGGCGCAGCGATTCCATCGTCACGCTGGCTATATCCACCCCATCAAACAGAATCTGTCCGCTCTGCGCCTCGTAGAACCGCCCCAACAGCCGGACCAGGGTGCTTTTTCCCGCTCCCGTATGCCCGACCAGCGCTACCGTCTGTCCTGGTTTGACCACCAGTTCGATGTCGTTCAGCACGTCCGAAGGCGTTTCAGCCTGTGGGGCTTCGTCCCCATGCCCGTTTCGCGAAGCGTCTTTTTTTCCGTCTTTTTTATCGTCATCTTTCCTGGGTGCATCGGAAAATGTTTTGATCGGCTTAGTGTAATGGAAATTCACCTTGCGGAATTCCACCGCCCCCTCGATTGCTGACAGGTCTACGGCATCGGGCTTATCCAGAATATCCGGCGCAGTATCCAGGATGTTGAGAATACGCTCCCCCGCCGCCGCCGCTTCCTGAACCTGATCCAGCCGCATCGCCAGATCGCGGATCGGGTCGAAGAACAGATTCAGATAGAGCAAAAACGCCACTAGCGTCCCCGCGCTCATATCGCCATTCAACACCCGGATACCTCCTACCCCGACGACAATTGCCACACCGATCTGTGAGATCAGGTCGATACCGGGCAGAAAAACCGAAGCCAGCCAATCCGTCCGCAAACTCGCCTTGAGTTCAGTCGTCGCCACCTCGCCGAAGCGCGCTTTCTGATAATACTCGCGCACAAAGGCCTGCACGATGCGCATGCCGGAGAGATTCTCCTGCAAATTGGCGGATACCTGCCCCACCGCCTCACGCACTGCCCGATAACGCTTCGCGGATTGTCTGCGCCACCACCACGTCAATCCAATCATCGGCGGCAGGATAGTAAAGGTCAGCAGCGCCAGTGTCCAGTCATAGAGCAGCATGAGCACCATGATCCCCAGCAGAGTGAAAGTATTGGAGATCGTATTCACCACCGCCCACGTGAGGAAATTTTGCAGCGAGTTGCTGTCCTCGGTGATGCGCGCCATCAGATCGCCTACCCGATTATGATCGAAGTACGCCAGGTTCAGATCCAGATATTTGTAGAACAGCTTCTGGCGCACGATCATGATCACGTTCTGGCCGATCCAGATCATGTTGTACATTTGCACACGCAAACAGAACGCTTCGCTGCTGATCACAGCCAGAAAGAGCAAACTGTAGATCAGCAGCGCGCTTTTATCTCGCTCCGCCATCCCTTGATTGATCGCCAGCCGGACCAGCGACGGCGAAATCAGCGTCGTCGCCGTCGTCACCGCCATCAGCAGCAGCACGCCAATCACGCGGCGGCGAAACGGCACAACAAAACTGAGCAGTCGTCCCAGTGTCTCGGTAATCGGACGTTCGAGTTTCGGTTTATCGTCTCCCATCGTCTAATCCTCGCTCGCATCCTGTTTGGCATTGGTCGCAGCGAGATCGGCAGTCAGGCGCTTTTCGCCCTTCCGATGATCCTCCATCAGGACCGGTTCATCCCGCATCATTCCATCCTCATCGCGCAAGCCAATCCCGCGAATATCTTCTTCCTGTGTCTCTGTATCCGTTTGCAGCCGCCACAGATGCGCGTACCGTCCATTCAGGGCCATCATGTCGGCGTGTGTGCCGCGCTCAACGATGCGACCTTTTTCCAGCATGATAATCTGGTCCGCATGCATCACCGTGCTGAGCCGCTGCGCCACAATCAGCGTCGTCCGCCCTTCCATCAGCTTTTTCAGCGCCGCGCGGATTTCATACTCGGGTTTGCTGTCCACGCTGGCCGTCGCGTCGTCCAGAATCAGAATGCGTGGGTCCACCAACAGCGCGCGGGCAATCGCAATCCGCTGCCGCTGTCCACCCGAAAGCGTCACACCGCGCTCGCCCACCAGCGTATCGTAGCCGTCGGGAAATTCGAGGATAAATTCGTGGGCACGTGCCGCCTTTGCCGCCACCACCACCTCGTCCCGGCTGGCATCGGGGCGTCCAAACGCGATATTTTCGTGAATGGTCGCATTAAACAGGAAGGTATTCTGCATCACATATCCGACCTGTGAGCGCAGCAGTTTGAGCGGCAGATCTCGCACGTCAAGGTTGTCAATCGTAATGCTGCCGCTGGTCACATCATAGAAGCGCGGAATCAGATCGATCAGCGTCGTTTTGCCGCTGCCCGTCGTACCGACAACTGCCGTTACCGTGCCAGGGCACGCTTCAAAATCGATGTTGTAGAGCACTTCGACTTGAGGTTCATCCTCGCCACCCGCATACATCGACGAGACATCCCGAAACTGGATATGCCCCTCCATCGCCCCTGGATTCACCGCCCCCATCCGCGTTTTGATCTCCGGCATGGTGTCCATAATCTTAAAGATACGCTTGCCGTTGGCAATCGCCCGCGAAATGATGTCGATCATAAAGGCCAGGCGATGAGTCGGCAGACCAAGTAATGCAACATAAGAATTGAATGACACCAGCGTTCCCAGCGTCAGATCGTCATTCAGCACGCGCATCCCGCCAAAGTAGAGCAGCAGAAACGTCAGAAAGCCCATAATAAACCAC
This sequence comes from Aggregatilineaceae bacterium, assembly GCA_036260665.1. GTDB lineage: Bacteria > Chloroflexota > Anaerolineae > Aggregatilineales > Aggregatilineaceae > DATAMF01. The sequence goes on along the minus strand of DATAMF010000532.1, from coordinate 23,442 downwards.
ACCGTCGGCATCGCCAGTGTGAACAGCTTCGCCTGCTTGATCCACGAATTCAGCACTTTCTGGTTGTCGTCCTCAAACTTCTCACGCGCAAACGCTTCGCGCGTAAAAGACTTGACCACCACAATCTGCGACAGATTCTCCTGGATACGCGCATACATCCCGCCGCGCACTTCGCGGATTCTGCCAAACAATGGCTCGATCCGAATGCCGAACAGATAAGCAACCACAAACAGCACTGGCATCGGGATCAGAAAAATGAGGGTGAGCGGGACACTGATCGTGAACATCATGGCGTAAATACCCACCAGCAGCACGATCAGGTTGATGAAGTCGCCAATCACGACTCCGGCAAAAAAACGGATTTCGTCAATATCACCGATGGCGCGGCTCATCAATTGGCCGACCCGCGTCCGGTCATAAAAGGCGAACGGGAGCCGCTGCAAATGGACAAAAAAGTCCATCCGCAGATCGTAGGCCACCTTACGCCCCAACCACTGCGTGCCATAGCGTTGGCCGAAATTGACCACCGTTCGCAGCACGCCCAGTACCACAATCAAAATCGCCGTCGCTGTTAAAACTTCTTCGCGTGACCACGCCGCCGGATAGAGATCACTCTCATTTCCAACCGCCGCATCAATCGCCTGTCCGATCAGCCAGGGACTCACCAGGGTGAACAGTGTCACACCGATCAGGCAGGCGTAAACGAGCACCGCCAACCGCCAGTAGGGACGCATATAGCGGAGGATTCGGAGCAGGATTTTCATACAGCCTCCATAACACTTTATTGCGGTAAGTCAAAGCGAGGCAACAGACGGTAGGCCGCCAGACACCTGACGAAACAATCTATAAGTTCTACCTTGTACTTCCGTAGAAAACGCGAATTCGTTGGGATGCGCCACGTTCGCCCACATAGCGCTGCCGTACCTAAGAGGATGGACCCGGATTGGCAAGTATAACACGGCTGCGCCAAGGTTAAAAAATTTATTTTACCGTCAGTTCAAGGTAGGACTGTCAGGCTGGCGTCAGCAAATCATAGTAGACAAATTCACATTTATCGTTTAGAGTCGCACGCCGAGAATATTCCCTCGCCAAGTTCGTGGTCGAGCTGTATGACCACCATATAATCTTGAGGTGAGAAAGGAACTTCACCGTGAAAAATCGTAATTTGCTGTACTGTGCCCTTGTTATGCTGGCCGTGATGATCGCGCTGGTGCCCATCCTCTTAGACTCCGGTCACTCTCAGACCCCTGTCTATGCCCAGGCTGAACCCACCGGAACCCCAACCGATCAGTATTGGCTCGCTTTTTCTGCCGCCCGCGCTGCACTCGAAGAGAAAACCGGCGGCGATTTTGCCTATGTCAACGCCTGGACCTATGAAGAAGCGGAATTTACAGGCGGTATTGATGACTGCCACACGTTGATGGAAGGCGAACAGGCCCGCCAGATTTACTTCGGGTGGCGCTTCATCATCACCTCGCTGAGCAATGTTGCATACGAAGTCCGCACCAGTTTTAATTATCAGATCATCTCCATTTGCGATAAGGTCACAGCGGGCACAACTGCTGCACCGACCACCGCCGCGAATCCCAATCTCCCCGCCCCGGTGACTGGATCAGCGTCCACCGGATCGTTCGAGCTGGGTGGTCAGGTCACGGGCCTGTATCCCAACACCCGTACAGCCCTGCAATCGGCCAAGATGAAGTGGGTCAAGTTGCAGCTTCAAATGGGCCAAAGCGGTTCCGGCCTTGTCTCCGAAGCGCATGCCGCTGGTTTCAAGGTTCTGTTCTCAGTCGTTGGTGACAAGAGCCAGGTCATGAATGGCAGCTATCAGGACAGCTACGCCAGCTACGTCGGTAGCCTGGCCGCCGCGGGTGCCGATGCCATCGAAATCTGGAACGAAATGAACATTGACCGTGAATGGCCTGCCGGACAGGTGAACGGCGCGAACTATGTCCCGCTGCTCGCCAAAGCCTACAACGCCATCAAAGCCGCCAACGCCAACACCCTCGTGATCACGGGCGCGCTGGCCCCCACCGGCTTCTTCGGCGCAGCAGGCTGCACGGATCAGGGTTGCAACGATGATGTATATGTCCAGCAGATGGCGTCGGCGGGCGCGGGCAACTATGCGGACTGCATCGGCGTTCACTACAACGAAGGAATCATCAGTCCCAGCGCCGGCAGTGGCGATCCGCGTGGTGGCTACCCAACCTACTACTTCGGCACCATGTTGAGCCGCGCCATTGGCCCATTTGGCAACAAGCAAGCCTGCTTCACCGAACTCGGCTACCTCTCACCTGAAGGTTACGGTGCCCTGCCTGGTGGATTTGCCTGGGCCGCCAACACCTCGATTGCGGAACAGGCCCAGTGGTTAGCCGAAGCCGCCGTGATCGGTGCCAATACCGGCAAAGTCCGCCTGATGATCGTCTTTAATGTGGACTTCACCAACTACAGCGGCAGCGACCCGATGGCCGGTTACGCGATTATCCGCGCTGACGGCACCTGCCCCGCCTGCACCTCGCTCGCGGGCGTGATGAAGTAAGCGGTCCCCCCGCTTTGAATTCAAAAGAGGGCGCTTTGCAGTGCCCTCTTTCAATTTGGTTGGAGAGAACTATGGATAACAGAGTTTTTCGTAGGGGCGCGGCTTGCCGCGTCCGTTTGTAATCCTCTCATTATTAACCATCCAAGTTAGTCATCCAAGTTCACCATCGAAAGTCTATTTTTCCCTGCCTATCTGTGCTACCCTGTATCTAGCTGCGCCGCACCTTACCAACTCATAACGCATGACGCGAACTAGCATTTCCTGCCAAGAAATCCCAGATCTTGCCAGGATCTCGACCCGTTCATAGTCGTTTTTTCCCTCAAAATGCCAAGATAGGCGTTTAAAGGGGGGGGCGGGGGTCTTCGCCAAACGAAGCATCTTAACCCGCCGCAATCAGGACACACGACCATTCACTGAATCAGAAAAACCGGGTGCCGCCCCGCTTCCGCGCTGAATTCCTCTATCGGGTCATCAACTTTGGCATCAAAATAGGGCCGCACAATGGGTTCCATCTGAACATACTGCTTCAGAATCGGGCCGCGCGCATCGGGTTCGACTTCGGCAACTCGCACCGTCTCCACCGTCTTCCCCCGCGTCAGGGTCACTTCGCCCGCCGCCCGTGCATTTTTCACCCAGCTTACCTCGCCATACGGTGCCACCAGCCAGCGCTGCCCATCCGACTGCACCAGCGAAACAGGCGTCGAATAGGCCTTGCCGGATTTCCGCCCGCGTACGGTCAAAATCACGGTCTGTTTTGGCCCCATTCCCCGACGGGTCAAAAAACTCATGAAATTATTACCCGCCCGCCGCATCCCGGTGAGTTTGTAAGTCCGCGCCATCGTTTCCTCCTATACACTTTTCGCTCTTTTATAAGTACGCGGGTCCGTTCCCGAACGTTTCATGAAAAATTCGTCGTGTGTGCCGATCCCGCAGTATACTTTATTCAAGATTTCTAACCTTTCTAACGTCAGCACAACCTGCACTGCGGGGCGTTTATGCATTTGCAGCCGAACGATCTAATCGGGGAATATCGCGTCATCGACCTGATCGGAAATGGCGGTTTCAGCGTCGTTTACAAAGCTGAGGATTTAAACCTGGAGCGCCCTGTTGCGGTCAAACAGCTCAGCCCCGAAGTTTTCTCCGAAGCAGGCACGCGGGAGTGGTTTATCCGCGAGGCACGGTTAACGGCCAGCCTGAACCATCCCAACATTGTCTCCACCTACGCCTTGCGCGAACAAGGTGATATGCTCTTCATCATCATGGAATACATGGATGGCGGCGATCTCCATTCGCTCATCGCGCAGAACGGCCCGCTGGATCGCACCACCCTTCTCAAGGTGGCAACCGATGTATGCAATGCGCTCGAAACCCTGCATGCGCGCAATGTGATCCACCGCGACATTAAGCCCGAAAACATCATGATCGCGCAGGAAGGACAGTTCAAGCTGGGTGACTTCGGCCTTGCCCATATCCGCCAGTCCTACGCCCACAGCCTCAACCGGACCACCGGCCCGCAGCCGGGCACACTGCTCTATATGTCGCCTGAACAGGCGCTTGGCGAAGAGATTACCGTTCAATCCGATATTTACTCGCTCGCGATTGCATTGTACGAAGCCATTACCGGACACTACTATTTAGACTATGATGCCCGTTCCGAGGATGAGGAACTCCTGCTGGACCTGATCGTCCAAGCGCCCCCCTTACCCATCACGGTGCGCGATCCGAGCGTGCCCGAAGAACTCGATGAACCGATTCTGCGCGCGTTGAGCAAAAACCCGGATGACAGGCCGAAAAACGCTCGTCAGTTTTTAAGCGAGATCAAAAATGCCTTTTCGCGTGCCAAACGTTCGACATTATCCCAAAAGCGCCGTCTGCTAACCTCGCACGCCGCGCCCACCCCGCCCGAACTCTGGCACGATCTCTATGCCGTGCGCACCTTGCGCGACGCCGATCACCAGCCGCAAAAAGCCCAGGATCGTTTGCAAGTCCTCTGGCAGCAGTATGCCGGACTGCCCGAAGTCGCCGCTGAATGGGGCGAAACGCTGATCGCGCTGGGGCAGATCGAAGAAGGGCGAAGCTGGCTGGAACGTGCCGTGCGTCTCAAGCCGGACATCCCCTTTGCGCAGTTGGCGCTGGCCGATCTATACCGCGACGTAGACGAAAATGACGCCGATGCCGACAGCGCCACCGTCGAGGCTATCCATGCCGACGCGGATTTAGCTTACGCCGTTCTGTACGATGATATGGTGGCCTCGCTCGACGATCCGGTCCAGTATGAGCATTTTGTCGAAATCTTCCACCGTGCTGCCCAGGAACGCCCCTCTGCCGCCGTCTATCATAATCTGGGGCAAGTGCTGGCACTGCACAAGAAACGTAAAGCGGAGAGTATTCTCTGTTTTGAAACTGCGCTGGACCTTGATGCCGATTACGGTCCAGCCTATGTTGGCCTCGGCACACTGCTGACTGAACAGGATCGGCTGGATGAAGCCATCGGCACCCTGGAACAGGGCACCTACCGCTACTATCCCCCCCTGCTCGCGGAGGATTGGCACAAATCAAACACCGTTTACCAGCGCGCCCATGCCTTCCTCGCGCTGGCCGTCGCCTATGCCCAGGCCGAGCAGTTCGAAAACAGTGCGATTGCCGCCTTCACAGCCCTCGACCTCGATCCCAGCGAGTTAGAAGACAACGCGGAAGATCTGCTCAGCGCTTATGCGCAGGCCGCCGACGATTGGATGACTGCCGGTGAATATTTACGTGCCTACAAATTCCTCAACCAGTGTATTCCCCTCGCCGCGCACTGGGGTTACGTGCGCATTTTTATGTTGCTCGCGGTTGCTCAACAAAAAATTGACGCCAGCCAACAGCGCAAAGAGCAGTGGGACGATGCCACCGACTGGCTTCGGGCCAGCGCGCTGCATCTCAACCGCAAATCCCACAAACGCGCCTGATTCTTACATAGTTTTTATGAGATGTTGAGCTTGATCTAACACGCCTGTGTTATTACACTGGTAGTCCTAATTTTGTCCCGTAGGAGTTCAAACATGGCTGACACTTACACTTTTCAGGCTGAAATTCAGCAGTTACTGCATATTCTGGTTCATTCCCTTTACACGGACCGTGATATTTTTCTGCGCGAGCTGATCTCCAACGCCTCCGACGCGCTGCATCGCCTCCAATTCGAGATGCTGACCCAACACGACATTCTGGATCAGGATGCCGAACTGGCGATCCACATTGCCTTCAACAAAGACGAAGGCACGCTCACCATCAGCGATACCGGCACCGGTATGAACCGGGATGAACTGATCCAGAACTTGGGCACCATTGCCCAGTCCGGCGCACGGAGCTTTCTCAATCGTGTGCAGGAACAGCAGGGCAACTCGTTCTCGGCTGCCGATCTCATCGGGCAGTTCGGCGTCGGGTTCTATTCGGTGTTTATGGCGGCGGATAAAGTCAGCGTAACAACGCGCTCCTTCCGCCCGGACGATCAAGCGTGGACCTGGACATCGGACGGCAGCACGACCTACAGCATCGAACCGGCTGACAAAACCACGCGCGGCACGGAGATCGTCGTTTTTCTGAAGGACGACGCCAAAGAATTCGCGGAAGCCTACCGTCTGCGTAACATCATCAAAAAACATTCCGACTTCATCCCCTTCCCCATTTATGTCGAAAATGAAGTCGCCAACCAGCGCACCGCGATCTGGCGCAAATCGCCCTCCGAAGTCAATCAGGAAGATTACAACGCCTTTTATAAGCAGTTGACGCTCGATTACCGCGAACCCCTGGTTACACAGCATATCGTTTCCGATGCGCCCGTCCAGTTCTACAGCGTGTTATATGTGCCCGAACAGGCCGACAAAGGGCTGTTCACCGCGCGCAGTGATCACGGGCTGAAATTGTACGCCCGCAAAGTCTTGATCCAGGAATATAACAAGGAATTTCTGCCGCAGTATCTCCGCTTTGTCGATGGCGTGGTGGACTCCGAAGATTTGCCGCTCAACGTGGCCCGCGAATCGGTCCAGACCAACCGCACGATCAAACGCATCGGCACCTCGATCAAAGGTAAGTTTCTGAGCGAACTCGAACGGATCGCAAAAGACGAACCGGATCGTTATAACAAATTCTGGAAAGAGTTTGGCGTGTTCCTCAAAGAAGGCATCGCCACCGAACCCGGCGACGCCGAGCGCCTCTCTAAGCTGCTGCGTTTCCATTCGACGGTTAGCGACGGCACCACGCCCACCGTATCGCTGGAAGATTACGTCGCGCGCATGCAAGATGAACAGGAACATATTTACTACATCCTGGTGGACGATCTGAAAACCGTGAGCAGCAGCCCCCACCTGGAACCATTCCGGGCGCGCGATCTCGAAGTGCTGTATCTGACCGACACCGTAGACAGTTTTATGCTGATGAACCTGCACGAGTTTCAGGGCAAACAACTGCACAATGTGGACGATGCCGGATTGCAGCTTCCCGACGTGGAAACGCCCGACGAAGAATTACCCGAACCCCTAGAACAGGACACATTTGAGGAAGTGCGCCAGCGTTTCGCCGATGTGTTGGGCGAGCGCGTGCTCGAAGTGCGCGAATCGCACCTGTTGACCGGCAGCCCGGTCCGGCTGGCAACGCCCGAAGGCCAGATGGATCGCAACGTCCAGCGCGTCTATCGTTTGCTCGAAAAAGAACATCAGGTGCCGCAGCGCATTCTGGAAATCAACCGCCGCCACTCCTTGATCCGCAACCTGTCGGAATGGATCCACAACGAATCAGATGCGGCTATCATCAATCAAACCATCGAGCAGTTGTACGAAAACGCACTCCTGCTCGATGGCCTGCATCCCAATCCATCCGAAATGGTCAGCCGCATCAACCAGTTTTTGGAAATGGCGACGCGGCGTTCCTGATTTTTAGTAGTCGGTCAAAAACTGGTAGGTGATGGTCAGGGTTTCGCCCGCCGGGATCGTCACCTCCCAGCGCAGTTGGTTATCTTGCCCGCGCTGCGGTTCCAGCGAATATTCAAAATCCCACGCGTTGTCGAGCCACGTATCCAGCACCAGTAGCGACAAATCTTCTGTGCCAAAGTTGCTCATTTCCAGTGTGACCGTGTTGAAGTAGTAATCTTTCGTCGTTCCACCCTTGTATTCCTGGCTCTGCGTGCGGTGAACGCGCACATCGGGCATACTGCCCACCGTCACACTGCCTTCGCTGCCTATTGGCGTCGTCTCAATAAAATCGCTGCCCATGAACAGGTTGTTCTGGTACACCCGCACAATACCTTCCGCCAGCGGCACATCGGTATCATTGCGCACTTTGTAGATTACATCTGTTTCCTGCTGCATCGCCGCATTCCAGACAATCTGTTTCCGTGCTGCAAAAGTTGCACCCGCAATATTGGAATACACAATATCGCCCGGTTCGGCGCTCACCGTCCCCAACGAATAAACATGCTGTAAGTCAACGGTACCGACTCCGGCGCTCGGCAGCGTCACGGATTCATTGGAATAACCCACTGCATACTGGTTCATCGTCACCTGCGACACCTGATCGACCTGCTCTTCCAGGTTCACACGCCCCGCCACCAGGTACACCGTTGTTTCATCCAGAATCAACGCGGAGTTCTGAATCTCGGCAAAAAACGACATATCCACCGACTGATCATCAATGATGGTCATATCATAAGTGGGCGTCCAGACCGCCCCCGGCAGCAGATATTCCAGTTTCACTTCGCGTGTGGCATCCGCCGCCACATCCGAATCCCATGCCAGGATATAAGCGCTCGCGCTGGACACATAGGTACTGCTGTACACGTCGCTGTAAACGTCGGGCGACTGCGGTGTGATCCGGTAATTGCGCACTCGCGCACCGTTTTCGGTCAGCATCAGCGTATTGGGATACGTTCCCGGCGGCAGCAGCACGCGCGTCTCATTCCCGCCCGGCAGCATCACTGTATCGCGCACAAAAGCAATATTGCTCAGATAGAGTGCGACCTCGTCCGGGCGGCTTTCATAATAAATCTCGCCTCCCGATGCCCGCGCCAGATCCATCCCGTGCAGAGCGCCGCTCAACAGCACCACCAGAACCGCCAAAATACAACGTTTAAACATAACATCCTCCGCAGTTGATCAAATTCGCTAATCTCATTCTACTGGCAATTTGTGACAATTCGGTGATAATTGCCGCACAGTATGCGCATAATTTCAGAGGGGCAACCATGAGTTCGTGGACGCTGCTTCGGAACGCGCTGTTAGGTTGGTTTGTCATCCTCGACAATCCGATCTACTGGCACGAGATTGATCACCACATCTCACGGGGCAATCTGGCCCGCTGGTTATCATATCTGCAAAATCTGAGTCTTCCCCTGGCCGGGTTATCCTGTTTTGTGTTCGGCATGGCCGGAGTTTATTACCCGTTTATGCTGCTGCTCACCCTGCTCGTGATCCTGATCGCGTGGTATGGCATCATTTGCCTGCTGTTTGCGCCCATTGTCGCCGAGGAACGTTACCAACAAACATGGGAGCTTCTGATCGCCACCGCGCTGCCCATCGAAACCATCCTGTTGGGGAAAATTCAATCCATTTGTTCCCAGCTGCGCTTCAGCATCATTGCGCTGGGAGTGGTGCTGCTGCTGGCGGCGCTGGCGCTGGGACTGGTCTACCGCGACATCATGCCCTTCTATGCGAATCCGGTCACGCAATGCGGGATGTCGTTGGTCACGATGAGTGTGATCGGCGGGTTATTTTTGGCAGATCGTTGGCAGCATTATGTGGGTATGGTTGTAATGGCAGTAGCAAGCAGTGCAGGAGCACTCTCGTCAAGACAGGCCGCACTGAATGCACTGGTTGGCGTCTTCGGGATGTGGCTGGTCGAAATACTGGGCACCCTGCTGGTTATCATTCTCTGGCTGCCCGCCGAAAAAATCGGGCAAACGCTGCTGGTTATCACCGCGCTTGGCCCGGCAGCGGCTTACCTGGACACAATGCCTATCTTGCCTGCCCTGCTCCTGATTGTGCTCACCTTGCTCCTGCGTGAAGCCGTCGTGCGTTCGCTGTGGGCCAGAGCCAACCGGATGGCGCGGCAGCTTTAAGCCACCGGGAGTGTAAAACAAGCGGTAGTCCCTTTCCCTTCCTGGCTCTCGACCCACAACGTCCCGCCATGCGCCCGGACTAGTGCGTCCGCAATCGCCAAACCCAGTCCGCTGCCCCCCGATGCCCGCGAACGCGCTTTATCTGCCCGGTAAAACCGCTGGCCGATGCGCGGTAATTCGTCGGCAGCGATTCCCATGCCAGAATCCGAAATTCGGACGCGCACTACCCCATCCGGCACAGGTTCCACCGCCACTGTCACCGGGGCATCTTCCGGCGAATACTTGAGCGCATTATCCAGCAGATTCACCAGCACCTGCGCCACCCGATCCGAGTCGGCCCACGCCGCGACATGTCCGTTAGCTTCAATATGGACCCGCTCCTGATCATTCAGCCGCGCCGCTGTCAGCCGCACCAGATCAGGCAGCCTTACCCGTTCGCGCCGCAAATTGAGCGCTGCCGAATCTGCCCGCGAAAGTGTCAGCAAATCGTTCACCAGGCGGATCAGTCGGTTTGTTTCATGTTCCAGTGTTTCGAGAAAGGTATCGCGTACCTGGGGATCGTCCACCGCCCCATCGCGCAGCGTCTCGACCATGCCCTTGATCGATGTGAGCGGCGTCCGCAGTTCGTGCGAGACATTCGCCACAAAATCCACCTGCATCTGCCGCGCGGATCGCAGCCGGGCGATCATCTCGTTGAAAGCGCGGCTCAGTCGCCCGATCTCGTCTTTGGATCGCGCAGGCACTTCCTGATCGAACTGTCCTTGAGCGACAGCAGCCGTCGCCGCTGTCAGCCGCCGGATCGGGCGCGTGATGGCGCGCGAGAGCAGCAGCCCGGCCAGCCCCGACAGCGCCAGCGCGATCAGGGTCGATTGCAGCCACCGGTCCCGCAAATCGCCCAACACGGCGGTGACGTCGTTCAGCGGCTGGCTGAGATACACCACGCCAATCATGGTTTCGCCTTCAAAGACCGGCAAAACGACCTCGATCCGTTGATCGTCCTGGTGCGTCGCATAATCACCATTCAGCGCCTCTTCGACTAACGCCGCCCCGTGCAGATCGGCCCCTTGTTCCTGCTGCGCCGAATCGACCAACACAACGCCCTGCGGATTCAGAATGCGGATGCGAGTATTGATCTGTGCGCCGAGTTGCAGTGAGGCATTGCTCAGATAGTTCAGATTCAGCGTGTCGGGCGGCACAGCGACATTCTGTGTCTGCACATACAGGTTCTCGATCTGCTGCTGCTGGATGGTGTTGGATGTCGCGTTTTGACTTGCGACATCTGGCCCCGCGATCTTAGCGCCGGGCATCACTGCCTGCGCCGTGATGCGCGCCTGGGCCACCAGGCTTTCTTCTGCCGCCTCTACAAAATATCGTTCCATCAGCGACAGCATCAACAGCCCCGCGATCCCCATCGCCAGCACAATCACAAGCAAATGACTCAGCGTCAGCCGCGCACGAATTGAGGTTCCCATCGCCCATCCATATCTACTCAGGCCAGCTTATACCCAACACCCCGCACGGTGATCACATACTCGTGCTCCGGCGAAGCGTCACGCAGTTTGGAACGTAAGCGTTTCACCACCGCATCCACCACCCGTAAATCGCCCTGGTAATCGTACCCCCAGACCGTTTCCAGCAGTTGTTCGCGCGTCCATACTCGCCCCGACTGTCCCGCCAGCGTATACAGGACATCAAACTCCAGCGCCGTCAGCACCAGCGGCGTCGCACCGATAGCCGCCTCATGCCGCGCCACATTGATTACCAACTCCTGCACGCGCAGAATCTTCTCGTCCACAGGCGCTGGAGCGGCAGTCCGGCGATGCAGCACATTTTTGACCCGTGCCATCAGTTCCCGCACGCTGAACGGCTTGACAACGTAATCATCCGCGCCCAGTTCCAACCCCACCACCCGATCAATCTCCGCATCCCGCGCGGTCAGCATAATCACCGGGACATCCCGTTCGCGGCGCACGATGCGGAATACGTCCAGCCCATCGACGCGCGGCAGCATCAAATCGAGGATGATCAGATCGGGCTGCTCCTGCCGGGCCAGCGTAATCGCCTGTTCGCCATCCGTCGCCGTGATCACCTCGTAATTCGCCCGCTTCAGGTTATAGGCCAGCACGCTGAGAATCGGCGGTTCGTCATCCACCACCAGAATTTTCATGGCCCCTCGATTTGACGTGCCGCACTCCGCAGCATAGGTTTTGACCCTAACCATTCATGTTCGCCGTTTGTCAGATGATGCACCAGGCCGTGCGCATGGAGCCGCCATTTTTCGCGGCTGGACTGCGGCAAATACTGCCAGTGTACGATCCCGGTATTGTGCGTCCACACTTCAGCCATCCGGCGCGGCCCGATATTAAAAACAAAGTCGAACACCGCATCGATCACGCCGCCATGACACACCACCGCAATCACCGGTTCCGGGGCATCCTTTGCTCCATACTGTTGCACAAGTTCATCCAGAAAAGCGCTCACCCGCACCCGGAACTGCATCCAGCTTTCAAACCCACCTTCCATACAGGTGTAAGGGAACTCGGTTCCCCACCAACCCTCTGGATAGATAATGGGCATGGCTTCGGGCGGAACCGGGCGGCCATCAGCGTAACAGTTGCCGAATTCGCGCAGCCGGTCATCCGCCATCGCCGTTAATCCCATTTCCTGCGCGATAGGGGCAGCCGTTTCCAACGTCCGCGCCATCGTACTGGTATACAGCGCATCCAGGTGCAGGTTAGCGGCCATCCATCGGGCCACACTTTCGGCCTGACGCTGTCCCAGTGGCGTCAAACCCGCATCTACGAATCCCCCTGTCCAATCATCCAGGTTGACAAAACTCTCGCCATGACGAATTAACAACAAATGCAAAGCAGCCTCCTTATGCAGGCAAAAATTTCAGCCAGACTTCTCTCCGGCGCGGCCCATCAAATTCTGCCAGATAGATTCCCTGCCAACGCCCCAGTTGCAGTTTACCATTTTCGACAATCACCATCGTGCTGGAGCCGAACAAGGATGTTTTGATGTGAGCAGGTGAATTACCCTCACCATGCCGGTGGCGTGCATCCGGGGGGGCAATATGCCCATCCACGGTGAGCAGCATATCGTGCTTCACGTCTGAATCCCAGTTCTCGTTAAAGGTTAACCCGGCGGTAGTATGGGAGCAAAACAAAACGAGCACGCCATCCACGGCTCCCATCGCCTGCACCCCGGCTTGCACGGCGGCGGTAATATCGCATAATTCAGTTGTTTGATGGGTTGAAATGTTGAGTATATGCATTTGCGCTCCTGCGGATTCTGATTAGACCGTTTTGCCAAACCAAACAGATTTTAGATATTTTAGAGTCATTAATTAATTCAAATTGAATAAATCCATCGTCAAGGGTAAATATGTTTTGACTATAGATTCTTTATCCATGTTTGACAAAGATTACAAAGTATTTATAATTGAGATAGGTTAGAGTATCGTTAGAAAAAAAGCCTCTTATTAGACCAATAAGCTGAACCGCACTGAGGGGTGGGGCATCAGCCCGGTCCAAACCGAACAAAATTGACATATAAACCAAAACAGACTGGTATCTGTTTTGTTAGTATCACATACTCTTTTCCGCCTATGTAATTCAGGGGAAAGGTCTAGAAGAGAGTTTGTTATGGCTAATTATTCTTCGTCTACCATTCTTAACCGCCGAACTGGAAGTGCAGCCACACTCCGGGAACGCCTCCTGAGCGATCCTCAGATACGCCGCAACCAACCAGCTTATACGAGTCCGCCTGCCGAATTGGTTGCTCCGATTACCGTTACATTTGCATCAGCAAATGTGCATCCTTGCCTGAGCGCCGCCGAACAGCAACAACGCGCGATCCAGGTGGCCAAAAGTTATAAGTCTCATTTTCTCGCTGAATACAGCTATCGGGATGATCAGAACGTGGCAGTTGCCGTGATCCGGCCTCGATCCGCCTCTGATTCGGTCCAACAGATATGCGTGGATGCTGATGGCAATGTCAGCATTTTGGCCGATGACTTGCCCCAACGCTTGATTTTGAGCCGCGTTGCAGTCGTTTTGAGCGGCATGGTGGCCGCAATCGGAACTCTCATGTGGATCATTCTTTCATAGTCACGGCAAAAGGAGTCCCCAATGACCGCTTCATCTTCCCATTTCCCGATTCAAGTTGCTCGGCGTAAAAACGACGACAATATTATTGATGGAGATCTTGGCGAAAGCAGTAGTTTTGCGGAACACGCCAAAGAATTCGCCGGAGCATTTCTCAGCGACTTAGCGCACGAGATGCGTGAAAAAGACCAAAGCCAAACCTCCTCATCCAGCACGATGCCGGGAATGCCGAGCAGTGCGGGCGGTCAGGGGAATCCATACGAAACCGTATTTGGCCCCGGCGTGGCAACCGCCAGCAGTAACAAGCGGCTGGCACGCACGACGATCATTATCGTGGGCGCGCCGTCCGGCATCTTCATTATGTCGCACCTCACGCGCAAAGGTATGATTGTCGTAATTGTCGTTTTAGCGTTAATCTTCTGGGGATTCTTCCAATTTCCAGGGTTGTGGGATTTGATTTTCTCGCTCATCTAGCCCAAAGGCAGGGGTTGATGGAGACATTTCCAACTCAAATCTATATCAATTATGCGCCGAGTGACGAAGCTTTTGCGCTGCGCCTCCACAGCGAGTTAAACCAGCGTGGGCACACGGCCTGGATTGATCTGATTGATGTAGCTCCTGGTGAACCCTGGCATACGGCCATCCACCTTGCCCTGGAAGCAGCTACCCACATGATTATTGTCTGGTCGAAAGCAGCTTCCACGTCGCGCGAGGTCGAAAGTGAATGGATGCACTTCAACAAGCCTATCCTGATTGCCCTACTCGACGGTGAACCGATCCACTATGAACTAAAACATAATGCGACCAGCACCAATACGATTAACTTTGCCGCCGATTTTGAAGGAGCGTTCCGCAAGTTACTCGGCCAGATCGAAGCCTCGGCCAGGCGTGATCCTGGCGCAGCTACACACGCGCTCGAAAAAGGGAATGCGTCCTTCCGCAGCTACGAATTTGCGGGAGCGATCAAACAGTACAGCCAGTCCATTGCCCTTGACCCGGCAAACGCCGTCGCTTACCAGAACCGGGGCATGTCCCAGTTTGAGCTGGGCGACATGGAATCCGCCCTCAAAGACTTTAACGAAGCGATTCGCCTCGATCCGACACTGGCTGAAGCCTATTATTATCAGGGACGCGTGCTGCGTACCCAGGGTGAACATTTCCGCGCCCTGGAAAGTTTTTCATTAGCGATCAAGCAGGATCAGGAACATGCCAAAGCCTATTATTATCGTGGATTAACGTTCGATCTGCTGAATAATATGGATCGCGCGCTCGCGGACTATTGCGAAGCAATCCGCCTTGACGCCGAAAGCACCTTGGCCTATGGTATGCGCGGCTCGATTTATTACGCCCAGGGGAAATATGAGGAAGCACTCAACGACCTGGATCGCGCCGTGATTCTCGATCCCACCGATCCCACCATCTACTTACTGCGCGGCAAAACCTACGAAGCGCTCAACCACCAGCAAAACGCCCTGCGCGACTATATCCAGGCTATTAAGTTAGATAAGGGGTTGTCCGAAGCCTACCGTGGGCGCGGCATGATCTATATCAGCCTCGGCAATTTTGACGCCGCCATCGACGATCTGAACCAGGCGGTGCGCCTCAATCCTGCCGATGGATTGGCAAAATTGGCGCGCGGTGACGCCTATTTTTCGATGGAAAACCTGACCAAAGCACTGACCGACTATAACGACGCAGTGCGTTTGATGCCCGATCATGCGGGAGCGTATCACAATCGCGGGGTGGCCTACCACGCGATGAAGCAGTACACCGAAGCCATCGACAATTACAATCGCGCCTGCCAGTTGAATCCCGCTTTCGGTTCGGCCTTTTACAACCGGGGCAACGCCCATTACGAACTGGGCCAACTCAACGCCGCCCTCACCGATTATGATCAGGCCATCCGGCTCGACTCGACTGATGCGGCAGCTTTCCTGAACCGAGGCATCACCTATAACAGCCTGGGTATGTACGACGAGGCGATTGCCGATTTTACGCACGTTCTATCGATCAACCCCTATAATGCCGAAGCCTTCTACAACCGCCACCTCAGCTACCTCCGGCGTGGCGCACCCGGCGATGACCGCCTCGCCAAGCAGGACATGCAAAGTTACTACCGCTTGACACGCAACATGGGCCGGGATCGCGGTAACGGCATGCACTAACCCTTTCCGCCACTGATCCAGTACAATAGTCGTTGCATCTACATCGTTTGAAGGATAAATCGTCTGATGAGCGAAAACCCCATTGCGCCCATTCTGCAAGCCTTTGTTCAGCCCTGGTATAACTCGCTGGAAAACACGCCCCAAACACAGGAAGAAGTGCTCCAAAATCTGCTCAAAATTTACGCCAAAACCGAATATGGTCAGCAGCACCAAGCCGAACAGGTCGGTTCCATTGCCGATTACCGCGCCGCTTTTCCGATCATGACCTACACCGATTATGAACCAATCCTGCGCCGCGTGATGGCGGGGGACACCCACGCGCTTCTGGAAGCCGATCCTCTCGGCTGGGCCATGACGCGCGGAACCACCGGGCAAAGCAAATATATTCCCATGACCCCGCGTGATATGGAAATGCGCCACAATGCCGCCCGCGCCGTGATTCAGTATGTGCTCTACAGTAAGCGTTTTGAAATTCTGCTCGGCTCCAATCTCAACCTGAGCTTTCCAAGTATCGTCGGCAGCATGGAAGTCAACGGACGCACCATTGAATATGGCTATGCCACCGGGATTTATGTCAAACACGTTGCCGCCCGCACCCCCATCAAAACGATTCCCTCGCAAGAAGCCATTGATGAATTGGGCGGTGATACAGACAAAGAATCGTGGAACGCGCGGTTTAAGCTCGCCTATGAAGCGGCCAAAGCCGAGAATATAACGATTGTCGGCGGCGCGGCACAGGTGGCCGTGAAGTTCGGGCGCTGGCTGAAACGCAACTATGGACAATATCCCAAAGAGGTCTGGCAATTCGGCGTGCTGTCCCTGGGTAGTACAGCCGGAATCAATACCATCTATCGCCCCCGTCTGCTGGCAATGTATGGGCAGCAAACCGGGCTGGTAGAAATTTATGGAGCAACAGAAGGCATGTTCGGCCAGCAGCGCGATAATCACCGCGCCTGGGTGCCGAATTATGATCTCTACTTTTTTGAAGTGGAAACCAACGATGGAATCAAGATGTTATATGAGATGGAACCGGGCGAAACGGGCAGCTTGGTGGTTAGCACGCCCGTTTTGCCACGTTACAAAATTTTAGACATCATCCGTGCCCGCAAACCGCCCTATTTCCTCTGTATTGGGCGCGACCGCAAATGGACACGCGCCGCTTACTGGATGCGCCGCATCATCCAACTCGACACGCGCCGCCAGGGTTAGGTGGGCGTATTGTCGTTTTTATCGGTTCCCCCAGCGGGCGGTTCCGGCGGCGTAGTCGGGGATTGGCGTCGATCCCGCCGTCGTAAGGAATTCGCCCGCGCCTGCAAATCCTGGAAATAGTCGCTGTTGGTGATCTCGGACACTTCCTGCGATAGCTTCTTTTCATCGATCACAATTTTTAGTTCGGCAACCTGCTGCTTCAAGCGCTCGATCCGGGTGAAGACTTCGTTCGCCATGCGCCGGAACACCCGCGCCAACTGGCCGATTTCATCCGCCCGGTTGCCCAATGGTTCCAACTGGTCTGCGTTACTAAGCTGCTCATTTTCAATGGCCTGCGCCACATCCGACATTTCCAGCACGGGCCGCACAATCTGCCGCGAGATGATCAGCACCACGCTGGCCGCCACTACCCCGGCGATCAAAAACACGATCACGGTAAACACGCTGATCAGAATCGCCTGATCCATCTGATCATTCGCTCGATCCACCGTCTTTTTGATACTGTCATCGGTTTTGGCTAACGTCTGTTCCAGCTTGTTACGTACTTCGCCAAGGGTTGTCCCCATCTGCGCGCGGGTTGCATCGGAACTCTCGATCTGAGCATCCCATTGATCGTTGATCAGTTGATCCAGCGGATTATAAACAGCATCCACCCGCTGAACGGAACGTGACAGCGACATCTGCTGTGCGGCAGCAGGATTATCCTGCATCGTGCTGACCAGTTGATCGAAGAATTCCGCTTCCGCTTGCAACTCTCCCTGAAGCGTCGTCAACGTTTCAGCAACGGTATCATCGGTGGCAAGTTCGATCCCCGAAGCAATATCGTCCTCCAGCCAGCCCTCGACTGTATGGTGAATATCCACCATACCAGACGGGTCAGCCGGATCAGCCGCCAGCACATAATCTTTCTCAACCGCTTCCATCTCATAAAATTCGCGCTGGATGCGGAATAGGTGCAGCAGCTCATCGCTTTGATCAAACACGTTGAATACTTCCGTCTGTCCCGTCGCTACAGCGTCCCCGACTTCATCACGGCTGGAAGCAAACGTATCAACGACTTCTTTTTTGTTGGCGGTCATCGCAGTATTGATCTCAGACTTCGCATCATCGATAGTCCGAATATTCCAACCAATCGCCAGCACACCAACCAGAAACACCACCGCAAAAACGCCGATCAGCTTATTCTGAATGCTCACATCTTGTAGTTTTTTCATCTGCGTTATCCGGCCTTTTCTCGTACCCTCCATGCGATGCTACTGGACTGTCGTTGTCCCACGCAGCGATCCCCGGTTGCGGCCTCGACTGGAATCACGTACCGACGCATTGGTGCGGTTACGTAAGGTCGAACGAGTAGGTGTGGTTTGCATGGCAGGTTTGCCGTAGAATGCTTTCACCATATCGAGACGTCCCGTCTCTTCGCCGCCACTCTCATCCCCGCCGCCCGTATCACCGCCGGTGTCTTCACCCGTATCGCCACCTGTGTCGCCGCTGGTGTCTTCACCAGTATCTTCCCCCGTATCGCCCAGGTCTTCACCGGTATCTTCCCCCGTATCGCCGCTGGTGTCTTCACCGGTATCCTCACCCGTATCGCCCAGGTCTTCGCCACTATCATCGAGGACATCCTCACCGCCCTCATCGTCAGCCGACTCCTCAAGGTACTCCCCAAGCAGGTCAGCATCTTCCTCATCGGCATACTCCGAAGCAGATTCATAATCCTGCTGCGCCAGTTCATCTTCACCCAGCGCTTCATACGTCTCGCCGCGCACCGCGTAACCCCATTCATCTTCGGGATTCAATTCGAGACTCTGGCTCAGATCATCCTCAGCAAGATCATATTCGCCTGTATAGTAATACAGCGACCCGCGATAAAAATACGTGTCGGCCATAATTTCATCCGTCACGAGTTCGGAATCTTCAGCCAACTCAAATACATAATTCAGATCCGCTAAGGCTTCTTCATCGCGTTCCAGGTAAAACAGCGTTTCGCCGCGCAGCGTATAAACGAGCGGGTCCAGGTCATTCACTTCGACGGCCTGGTTAAAGTCAGCCAGCGCGTCCTCGTCCTGCCCCAATTCCTGGTAGACCACGCCGCGATACACATACGCCCAATAATTATCAGGATCAAGTTCCAGCGCATAATCCAAATCGGCTAACGCAGCATCAGGATCATCCAGGTACAGTTCCGACAATGCGCGATAGGTGAAATAATATGAATCCTCAGCCAGATCGATAGCGGCGCTAAACGCCTCAACCGCCGCTGCATCATCCCCCATATACTGGAGCGACAGGCCCAGGAAATAGTATGCTTCCGAATCATCGGGATAAGCGCCCAGATAAGTATTAAAATCCGCAATTGCCGCCTCATCATCGCCCAGATATTGGTACGACTTGCCTCGTACAAACAGCGGAGTCACATCATCTGGATTCAACTGCAACGCCATATCCACATCGGCAATCGCGGCTTCATCATCGCCCAATTCCTGGTAGACCACGCCGCGCAAAAGATAGGAAATATTGCTATCCGGCGCGACTTCAACCGCGCAGTTCGCCATTTCCAGCGCAGCTTCCCAGGTTTCGGCTTCTTGCACCGCTGCCACATAATCCAGGTTCGGATCACAGCCATCCTGCGCGGGTGGGCTGGCGAAACTCACACCATCCAGAGGTAGACAGGCCAACACTGCAATAAACAAGAGTATTCCATATCCTATGCGTTTCATGCTTTTATCCTTAAGGCTATTTATCGACTAGATGATTGATCAGGATGCTGACCCCGATCATAATCAAAATCAGCGGCCACAAGGTACCAATACTAAAGCCAATCCCTAACCCCAACATCAGCAGCACCACACCCAAAATCAGGCGAGCACCCGGATTAGAGCGATACGCCGGCACAAACAGCCGGACTCCGACCTCAACCAGCAGCAGCGATCCGGCCCCGGTTAACACCCACGACCAGGGATTATTAAAGATTCCGCTGACCGAATTGAGCAGCAACACAATGCCCGCCCATGACACAATCCCACCCCAGGTGAGCTGGGCCAGCCGGTCCGAAGGGGCAACATCACCCCAAAATTCGCCTTTTTCCTGTTCTTTTTCGCCTTCTTTTTCCTGCTCTTTTTCGGCGTTATCACGTTCTTTTTCGCGTTCCTTTTCCCCTTTACGTTCCAGCCGAACTTCAGCCCGATAATCATGCATCTCCTGCCGAAAATCCGACTTTCGTTTGCGCTTCGGCTTTTCATACGAGTCTTCATCAACCGCATAATCAGGCACGTAATCGGGAACCGTCCGCGCATCCACACGGTCATACGACCGCGCGGGCTTTTCAGGCGCTGGCGAACGCACAGCCTCCGCGAGGGATTGCGCATCCAGCGACACGGACGGCGTACCAATCGCATCCGTCAGCGCATCATAGACCTCGCTCACCGAGGCATATCGCTGCTCAGGGTCTTTTTCCAGGCAGCGCAGCACAACATCTTCAACCGCTTTGGAAATACGGGGATTAATCTCGCTAAGCGGCTTTGGCTTGACATGCAGATGTTCGTATACAATCCGCACAGCGGTTGTGGTTCCGGCAGTATCTTCGCTTTCCCCCGTAAACGGCAGCCGCCCGGTATACATCTGGTACAACATCACGCCCAGCGCATAAATATCGGTGGCTGCCGTCACCTTGCCCGCCAGAATTTGCTCCGGCGACATATAATGTGGCGTGCCAACCGTCGTATCCACCGTCAGCGTGCTGGTATCGCTCAGAATCCGCGCGATGCCAAAATCGGTAATGTAGAGGTGATTCTTTTCGCCCAACAGAATATTGGCGGGCTTTAGATCACGATGGACCACACCCTCACGATGCGCATAATGCAGCGCCGCAGCCAATGGGGTCAGATACGTCAGCGATTCCAGCGGGGACAGGGGTTTATTGAGGTCATGCAGTAGTTGTTGCAGCGTTTCGCCGGGGATATAGTCGGTCAGAATGAAGACCACACCATCCATCTCAACCGTGTCGTAGTAGCGCACAATATTCGGATGCTGAAGCTTAGACAGGACCATCGCCTCGCGGCGGAAACGTTCGAGAAAGGCGGGTTCATGGGCAATGTCACTGCGCAGCACTTTGGCGGCCAGATCGACCCGTCGGTACAGGTCATGGACGCGAAAGACTCGCGCAAAAGTCCCCTCCCCTAACAAATCCTCAAAACGATACCGATCCCCCAGCGTTTTGCCGACCAACTCGCTTGTGGTTAAGCGCTTGGCGGGTTGGGCACGTCCTTGTTCTTCTTCGGGGGGCTGTTCTGGTTCCGGTAGTGGTTGTGGTTCATGTGCCATGCACGATACCCCATACTTTGCAAAGCTGATCCACAGGCTTCATGATCGCCCTAATTCGCCAACAGGCCAAACACTGGCGCAATTGACCGGTTTCGTGGTATGGTGCAAGCGAATTAATTTTTCGGGGGCGATATGACCACACGAACACTTACTATTCTACTGGCGGACCTCGTCGGTTCGAGCGCGCATGTCACATCTATTCCACAAGACCAGGCGGTAGATTACCTGCAAGATGCTATTTTACCAATCCGGCAAAGCATCGAAGCTCACGAAGGCCGGGTCATCAAGTTCACGGGGGATGGCTATCTGGCGACCTTCGACAGTGTGTGCCAGGGACTCCGCGCCGCCGAAAAGATTCGGCAGCAGTTCCTGCGCCAAACACACACCCCCGCCGGAATTTCGCTGGACGGGGTGCGTCTCATCCTCAACACCGCCGATGTGACACTCGAAGATGACGATATTCTGGGCGACGGGGTAGCACTGGTGTCGCGGCTGGAAAAAGATGTGCCTGCCAATCATGTCTATGTCACCCAGGCGGTACGCGAAGTAGCCGACGATGCGGAATTCACCTTCGAGCGCATCACCGAAGCCCGTCCGCGCGGCTGGCACCAGACGATTGCTCTCTTTGAACTCGTATCCGTGGAGGCCAGCTACGTTGATCCCCAGGTCTTCCTGATGATTACCGACCTCCACGGGCTGATCCCGCACAGCGAAAACCGCGCGCCCAGCGACATCCACCAATGGCTGATGACCTGGGGCGATCTGCACCGCCAGGCGGTGGCCGGACTAAAAGGCCGGGTGCGGCAGTTCATCGCGGACATGGCCCTGGTGACGTTCACCGAGGGCGATGACGCAGTACACGGCCTGCTCAATCTGCGCGCACTGGCCGACATCTACAACGACAAGCGGGACGAACTCCCACCGCTGCAATTCAAGGCAACGGTCTGCGTGGGTGACTTAATCCTCACGCCGACAGGCATTGTCGGCCAGATCGTCAACCATACCTTCGACCTGCTCAACGCGACGCCGCGCGGCACCATCTCCATTGATGAGACGGTGTTCAATACGCTCACGGTCTACCGCGAGCGCTTCCGACCGATCACACTGACCAGCCGCCACAACGAAACGCTGCACGCCTACCAACTGATCGAGGATGAACAGCGATAAGTACTTTTTGTACAGGATCGGCTAACAGAAGAGTTTGACACAAAATGCCGAATCAGCCCCATAACCTTTTCCTAACCCGCTGTAGGTTAGGATTGAGTGTATTCAGGCTAAATCACTGAGGATTCAGGTTAAATCTACCAAGCTCACTCCCCCACGATACAGGAGATCCCATGATCACATGCGAATGCAAAAAATGCAGCACCAGCTTTAAACATAACAGCGGGTCAATCCGCTGCCCGAATTGCGGGAGTCATCAGGTCTGGATCGTCGGCGGAATTGGCAATGTTATGGTAATCACGGTGCTGCTGGCGAGCGTTATGGCCCTCGTGGGATTCTTCCTGCTGCCGCCTGACACGTTTCTAGCCGAAGTTGTGGCCCTCAGCGTGGCCGTTCCAATCGTGGGCATTCGCTTCTGGCTGTGGCGAAAGCCCCACGCGTGATAGCTGCCTTTGCCTCAATCCTCCTCCCCAAAATCATTGGAGAGGAGGAAAAGCAAACGAGGTTAAAAAGCTACTGCACCGTAATGGTGATGTAGCGGTTGTCTTCCACATTATCCATCTTGATGACCTTCAGGTTATAGGTTGTGGTGGTCGTGGGGCACACTTGCACTGTCCCAGCGCCAACCACACCGCCCCCCTGAAGATAGACTGCCTTGATCCCTTCCACACGCCAGGTCAGATTTGCGCACTGGCCGGAGCTGATGGTGGTTTTGTCTGCCGTGAATTCGATCACGACCGGGACGGGACCGCCGGTTGTAGCCGTCGCTACGGGAACCGTTGTTGCGGGGACGGGAGTAGCCGTCGGTGGCGGGTTGATGACCGGAACATTCAAAACTGGGCGGTT
>DATAMF010000525.1:0-2752 GCA_036260665.1 Aggregatilineaceae bacterium | reverse complement strand
CATATGCCATCTAACTATAACAATCTAAGTCACAGTAGACAAAGAGGCGGGCAAACGTTCAAGAGCGGCTATTGCCTCGTTATCAGGGGTTAGCTACAATTCGTTGGGATAACAGGAGGAGAAAGAGTAAAGAGGAAAGAGGAAAGATTGTGACTCTGAGCGCCAGCCGCGTCGAACATTTGAGCCTGAACAGCGTGATTCTGAAGGATAACCCGCTGGGAGATCCGCATGTGCGCCAACTGGCCGTGTATCTGCCCACCGGACATGATGACGTTCCAGACCGGACTTATCCCACCATTTATCTGTTGAGCAGTCATGGGAACACCGGCCCCAGCCTGATGAACTGGAGTCCGTGGGATGTGACGATCAAAGATCAGCTTGATGCGCTGATCCAAAGCGGGACAATTGGCCCAGTGATCGTCGTGCTGCCGGATATGTGGACCCGGTTCGGTGGATCACAATATATCAATTCACGGGGAATGGGGCGCTATGAGGATTACCTGATTCACGAGATTATCCCGGCGGTGGATCGGAATTATCGCACGATGGCGAGCCGGGAACACCGGGGCATTATGGGACGCAGCAGCGGCGGATATGGGGCACTCGTGCAGGCGATGCACCACCCAGAACTGTTCGGGGCGTTGGCGTGTCACAGCGGCGATCTGTATTGGGAATATACCTACCTGCCCCAGATCAGCCGGATGCACCAACAGTTACAGCGGTTTGGGGGATTGGATGCCTTCATTCGGGATATTCCCAACATCCGGCCTAAAGGCGGCGCGTTCTGGGATGTGGTAAGCACGGTGTGCTGCGCGGCGGCGTATGGAGATAACCCGAACGAAACACGCGGCTTTGACTCCCCGATTGATCTGGAAACGGGAGAACTGAATGAGGATGTGTGGGTGCGGTGGCTGGAACACGATCCGATCCGCAAACTGGATCAACCACCATACGTCGAAGCGCTGCGCCAGATGAAACATATCTTTATTGATGCGGGACAATACGACGAGTACCAGCTTCAGGTCGGCGCGCGGGTGCTGAGTCGCAAGCTGACCGCATTAAACATTCCCCACCAGTACGAAGAATATCCAGACGGCCACCGCCACACCCATTATCGATATGAAGTGTCACTGGCGGCGCTGTATGAGGCTCTCAAATGAAGTGGCGGTTTGGACTCATCCTGGCATTCCTGATCACCAGCGCGGCAGCATGCGGTGACGACAACAAAAAGGTAGATAATGTGGTGTATATTACGGCTACGCCACAAGTGGATGGGGATGGACATCCGATCATCTGGCCGACAATGACCCCACCGGGACCAACAGATACACCCTTGCAACCGACGCCCAATCCCACCCGCGTCATTCCGCAAAGCGGAGGTGAATATATTATCCAGGCGGGTGATTCGCTGCTGAGCGTAGCCCAACTGTACGGGGTGGGAGTCGAAGAGATTATCGCGCTGAACCCGCAAATCGTGGATCCGAATACACTCGAAGTGGGGCAAACGATCAATGTGCCGGGCGGTGTCACGACGATAGGGCCGAATTTTAAGCTGGTGCCGGACAGCGAAGTGGTGTATGGACCCACCGCCAGCGAGTTCAGCATTGCCAGTTTTGTGAAAGGCCGCCAGGGATTTTTGCGTGCTTATTCGGAAATGATTGATGAGGAACCCTGGTCCGGGGTCGAGATTATTGACTTTGTGGCAAAATCGTACAGCGTGAATCCCCGGCTGCTGCTCGCCATTCTGGAATACCGGAGCGGCTGGCTGACCGATCCGTATCCCGGCGATCAAGCGATCAACTACCCGATGGGAATCATCAAAGAGGGGCGCGAAGGACTTTTGCGGCAGATGCTGGACGCCGCCGACGCGCTCAATGCGGGGTATTACGGGTGGAAGTATCGGGGCAATATTGCACTGACTTTCGTGGATGGGGTGCGCATCTTTTATGCGCCGGATCTCAACACGGGCACTGTCGCTGTGCAGTATATGTTGAGTCTCAGCGTCGCGTCGCCACAGTGGCAGCTTGACGTGGGGGAAAGCGGATTCTTCCAGACCTATCTCGCGTTTTTTGGTGATCCGTTCACCCAGGCGATTGATCCCATCGTGCCGCCGGATATTCAGCAGCCGACACTGCGGCTGCCCTTTGCACCAGGCGAAGAGTGGGTCTATACGGGAGGGCCACACGGCGCATATAACAGCGGATCGGCCTGGAGCGCGGTAGACTTTGCGCCGCCCGAACCACCAGACGAACTCGTTGCGGCACAAGGCTCGTGTTACATTTCGCCCAACTGGGTGACGGCGGTGGCAGATGGAGTCATCGCGCGGAGCGGCAACGGGTATGTGATTCTGGATCTGGATGGGGATGGTAACGAACATACAGGCTGGACGCTCGTCTATCTGCATATCGATAACCTCGATGTGATCGAGCAGGGAAAACGCGTCCAGGCGGGGGACAAACTCGGCCATCCATCATGTATGGGTGGGGTGAGCAACGGCACCCATCTGCATTTTGGACGGCGCTATAACGGCGAGTGGATTCCGGTCATTTGCGAGGAATGTGCGCCGGGTGTCACGGTGCCGCCGATGGTGCTGGGGGAATGGACGATGTTTGGGTACCCGAATCAGGAATACCAGGGTTATATGACGCGCGCCGGGGACGACGGTTATCGTCAAGCGGAACAAACCCGCGACTACACGCAGAACAAGGTAAGCTGGTAAGCATGCACGACATCACATCAATCAAGCGCCACA
>DATAMF010000521.1:0-4544 GCA_036260665.1 Aggregatilineaceae bacterium | reverse complement strand
TATTAACCGGTAAAGCGTAGAGGCCGGTGCTGGCTGTTAAGCACCGGCCTCGTTTGTTCTAAGCTTGACTTCTCTGAAAATAGCTGCTCATCCATCAGCGACAGGTTTTGTCATCGGCACTGGCTTGTTCGATCTGGGCAGCCAGCGGCACTACTTGTTCCATCATCTGCTGCGCCAAAAAGATATAGCTGTGGGGGGGCGGGTAACCGGAGGGCATTGCTGCGCTTCAGACCGGGTAGCCGGGGGGTATTGCTACCCCCAAGCCCGTAGTCTCAAAACAAGCCCTGCGCGGGCGCATTCCTCCCCAAGAGCAACCGAGATGCGGATAGCGATAGACGCATTGCAGTGTAGGGTCGCTCGTATTCCAAAAAGGGCCAATTCTATGACGGTTGCTCAGGAAAATCCATGCAATCCGAAATTGAGAGAAGAAACAGTCCGATCGAGCTGGTAAAATGGAGCATCTAACTTACCGTAGGAAAAGGGGTTCTGTTGCAAAAAATGGGCGCCGAAATCCAGGAGACACAAAGAGGCTAACCAGATGCCAGGGGCTTACGCGACTAAGCCAAACAGTCCTGTGCCATTCATTCAATGCCTGTGAGGGCTACATAACCGATCTTCCCGTAAATCGCAGGAAACAAGCAACTCTGTGTACATTATTTACTCCCGTTGGGTTTGAGGAGAAAAATGGCTCGGATACGATATGTAGGCCCCACAGCGCTCGGCAACGGGGTTCGCCGCCGCTCACTTTGCCATCGATTGGGACCTGTGGGGGGTTACTTAGCGTATCCGAACGCGATTTTCCCCTCAGGCAGCCCTCCGGTAGTCATGGTGCAAACCGCCGAGAACAGGAATAGCCATAACGGGTTGATCACGCCGAGACACATCGATTTGTTCAGCATTTAGCGGATCAGGAATGCGTCCAATGCCTTGATGGGGACGGATGTGGTTGAAGTAGTCAACATATTCGCGCATCAAGTGCTGCAGGTGGCGCTCACTGAGGATGAAAACATGATCCAGGCACTCGCGCCGGACACTGCCGATAAAGCGTTCGCACACGGCATTCGCTTTCGGTGCGCGCACCGGTGTTTTGAGGACATCAACGGGGCCGGTAACCAGCGAGAAATGTGGGTCAAACTTATCGTCATTGTCACGGATCAAAAACCGAGGACCTTCCTCAAATGGAGTGGCATTGCGCCACTGCTGAGCCACCCAGGCATCGCTTGGTGACCGAGTGACGCCAAAGTGGACTACTCGCCGCGATTCCAACTCAATAATGAAAAAGACAAAGATCGTGCGAAAGAACAGATCGTAAGTTTGCACGAAATCACACGCCCCGATCTCGCTGGCGTGGTTTTTCAAGAAGGTCGCCCAGGTTTGGCCTGACTGACGGGGTGGCCAATCTCGACGCGCTTGTTGCATATACTTGCGGACGGTGCGCTTGTTCACGTGATGCCCCAGTTTGCGCAGCTCATCGCGGATCCGCTTAGCGCCCCACGTCCGATTTTCGACAGCCATTTGCTGGATCAAGGCAATCGCTTCAGGCGAAATCCGTAGTTGGCGTGATTTGCCTTTCGATTTCTGTCGCCAATACAAACGGAATCCCTCACGATGCCATTTCTTCAGTGTATCCGGTTTCACCACCAACAACGCATCTTGCCACCCGCGCACCCAACTGGCCAGGAGCACCAGCAGGCCACGATCCTTCGGTGTCAATGACGGGCGTGGTGTTTGACGCTTGAACACGATCAATTGCTGGCGCAAGAAGGCATTCTCAGCGATCAAGTCGCGTTTGCTGCGTGTGGCATCCATCAACGTACCTGTCACCAGCGACTCGGTATCAGGTTTTGTCCATTGCTTGTAGCGCTCGTTCAGATACTGGATGAGGGGACGCAGACAACAAGCGAGCAGCTTCACGCATCGACGGATCATGATGTGTTTTCCTTTGTGGGAGGGGGAGCCTGGCAGCTCTTTCGGCAGCACGGGTTTATACTTCGACCGAGGTTATTGTACTCGACATTTCAGGGGAAAATCAGGGCGGATACTTTAAGTACCCCCCACACGCGGCGCAGATGGCGTTCATTGAGGATGATCAGCTTGTCCAGACACTCTTCGCGAACAGATCGCACCCAGCGCTCAGCGATGGCATTGGCATTCGGGGCTTCATAGGGAATATCGACGATCTCAAGGCCTTCGGACTCAAACACGGTGTCAAATAACCCGGTGAACTTTGTATCATGGTCATGGATCAGATACCGCATGGGGACATCTCGATCGTGCAGCTCCCAGGTCATCTGACAGGCTTGTTGGGCGACCCAGGCGGAATCAGGATGAGCCGTGCAGCCGGCCAGGTAGACTCGGCGTGTGGCGTGTTCGATAAAAAACAAGACATACAGCGTCTGGAGGGTGAGGGTTTCCACCGTCAGAAAATCGCACGCCAGAAACTGCTCCTTATAGTGATTGAGAAACGTGCGCCAGGAGCTTCCCTGCCGGGACCGTTCGGGAGCGGGTGGAAGGCCATGCCGGAGGAGCACTGTGCGAATCGTGGTCGGACTCGCTCGGAAGCCCAGTTTGCGCAGTTCCCCTTTCAGTTTGTCATACCCCAGACCCGGATTGTCTCGTGCGACGCGGAGAATCCACTGCTCCAGTTCGGCATCAATCGGCGGGCGTCCCGACCGCTCCTTCGGCTTGAATGTCCACTGGCGCCGCACGATCTCACGATGCCAGTTGATGATGGTCGCTGGCTTGAACAACCGCACGCTGTCCTCCAGTGTCTGACGTGAATGGCTCGCTTTCTGTTTCAACCGCATGGCTATGGCCACCAGTGGTACTTTCTGCCAGCGCGGAATCTGCGGCCCTCGCTCCTGTTTTCGTTCGACGATCCGCAGTTGCTGGCGCAGCATCAGGATTTCCAAATCCTTCTCATCCTCCGTCATGCGGCTCACCGCCCATGCATCCAACAGAAATTCCCAGACCAACAAAATCACGCGAAAGACCATCTTCCCGCTTGCCTTTCCTGTTTCAGACCAAAACAAAACCCGGCAAGCTTAGCCCACTTACCGGGTTTTTCCAATCGCTGTTGTTTAGGGAAGTTTGTTTCTTCGCTCAGGTTAATTTTTGAACCATACGGGCTTTCATACAGTCCCCCTTATTACGGCGCACGGAACGGAAAACGCATGGCCTGTTCCGCTGTGAGAATATTATTCCGGTAGAGATGAAGCACGGCCCGCACTGCGATGATCACCGCACACGCGCTAAATGCTGTGCTGTCGTCCATCTTGTTGGTCAGCGCCAGCACAAGTGGCATCCAATAGGCGAGGTTATAGGCCACATAGATCGGATAACCAAGCAGACTCGGTGAGATTGAGTTCTTGAGTTGACGCGCGAACCGCGCGTTCGCATGTTGCTCGGCAATCCCTCAGTACAGTGCGCCTAAGGGCAGCGTTAGCACAACAACATCGGTAAGAGTCGGATCATTGGAACCCCTGAGCATGATGATCGCATAGATCAGGATGGGCAGGCCGAAAACCACGGTCAGCAGGTTATTCCAGCCTTTGGTCAGATATTGGTCGCTGATCTTCATCAGCTACCGCACCTTGATCACGACATTGCCGCGTTTGCGCCCGGTATCCGCGTGGTGGTGGGCGTCGGCGGTCCGTTCCAGGGGGTACAATTGATCGATGAACGGTTTCAAATGTCCGGCTTCTGCCAGTTCTTTAAGAAAATCGAGGTCTTGGTTGTGTTCGCCCCCCATACCGCTGATGACTTTTTTGCCGCCGCGTAGAGAGGTCCACAGCGCTTGACCCATCTCGCGCAGCCCACCCGCCACCGCCAGATAGAGTCCGTTGGGTTTCAGTGATCCCTTGTACCGGGCAAATGACGCCTTGCCGCACACGGTATCAGCAATGACGTCATAGGTTTTGCCATTCTTCGTCACATCTTCCTGAGTGTAATCCACGACGTAATCCGCGCCTAGCGATTTCACGAGATCCAGGTTTTTGGTGCTGCATACCCCTGTGACTTCAGCCCCATAGTATTTAGCAATCTGCACCATCGACGTTCCGACTCCGCCCGACGCGCCGATGATCAGAATTTGCTGCCCTTTTTGAAGTTTCGCCTTATCCCGCAAGAAATAGAGAGCCGTCAGGCCGCCAAACGACAGGGCTGCCGCTTCTTCATACGTCAGATTGGCGGGTTTGAGTGCCAAGGCTCTGTTTTCGGGCCAGCATATATATTCCGCATACGCGCCCAAGCGCATCGCGTTGCTACCAAAGATCTGATCTCCCGGCTTAAACAACGTCACTGCACTGCCCACCGCTTCAATTTCTCCAGCAACTTCTACCCCCAGAATCGGCTTCCGAGGTTTACGCAGGCCGAACATCAAACGCGGCAGGAAACCGAATCCTGGCGGGACAAACGTAAACCCGCGCATATTACAGTCCGCGGCGGTGACCGTCGCAGCGTGAACTTTGATCAGGACGTCGTTAGCTTTGGGGGTGGGCTTTTCGACCTCTTGCAGATGCAGTACATCGGGCGGGCCGTATTCG
>DATAMF010000518.1:0-12694 GCA_036260665.1 Aggregatilineaceae bacterium | reverse complement strand
TCCAGCCCCAGCAGATCGCGCTTGAGGCGATAATAGCGGGCCACGATGTCATAACGTGACGTGACGGCGGACACCAGCGCGTCCACCACCTCATCGCTGACCTCATTGGACAGGTTGCGCGACGAGACCCACGTGGGATACTGGCGCAGGCGGTCATCGGAGGCTTTATCGGCAGCCAGCGTATTAAAAACATAGGTCAGCGTGGGAAGCTGGCCGCGCAGCACATCCGTCACCGACTGCGCGGCGGCGCTGCGGGTCGCACGGTCCGGTTCGTAGAGCTTGCTCAGAATGCCGGACTGTGTGAGGTCTTTGCCGTTGAAAGGGTAGCGCAGATTCCCGGTGAGTTCGGTGAAAAAACGCACCCAGGCATCGCGCCCGGTGACGCCTTTTTCGGCCAGAATCTTCTCTTCGGCCTCGCTCAGCATATGCGGCTGGTAGCGGCGGGTCGCTTCGAGCCAGTGCTGGTAATGGGCGAGCGTCGGGTTGTTGATCATCTTCTGGGCGTACTGCTCCGGCGCGTTGACCCATTCGAGATTGAAGAAGACCAGCTTTTGCTGCAAACGCGCCTCGTATTCGGTGAACTTTTGCAGCAGCGCGCCATATTGGGGATTCCCCGTGTCGGTGGACCACGTTAAATGCGCGAAAGAGCCGATCTTGTTGACCGTCTCAATAATATTCTCATATTCGGCAATGGCATCATACAATTCTTCATCATCCAGCGTGGCGACCCGCCCGCGATACTGTTCCGACAGCTTCTCGGCGTGCCCGTCTGCCGCCTGCATATCGCGCTCGATGGCGGGATCGTCGATTCCAGCATAGAGATCGCGCAGATCCCACTTGACGTTTTCGGCTCCGGTCTGTTTTTCCTGTACTTCAGCAGTCATTGAGTTCTCCATCCTAAAAAAACCATTATCATGGTTCTAAGAATAGCAAAATGTGTTCGCATGTGCATTAAGCTGCACAATAAAATTATACGGAAAAAGGAGGAGACATTGACACCCTATCCTGGTACGACCCTTCATCAGGCTGCGCTGCGCGTGGTCGCAGCCCATTACGAGCGCGATCCCCGCGTTCGCGCGGTGGTATTGTTCGGATCGCTGGCGCGCGGGAACTGGCATGCGCTGTCCGATCTCGATCTGGATGTGGTCACAACGGATTGGCTAGACGCAAGCGAAGAACTCACGAGTCTGGGGCAGGCATTTAGCGCTGCCAACGATCCGCCGCTGCTGGTGATTCCCTATGATCGGGAGGAAGGCGATATGGTACTGACCTCGCTCACCCAACTCTCGATCCGCTACCATCCGTTGGAGGCGACCAGTCCGGCTATTGTGGACGATTTCCTGATCCTGGGCGGCGATCTCGATGCGGACACGTTCCGCGCGGCGGGAGCGGCCAATCGCAGGGCGGACTCGCCTTCTCCGACGGTCTGGTTCGATGAATATCTGGCCTATGCCCTGGAAGTCGATACAGCGATCCGGCGCGAGCGATTCTGGCTGGCGGTGGAACTGCTGCACCGGATGCGGGCGCTGCTGATGCAGCTTTTCACGCAAACACAGGGCGGCGTGCGGCCTTTGCAGACCTTCGAGGCGCAGGCCGATCCGCAATTGCAAGCGTGGCTCGGCGCGCTGCTGCCGCAGTATTCACTGGAATCGCTCCGGCAGGCGTTGGACGCGGCGCTGCAATTCGTGGAACAGCACCGCGATGCAGTGACAGCGCTGCCGCTGGAAGCGCAGCACCGGAGCCTGATCGAGCGGATACGAGATCGCAGCAAAAAAGACGAAAAAATGGGACAATGAGGGGGAATTTTTGACGAGAGGAGACAGAAAAATGCAATATCGTGAATTGGGGCGCACCGGCTGGAAGGTGTCCGAGGTGAGTTTTGGCGCGTGGGCGATTGGCGGCGCGTGGGGATCGGTAGATGACAGCGAATCGATTGCCGCGCTGCACACCGCGCTGGATCAGGGCGTGAACTTTATCGATACGGCGGACGTGTACGGCGACGGGCGCAGCGAACAACTGATCGCCCGTGCCTTCAAGGAGCGCGGCGAACGCGTCCACGTGGCGACCAAAGCAGGCCGCCGCCTCGATCCGCATGTGGCGGACGGATACAACGCTGCGAATCTGACCGCCTTCATCGAGCGCAGCCTCAAGAATCTGGAGACGGACTGCCTCGATCTGGTACAGCTTCACTGCCCGCCGACTGAAGTCTACTACCGCCCGGAAGTCTTCGGGGCGCTGGATGACCTGATGCAGGCGGGGAAAATCCGCTATTACGGCGTGAGCGTGGAGAAGGTCGAAGAGGCGCTCAAAGCTATCGAATACCCGAACGTGCAGACGGTGCAGATCATTTTCAACATGTTCCGCCACCGCCCGGCGGAACTGTTCTTCGGGGAGGCAATGCGGCGGCAGGTCGGGATTCTGGCGCGGGTGCCGCTGGCGAGCGGCATGCTTACAGGAAAAATGACGCGGGACACGCAGTTCAGCGCCGACGATCACCGGCTGTTCAACCGGCACGGCGAGTCGTTCGACATGGGCGAGACGTTCTCCGGCGTGGATTACGAGGTCGCGCTGCAAGCCGTCGAGGAAATCCGCCAACTGGTGCCCCCTGGGGCAAGCATGGCGCAGTTCGCGCTGAAGTGGATTCTGATGTTCGAGCCGGTGACGTGCGTGATTCCCGGCGCGAAACGCCCCTCACAGGCAGAAGACAATATCCGCGCGGCAGAACTGCCCCCGCTGACCTACGAACAGATCGAAGCGGTGCGGGCGATCTATGACCAGTATATTCGCGGGCTGGTGCATCACCGCTGGTAGGTTAGACGCTAATAAACACGAAGGCGGCGGATCGGGAATCGGGCGGTGCAACCGTTTCCTAACCGCCGCTGAGTTAGAAATGGGTTCAAACAGGCTGAATGATTCAGCCTTATGTGGGATACATTTAGGCTTAATTGGGATAATTTGGGGCGCGATTAAGGCTAAATCTCCACCTCATTTAGCATTAATCGGGCGGGATTCGGGTTAATTCTCGGCGAGGCGTCTGATGCGCTACGGGAAAAATTTGCAACACGGTGCTGATCGAAGGGCTACCGATTTTAGTCTACGTTATGAGTCTGAAAATTTCGATAACGTACAGTTAGACTCAAAAGAGTTGCGAGGAACCAATGACAAAAATCCTGCCAAGACGAGATGCCAGAGCTGTTCTACTTCAATTAATGTTGGTGACTTTTGTGCTTTCGTCTCCCGTTTACGGGCAGCAGGATGGAGAAAAAAACATCATTACCAGCAGCAATGCCGCTGCGGTCGTACAGATTGATACGCTCGGTTATGGGAGTGCAACTGATCTGGCATGGGTACCGAACGGTGAAGGGTTGTCCGTAGCAAGCACAAGCGGCGTCTGGTTTCACCGGGCAGACGATTTTTCAGTCAAACCCACTTTGCTAGAAACACCTACGGCGTGGCCTACATCACACGTCTACAGTCCTGATGGTCGTTGGCTGGCTTATGCAGACCTGGATGGCACCATCAAAGTGTTTGATGGTGCGAGCCAAAAACGAATTCTTGAAATCGAAGATGATAATGTAGAAATCAGTGATCTGGAATTTAGTCCACAAGCCCCTATCCTGGCTTCAGCAGGTAGTGATAGTGTTATAAAACTATGGGACCTGCCGTCGGGTGACTTGCTGACGATACTGGAAGGGCATACCGATTGGGTAAATAGCATCGCTTTTAGCCCTGATGGAAAGTTCTTGGCCTCAGGCAGCAGCGATGACACCATTCGTCTATGGGATGTCGCTTCACATACGACAGTAGCCGTTTTGGAAGGTCATAGTGGAAATGTATGGTGCGTCGATTATAGTCCTACTGGCGGCGTTCTGGCATCTGGTGGCGCTGACGACAGCAGCGTGCGCCTGTGGGATGTGCCATCTGGTAATCTCCTAACCGTGTTAGCAGGGCACACCGAAGCCGTAACCGATGTGCAATTCAGTGAAGGTGGAAATGTGTTAGCTTCAGCCAGCGACGACCATACCGTGCGCCTGTGGGATATATCAAAAAAGACGACCCTGGCAATTTATGACGAACATTTTGGCGAGGTTGACCACATTGCATTTAGCCCCGACAACAATACGATGGCTTCACTGGGATCGGATGGTGTTCGAGTATGGCAGTGGGCCACGCAAGAGACGATTCATATCCTCGGAGAGTATAACGATCTAGTGACTGATCTATGCTTTAGCAATGATGGACAATTTATAATTTCGGGAAGTTGGGCTGGTTTTTTAAAATTGTGGCAGATATCTACCTCTGAAGTTGTCACACTTCCAGTCAGACATGATGCTGAAGTAACAAGCCTGGCCTTTGATCCAGGCGGGATAGTGCTTGCTTCAGGAAGTGGAGATGGCACAGTTCGACTATGGGAGCCAGACTCGAACGAGACAGCCCTGCTTGTTCGTGGAGGGGTACCCACTTATGTCGACTATGCGCCGGATGGTTCAGGTCTGGCCTATGCGGGAAGCGATTTCACGATAGGCGTGTTTCAGCACGAAACCTTGACACTCTTATCGGGACATACCTGGTTTGTGACCGATGTGACCTATAACGCTCAAAGTACGATGCTTGCTTCAGCCAGTTATGATAGGACCGTCCGGCTGTGGGATTTGTCGTCGGGCAGTGCGTTAGCTGTTCTTGAGGGGCACACGGATGCTGTTACCAGTGTGGCCTTTAACCCTGGGGGTACTTTATTGGCGTCGGGCAGTTTCGACGGGACCGTTCGGGTGTGGGACGTTGCCACAGGAAGTACTGTTGCGGTGCTGGAAGGGCATACCGATTGGGTAAATAGTGTTGCGTTTAACATAGATGGATCGCTGTTGGCGTCGGGGAGCAATGATGGCTCAGTAAGACTATGGGATGTCGCTTCAGGAAAGGTTCTCGCTGTATTACCCCATCCTGGTATGACTAGCGAATATCCTGATGGTGTCGAGAGTGTCGTATTCAGCCCGGATGGAACCTTCTTTGCATCCGGGAATGCAGATGGCACCATCAGGCTGTGGACCACGCCTTAGTTGCTACTGTGTGCACGGCGGCAAAATCTTTGGGACACCCACAGAGCGACGCTTAGGACAGCCGCACCATGCAACCGATCTACAGGCGGCGCGGAATTATTGTTACTGGTCCGTGATTCGGATGCAGGCACCATCGTTCGGGCTGAGGAGTCTCCTTCGCTGTAGGCTAGCTTCGTGTCCCAGAGATTCCGACAATATACAGGAAAGATGTAAAATGAATATATTTCCTGATACCAATAGTAAATCTCAGTTAAAATTGCTCTTCCTAATTCTTATTGCTTTAACATTGCTCTCTCTTATCGCAATTCTAATCTTTCCCCCTAGACTATCAGCTTGGATTTCAACTAGAAGTAGAAACAATACAATAAAGAATGTTGAAGAGTTTGTGGGTGCAAAAATCCCTAAGGATGCCCGTGAGTTGAGTCTTGATGCTCAGTTTGGAGAGCTGTTCTATGTTCGCTTAAGCTTCAAGGCTCCTCCTGTAGGTATCCAAAATTTTATTAGAAATATATGTAATGGAGTCCTCTACAAAAATTACAATCCGTTCAATGCACTTACTACTGTAAAAGTACAACCTGGGATGCATCTGATTACCCACTTCGATGGTGCATACTACTCCTACTCCCCTTATGCCTCCAATCTGCTTTTCGGAAATCGTTGTCAAAGTCAATCTGCAATGCAAAATATCCTCGTTGATAAAACAAATCCTGACCTTTATACACTTCGCTATGAAACTACATTCAATTGGAACCCTGACCCTCTAGCGCCTAGTCCGATAGAAGACCAGCTCTTGTCAGATAACAATTCGCTTTACATTAATCCCTCTGAAGATTTACCTTTTATGGTGCTTGGAATGACAGAAATTGAGGGTAAATATATGTTAGTAACGGAAAAAGTGTGCATTGAAGTTGGACCAACCATGTATGAACAACCAACTACTATTGTAGGCTCACCTTTTGAGTACTTAGCAAAAGCTAAAGTGAAAATTTTTATTGATGGCGAACAAGTAGCTTCCACCTATATTACAGACATAGCCCATGGGTGGTTGTTAGCGCCTCCTCAAGAGATGCTTGACAGAAATCGCTTCAACTACTGTTTTGTTCGTGAATGGGAAGCTGGAATACACCAAATGGCAGTTGATGTCGCCACTGTCGAAGGGAAGCATATCACCCATACTTGGGACTTTCTGGTACAAAAGAATTTCACAATAGAAAACTAGTATGTTGTCAAAATCTCTAGGACACCAACACCACCACCGCGAATAGCGGCTTACGCCAGCCGCGCCAGCATATTGATCAGTTGCAGCCACAATTCTTTTTGGGCGGCTTCCTGTTCATAAATAGCGCGAAAGTCGGAATCAGCCATTTGTTGGGCGAGGTAATCTTCATAACGCTGTTGGCCTGCTGGTTTGAAATTTTCGCTCATGGAGTATCAGACAAATCGTTTTTACCAGTTTTCGCAGGCACGACCATCGCCATCACCATCCAGGTGATCCTCATCGCCACATTGAGCCAGATGGGCATTGGCATTTATCCCCAGATGATTAAAATCGACGCAGTCCAGATCATTTATTCCGTTGCAGCCGAAGGGATCGCTTGCCTGGGGTGCTGTTTGCGGCTGGGCCGGCAGTACCGTTGGCTGCACGACGGGTGCAAAAGCAGGTTTCGCTTTGGTGAGCACCGAACTGTGAACGTAAACGATCAGGCCATCATAACTGGCCTGATACCAGATGGCATTGCCTGAGATGGCGTCCCCTATAAGCTGGCCGATCACGGACAACCAATCTCCGGCGGCCAATTCTCCGACGGGTGCGCAGGCGGTGGTCAGGTGTGGACAGGACCGCAAATTGGCACCGGTGACCGCATAATAGGTGGTGTGCGGCAGGACTGTAACCTGTGGCATTGGAGTAGCAGACAGGGGTGTTGGGGATGGCTGTGGCGTGTTCGTCGGGGTGAAGGTCGGCGTATAGGTCGAAGTGGGTGTTAAGGCGAGAAGCACGGCGGTTTCAGCCGCCCATGCCGTTGATCTCTGATGCGCTGCCGCTTGTTCCGTGGCGGCGGCTTGTTTGTTCGCTGCTTCAACTGTTCGAGTCGCCTGGGAATCCGGCGCGGAGTCCCCTAACTGGCTCAGCACGATCAACAGGGAGCCGATCATCAGCAGGAATGCAGCGGCAGCCAGCGCCAGACAGCCGTATGTATGACGCTGCCAGATACGAGTGAAATTCTGTAGCACAATCCCCTCCAGGTTAGGAACGATTTTCAGCATAACACGAATTAGCTGTAAGTGAAAACTTACAGAGCAGCAGAGCGAAAACGAATAGAGGCTTTCGGTTCATACCCGGCGCGGAAGTCGGGATCAGCCCTTTGTTACTGGCAGACAACTTGATCTATAATAAGTAAGCGATACTGCTTTTCTTCACTTAGGACTAATTAATAGGGGGTAAGTTGTGATTCAAAGATTACGCCGGTTGCTGATTGTCTTAGCTTTTATTGGTATCCTTATTTGTATTGTGCTGTTATCCAACTACACACCACGCAACCCAGCGCACCGACGCTATTCCAGCGACACCCCGCGCACCTCTGGAAATCCGACAACGGTTGGAGCCTCGGCGGAAGTGATTCTAGCCAATGATCTTGACCTGCCCCGGAATGATCAGAGCGGGCAGTTGATGTGCATTTGCAAAACGGGAGGACTGAAGGACACGGCAGGACGCTGTAAAAGTTGTCTGGTCCAGCTTCCGAACGTGGATACCTTTCGCATTCCCGATTTTGTGTCAGACGATATGCTGATCGAAGCAAAAAACGTCAAAATCTTAGAGTCCTCAGACTACACCCAACTGGAAGATTATGCTGAAGCCGCCAAAGCGCTCGATTTGAAGCTGTGGATTTATGTGCGGGTGGATACCGATGTCAGCCCGCAGTATCACCGTCTGGCCGAATCGACGGGCGGCAAAGTGGTGCATTACTTCACCTATGCGGGCTACCACGACCCGCTCAATATAGCAGGCATGATAGGGCTGGTAGCGAGTATTCTGATCGGGGGCTTTTCGATGCTCTTTGAAGTGGCGGCGCGGCGACAAGGCAGACTGCCGCAGCCGCGTAAGAACCACCCCGGCGCAGCGGTGCAAGATTTGGAAGATTTCACCATGCGGATTCGCAGCCGTGCGGAAGCCAAAATTGATCGGGATGGGCAGAAGTAGTAAAAGAAATTTCCACACGAACCTCCCCCTCCCCAACTTGGTTGGCGAGGGGAAAAGCGAACCCTACCCCCGGCCCCTTCCCGCAAGCAGGAAGGGGGGAGAAACGGACATGGCAAGCGCGCCCTACGAGGAGCGTCTATTGAGCAATGCGGGGGCATATGGACAATACGCATCGACACGCTGCTTGCCTGTTTAGGGTGTGTTGTTGCTGCTGAACAACTTTCCCACACGCCCGCCAATCGGTCCTACAATAAGCCCTCCAAACACAAACAGTAATGTGCCGAGAAGTGTCGTGCCGCCTCCGGTGGTGGACGATGTGCCTATCGCTACCAATACAAAACCAACCACAATCGCCAGAATTACACCGATTCGATCTCCCATTGGTCCCTTCACAATAGCCCGGAAGTAATAACGAAGCGCTTTCCACATCAGCGAGAGAATGAACGTAGACCATGAACGCTGTAAATTTTCTAAAGCTTGAGGTGCGCCCGATGAGTTATAGCCATCGAGCATCGCATTCTGCATAGAGGCAGGCGTTTGTGCAATATTGTGAGAGGTTTGTGCCATCCGAATATTCTGTGCAGTGCCAGTGTCAACCTGTCCTATAGGTATTCCCGAAGATGTCGTTATATCGTAACTACCATCAGCATTTGGTGTGTCACGCAGAATTCCTTCACGCCCGTCCTGGAGTTTGACTTTTGTCGGCATAAATTGTTTTCTCCACATGAAATAAACCGATAGGAAGCCGATGTTTGGCGATCAATAATCTAGGGCTGCGGTTCGTTGTCAGTGAAGATGCTATGAGGAATTTTTAAGACTTTTTCTCAACTCAATCATCGACTTTTAGTAGTATATTATAAACTTCTTAAAATAAAAATATATCAAAGAATAATGTATTGGTGTTTAAGAATGAATATATTTATATTTGTCGACACCGGCTCACCCTCAACCGTCAGGGTTTGGGCGGCGTTCTCTTCTGAAGGGCGCTGCCCAGCGCCACACCGAGCGCCAAACCCGTGCCCACACCGACAGCCACATTCCCTAATGCAGCACCAAGCCCCGCGCCCAACGCCACGCCGAGCGCGGTCCCCATTGCGAGATAGTTAGTTTCCTGTGATTGATCTGCCATCGTTTGACCTTTGCCTTACGGGGGCGAAAACAGCGATTTGATTCTATACTACCCATAACTGATTCGCGAGGGGGAAGGGAATCATGAAAGAGATCACAGCGGAAGGGACGACATATCTTTATTTTGCCAGGGGCGATGCGCTGCCGGATGCGGCGGTTTTGGGCCGATCCATCCTGGGCTTCACGTATAAGCTCACCGATTTTATGCGGGCGGAACTTGAACAGAGCGAGGATGTACGGCTGGCGCTGATTCTGTGGCGCGGGCCGCAACTGCTGCCCGCCGGGGCGGTGTATTTCCTCTATTACCTGTACTGGACGGATGGCACCGATCTGAGCGCGCTGGATGAAAAAGTGCGGCGCGGGACGTTCACGGATGCCGATTTTGCCGGGGCGATCAAAACGGAGGAGCAGGTCACGACCTGTTTTCAATGCGGGTGGAAAGGGCACACCTTACGCTTCGCCGTCGCGGACATCTACCAGGATAACCTCAGCCTGTACGCGCAAAAACACGCGCTTGCAGGGCAGCATTACCAACCCTGCCCCTCGTGCGCGGGGGATTTGCGCCAGCCGATTGTCAAAATCTATCCGAATTAGCCGCAGGAGGAAAGCGGTACTGTAGCACAGCCAGCCCACGCGTCGCATAATTACAAGCGGGGGCAGGTGAAATAAGGAGAGGAACTGCACTATGATCCGTAAGACACTTTTGATCGTCATGCTGCTACTGATCGTGAGTCTGCCCGTCCAGGCGCAAAGCGGCGCGGACGGCTGGACCTTGTACCCGCTCAATCTGCGGACGGGGCCGGGGATGAATTATGCGGTGATCACACAGTTAGCGAGCAGCACCGGGCTGATCTTCGAGGCACGCAACGCGGACGTGACGTGGCTGTTGGGGCACAGCGAAGACGGAACACAGCGCGGCTGGGTCAACGCGTTGTATATCCGCTACCGGGAAGGCTTCGCGGCGGTGAATCTGCCGGTGAGCGAGGAAACCATCGCTACCGCAGCGGATGTTCCCGCGCCACAAACGGATGCGCCGGTCAGTTCCGGCTCGGCGTTTGATGTGCTGATGTCGATTCCGGTGGTCCCGGCGATCAGCGGGCACGCGCGGGATATTTTCCAGGGCAGTGGCAACGATCCGCGCACGATTATCAGGATCGGGGACTGCAACAGCGAAGGCTGGGAATTTCTGGGACCGTTCAATACGGGCGATTATGACCTGGGGGAATACGGCTATTTACAGCCGACGGTGGACTTTTTTGGCGGATCGTTCGGGGTGAAAAATATCACGGCGCACGGCGGGTTTAATATCTTCGCCGTGACCGATCCGACCTGGGCGAATACGGGGCAGTGCCAGCCGAACGAAACGCCGCTGGCCTGCGAACTGCGGCGGCACCATCCGGCGGTGGCGGTGATGATGTTCGGGCCGAACGATACATCACACCTAACGGCGGCGCAGTTTGAAGCCTCGCTGCGGCAGGTAGTCGCGGCGACGATAGCCAACGGCACGATTCCGGTACTGACCACCTTTACATGGTGCGAAACCGGCAGCTACGGCGATCTGGGGCTGCAATTCAATCTGATTACGGTGAACGTCGCACGTGAGAATGACATCCCGCTGATCAACTTCTGGCGGGCGGCGCAGGGACTGCCGAACTGCGGGTTAGCCGACGCGACGCATCTCAGCAAGCCGGTGATGACTACTACCGGGAACTTCACCGATCTGCACGCGGGCTATACGATGCGGAATCTGGTGACGCTGCAAACGCTGGAGGCGCTACGCACCTCGGCGTTGCAGTAGGAGCAACATCAGACGGGGCGATTCACGGCGAATCGCCCCGGTGGAATCAAATTACAGCGGGAAAGTTACTGCACTGCGCCAAGCTGTTCCTGGCTCATCCAGCCCTGCATACCCATACAATCGATCTGGTACCAGTTCTGCACGCCGTCGCTGCCCGCCAACAGAATCGTCACGGTGGAGTTGGCGAAACAGGTGCCGTCCGCAATGGCGGTGGTGGTGGGCGCATTATAAACCGGCTGCTGGAAAGGTGTCCCCGGCAGGGTGACTTGTTCACCTTCGGCAAAAAACGGCTCGATTGGGGCGTCGAGAGCCAGCGCAGGATCGAGCAGTTCTTCGGGCACCGGCCCCACACCCAGGAAAGCGCGCCATTCGTTTTCCAGTTCGAGGAAGGTGAGTCCGGTCACGTTTTCGAGCGCCTGCT
Source organism: Aggregatilineaceae bacterium (assembly GCA_036260665.1). Lineage (GTDB taxonomy): Bacteria > Chloroflexota > Anaerolineae > Aggregatilineales > Aggregatilineaceae > DATAMF01. Next base: position 1,091 of record DATAMF010000518.1, on the reverse strand, counting down.
CCAGCGTGATGCCGTGCGACATTTCCTCGACGACGCCGCGATAGGTTTCGATGCCGCCGTGCGCCTCGACCATCCAGCGCATAAACGACGCGCCCATATCATAGATCAGGTGGGTGCAGCCGTCTTCAGAGGCAGTCAGCGCGCCGCCGCCCGGACCGTCCCCCTGGAAGCTGGGGAAATCGCCGCCGCGCAGTTCGGCCAGTTTGCGCAGCCGCGCATGGAAATCATATTCATCGAAGGTTTCAAAGAACGTGGCCTGGCCTTCGACCCACCACGACGGACCCGATACACCAACTTCCTGCTGGTAGAGGTGGGCGATCTCGTGGGTGGTGGTGGAGGCGGCCTGTTTCATCTGAAACGTTACGTCGGGATTTTCGGGATTCCAGATACATTCCGCGCGAATTTCGGCGGGATCGAGCGTGCGGACGCGCTGAATCGTGCCGCCCGCTTCGGGGATAATCGTTCCGGTAAAACCGAAGCTGGTATCGTCAATTTCGGTGTCGCCCTGGTACTCGTTCCAGTCTTTGCCGGGCGGGAAGATCACCGACACGGGGCGGTAGGCCAATTCTTCGCCAAACCCATCGATATACACCTGGTGGCGCAGATTTTGCGCGTCGAGCACATATTTACCCAACTCTTCGGGCATCCCGTACCAGTAGACGATCACATACTGGTTTTCGGTGCGATACCATTCGCGGGTGGGATCATAATAGACGGCGTGAACGGGCGCGCTTTCGATGCTGATGTCTGTGCCGCGCACGCCCCAATAGGCGTCGATCTCGTGCCAGGGGGGTAATCCGGCGGCATTATATGGCACAGCGATCCATTCGTTTTCCTTCTCGCCCGGTTCGGCATTGATGCGGCCCGTTTTGCCGGAATTGGAGAAGGTGTAAAACAGCGTCACGCTGCTGTAGCTCACTCCGGCGGGCGGCACAATCGTCGCCTTAAATTCCAGACCATAGGGATAAAGCGAACGGTAGGCCTGATCGGTGAACTGGAAGCCCTCGACTTCCTGATCGGGGTAGGTCTGCGGTTCGTCCTGGCCGCCGACGACGGTCACGGTGTAATCGTCCTGGGCTGTCGTGGGCGAC
>DATAMF010000506.1:0-4813 GCA_036260665.1 Aggregatilineaceae bacterium | reverse complement strand
GCGGCGGTCGGGCTGCTCACGGGGCCGCTGATCGGCGGCCTGATCGTGCAGGAGATCAGCTTTGAAGCGGTGTTTGCAGCGGCCCTCGTGCTGATCCTGTGCGCCTTTTTCGTCGTGACGCGTTTCATTCCGGCAGAGCACACCGCGATAGAGAAAGTGGTTGAAGGTTCCAGTGAGTTGAAGTAAATATGGCAGTTGCAACCGGATTCCAGATAAGATATACAGTAGCCAACTGACGAACGCATTTTAACGTTCGCATACATCCTCCTTGCCGTTCTCACCGATACACATGTGTTTATTATGCCGCAAAGCATTAAGCCCCATACCTACAGGCGACAGGTGTCTCACCTTTGAAACACCTGCCAGTTGCCGTTCAAATTTCCTATAATCTACTCGTGTAGGATATGTATCAGAAGTTCCTTGTTTAAATAAAAAACCTGTTTTTTTACTATTTAATTTTGTATAATCAGATAGAGAAGAGTTTCACGCTGTTAAAAACCTCGATCTTGTGAAAAACGTCGCCTTCCCGCTCACAACTTTTCCTGACGACGTGGCAAGCATACGGCTATGGAGCGTGAACCACACGCTTTCAAAAGATACGCGCGTACCTTAACTTGGAGTGCAACACATGAAACGTCTGCTTTCTCATAGGTGGTTCAGACTCGTCGTCTGGACAATAGGCGGCGCGCTGTTATTACCGGCGCGTGTGTGGGCGCATGGCCCAGGCGAGGGTGGGGCAGGCACCGACAATATCGAAAAACTGTTTAACTTTACCCTGTTGCTGGCTATTCCCGTCTTTATCCTGGTCGAAGGGCTGTTGGTTTATGCGATGGTGCGCTACCGCCGCCGCCGGGCCGATGAAGTTCCCGAACAGGTCGAAGGGAACATGCCACTTGAAATCGCCTGGACTATTCTGTCCTTTGCGATCATCACGGTTCTGTTCCTTTTGACTTACCGTGCGCTGCAAACCGATTATCGGGCCGAGGCGGAGCGCGAAGACAGCGAACCCTATATGACCGTGCGGGTCAACGCCCATCGCTTTTACTGGCGTTTCTATTATGAGTTACCTGGGCTGGATACAAAAATTCCCGGTACTACCAATGACCTGTATGTGCCGGTTGGTCAGAATATTCTGCTGGAAATCACATCGGCTGATGTAATTCATAGTTTTTGGGTGCCCGATCTCGCCGGGAAAATGGATGCCATTCCGGGTCATACCAATACGATGTGGCTCCCTACACCCAAAGTCGGTACTTATGAGGGCGAATGTGCGGAATATTGCGGAACGCTGCACTGGAATATGCCCATTCATGTCCATGTTCTGGAACAGGCAGCTTTCGACGAATGGATCGTCGAGTCTACCGCTTTTAAGCCGGTAGGCACCGATCTCAATGTTGAACTCCCCGCCGGTGATCCGCAGAAGGGTGATAATCTGTTCCATTCTGAGGAACTCAACTGTATCGGATGCCATGCCGCCGAGGACGGTGTGGGGCCGGCCTTAACCGGCATGGGTGAACGGGCAGAAGATCGGCGTGAAGGGTATTCGGCTGAACTCTATTTGCACGAATCGATTGTTCAACCGTGCGCCTATGAAGTCGCAGGCTTCGACTGCAACATCATGCCATTCGATTATGGCGACGAACGCCTGAATGCTCAGATGCTGGCCGACCTGATCGCCTATCTGGAACAACACGAATAACGAGTGGTGGAGATTATTTGATGGCTACTGTCGCACAAACACATCCTCGGCCCGCAGTTCGCAAACCGTCGGGGATTATGGAATGGGTCATGACGGTCGATCATAAAAAGATCGGCATTATGTATGTGCTCACATCGTTCACCTTTTTTGTGGTCGGGGTGATTTTAGCGCAAATTATGCGTGCCGAACTGACCGCACCCGGTAAGCAGTTCGTCTCGAATGAGACCTATAATCAGCTTTTTTCCATTCATGGCACGACGATGATCTTTATGTTCATCATTCCGTTTTCGGCGGGCTTTGCCAACTATGTTGTCCCGCTGATTATCGGCGCGCGGGATATGGCTTTTCCACGGCTGAATGCGCTGAGTTACTGGTTCTTTTTGTTCGGCGGTTTGACGGTGTACTCCGGCTTTTTCGTCAATGGCGGTGCAGCGGCTAACGGCTGGACCTCCTACCCGCCGCTCAGCACCAAAGCTTACTCTCCCGGTAACGGCACGGATCTATGGCTGCTGGGCCTGACCCTGATCGGCACCTCATCGTTAATCGGTGGGATCAATTTCATCACCACGATCCTGCGTTTCCGCGCGCCGGGCATGACCTTGATGCGTATGCCGCTGTTCGCCTGGACCATTCTGACGATGGCCTTTATGATCCTGTTCGCCACCCCCATTCTGACAGGCGGCTTTGCGATGCTCTTTGCGGATCGCAACCTGGGCACGCAGTTCTATAACGCTGCTGCCGGAGGTGACCCGGTGCTGTGGCAGCATTTCTTCTGGTTCTATTCGCACCCCGCCGTCTATATCGTTATTCTCCCAGCGATGGGCGTGGTTTCCGAAGTGCTGCCCGTGTTCTCACGCCGTCCCATCTTCGGCTATACCGCGCTGGTGATCTCGACCATCTTAATCGGTGTGCTGGGTTTCGGCACATGGTCCCACCACATGTTTACCGTGGGCCTGCCGCCGGGAGTCGAAGCGTTTTTCGTCTTCAGCACGATGTTGATCGCCGTGCCAACCGGAGTGAAAGTTTTTAACTGGGTCTTCACGCTGATCGGTGGTTCGCTGGTCTTCACGACACCTATGCTCTATGCGATAGGTTTCCTGGCATCGTTCCTGATCGGCGGCATCACGGGCGTTTTCCAATCCCTGCTGCCTATCGATGAGCAGGTTCACGACTCCTACTGGATCGTCGCCCACCTGCACTATACCTTGTTTGGCGGCGGCGCGTTTGGCATGTTTGCGGGCATGTATTACTGGTGGCCCAAGATGTTCGGCTACCAGTTGAACGAACGCCTCGGCAAAATCCAGTTCTGGACGCTGCTGATCGGCTTCCATATCACCTACTTCCCCATGCATCTCGCGGGACTGTGGGGCATGCCGCGCCGTATTTTTGACTACAGGGATGAACCAAGCTGGGTGATGGTTCAGCAGATGGCTACCATCGGCGGTATCATCATGGGTATTTCCGTGTTGATCCTCATCTATAACATGATCCGCAGCGCGCTGCATCACGAACCAGCGGGCAACGATCCCTGGGAAGGCGACACGCTCGAATGGACGACGACCTCACCGCCGCCCGAATACAATTTCGCTAAAATCCCGGTGGTCCACAGCCGCCGTCCGGCCCGCGATCTACGTTTGGGGATTTCACCTGAGGGGGCACCAGAAGGAAATCACGCATGAGCCAGCCAATTTTGACGCGCGACGCTGATGAGATCATCAGCCAAAATGAGGAAGAACACGTGGTAGTGCCAGCCGGTGAAGAAGAAGAAATTCATCTGCCTGCGCCAAGTATCGGCCCTGTTGTCCTGTCGGGAGGAGCCTTGCTGCTCCTCTTGAGCACGCTGAATCAATTCTTTCTGATTCCCGCCATACCTGTATTGGCTTTCGGTCTTTGGCGCATGATCCACTTTCCCGAGGTGCAGTTGCACGCCCATTGGTTGACCGGCCTGAATGACCGCAAAATGGGCATGTGGATTTTCCTGGCATCCGAAGTGCTGTTTTTCGGCTCGCTGATCGGGGCGTTTCTCTATTTCAAACTCGGAGATCGTTTTCCCGACGACATCCACGAAATCCTGAGCCTGCCGCTGGCAACGGTGGGTACCTCCGTCCTCGTCATCAGTAGTTTCGCCGTTGTCATGGGCTTAGAAGCGCTTCAAGCCAACGACAAGCGAGTTTTCTACAACTGGATGGGCGTTACCCTGCTGTTGGGACTCTCCTTCCTGGCGATTCAGGCTGTCGAATGGACCGAACTGTTTCACCATCACATCGACGAAAAAACCATGTTCGGCACGGCATTTTACGTTACGACGGGTTTTCACGGCTTGCATGTGTTTGGTGGCGTGGCCTGGCTGGCAATCGTGCTGTTTCGCGCCCGTTTCCAGAATACCTATTCTGGCGAGAATTATCTGGGTGTCGAACTTTTTGGCCTCTACTGGCATTTCGTTGACATCGTGTGGATCGTGCTGTTCACGGTCATCTATCTGATCAAGTAGGAGCGGCGCATGGATACCGATCTGGTTCTCTTCCTGACATTATGGGCCGCTTTTGGCGCGTTGATCGGTGGTGTGGTGACGCCGCTGGTGGTTTCCGAGCGCAAATTTAACGAGTGGCTGGCCGCACTGATTGGGGTGGCTGCCGGTATGGTGGGCAGTGTGGTGCTGCTGGTCCCACTGTGGCTGCTTCTTTCGCGTTTCCTCAAACCGAGCGATCATACCGAATTACCCTGGCAGCGTGACGCCCTGACCATCGCAGAAGCGGAAGCGTTAGCCGCAACGTCGATCAATCCCGTCGCGCCGTTGGGCAAAAATTTCTGGCCGGCTCAACCTGCCGAAAACGTCCATTCGCACCGGATGACCTACCTGGGCGTTTTTCTGGCACTGGCAATCATTACAGCACTGGAAGTCACCCTCACCTATCTCGATCTGGACTTTTCAGTGACCCTCCCGCTAGTGTTCCTGTCACTCTCCAAAGCGGTGTTGGTCATGATGTACTTTATGCATCTGCGTTACGAAAATCGCTGGTACTCCGCCATGTTCGCCTTGTCACTGCCCTTCGTCGCCCTTATTCTGATTGTGTTGGCGGCGGCTGCACCGTAATTCCACAAGTGGTGTAAACT
>DATAMF010000504.1:0-2943 GCA_036260665.1 Aggregatilineaceae bacterium | reverse complement strand
CGCTGCGTGGCGCTGTTCCGCCCGGTTGAGTCGGCGCGACAGGTGAACGTGGTGCTGTCGCCGGGCGATACATTTAATCCGGCGGTGCTCGAAGCCAATGCGCGGGTCTATCTGGCAGGCGCGCGGCCTCTGTATCCGAACACCGATCCCAACAGCCACTATCTGACAGCCTTGTATGTGCCGCCGATCATCAAAACCGAAGGCGCAGCCGATGTGATGCCGATGATGCAGAATTTTGAAGATCCGGCAGTCATTGATGTGGCGACGGTGATGCAGATTCTCGAAAATCCAGCGCTGCGCAGCGATCACGCCCAACAGGTAGCGGCGTATGTGCTCAACAATAATTATGCCGGTGTTGCCATTGATTACCGGGGAATTCCAGTCGAGTTACGCGATCCATACGCGGCGTTTTTGGGCGAACTGGCGGGTCTGATGCACCAGTGTGGCGGCACGCTCACCGTTGTTGTGCCTGCACCGGAATTTAATATGTCCACGCAAGCCTGGCAAACCGAGGGGTATGATTGGATTGCTATTGGGCAGGCGGCGGATCAGGTGGTCATTAATGTATTTGGCAACCAGAACAGCGCTCTGGATTTGATGCAGTGGGCTACCGGGCAAATTGAACGTAATAAGCTGGTCTTAGGCTTGAGCGCCTACAGCCTGGCGGATCAAGGGGACGGCAGCACCGCACCTACTCCATTTAGCGATATGACTGGACTGCTGGGTGTTGTACAGCTTGATCCGGCTGGCGACGCGGCGGTTGGGCAGACCGTCAGCGCGCAGTTGGTGAATCCGTACGGACTGCGGCCTCAATTGGATGGATCAACGCTGTCATTCCTCAACGATCAAAATGCTGTGCTGCTGACCTTCCAGATGATGGATGCAGCTACGCTGCATGAACAAATCGGTGCAGCAGCCGCATTCAACCTGAATGGGGTGATGGTCTACGACCTTATGTCGGCTCAGGTGATGCCCGGCCTGGAAAACGCTCTGGTGGATTACCGGGTGAACACCGACACTCCTACCGAGACTCCGGCGCTGGAATGGGTGGTACGCGATGGTGATACGGTGATCACGACAGAGGCCTTAGCGCCGCGCGAGACATTCACGATGACGGTGCCCGAAGGCCATGCTACCCTGACGATTGAGGCGCGTTTAGGCGGCGTCATGTTTAGCAGCGCCGTGATCGTGATCGGGGAAGCGCCCGTCGTAACAGAAACTGCGACGGAAGAGGCCGGGGTGGTGCCGCTGGGCGGGCAGGCCGCGACGCCTGCGCCGACAGCGACGGCTGAGACAGCACCGGCGGCAACGGAAGAAGCGGGGATGGTGCCATTGGGACAGAATGCTGCTGTACCCACGCAGGCACAAAACGCGAATACGCCGGAAGCACAGTTGACGGTGATCCCTGTGACCGCAGCGACGGCAGTTCCAACGGTGTTGTATGTGCCGCCAGCGACAGAAGCGGCAGCAGCGACGGCAGAATCAGCAGCGGCGGAAGTTCCTACCGAAACGGCAACCGCAGAAGCGACGGCAGAAGTGGTCGCGCAGGCCGCGACGCCGAGTCCGACGGTGGTGGCAACGATGGATCCGGCGGCGGCGGCGGCAGTGCTGGCGCTCACGGCTCCGGCGGTTGATCCGGCGGGCGTGGACCTGGGCACGGCGTTCGAAATTGGCGGACATTCTACCGATTTCACTGAAACATCGATTCGAACGCTGGGGAAGACCCATTTTAAGTGGGTGCGGTTCCAGGTCGATTACCGGCTCGGCATGGTGGCGGATGATCTGAAGGATCGGATCGGGATCGCGCAGGGGAACGGCTTCAAAGTGCTGTTGAGTGTGGTGGGCGACCCGGCAGAGATGACAAGCGATCCGGTGAACTATTACCAGCAGTATACGGCGTATGTGGGTGGACTGGCAGCGCTGAAAGTTGATGCGGTTGAAGTGTGGCATGAGATGAACGATCCGGCGGTATGGCCGGTGGAACTCGGCTCAGCCGGTTATAACAAGCTGCTGGAACTGGCGTACAGCGCGATCAAAACGGCGAATCCGGGGACGATGGTGATCAGCGGGGCACTGAAACAAGCGCTGCCGCCAGCCGAGGGCGATACGACGGCTCCGCGCGCCGACGATGTTTTTTATGATGAAATGGCGGCGGCGAGTGCGTACCGGGACTGCGTGGGCGTACAATATCTGCTCGGTGCGGTGGCACCCGATGCGACCAGTGGTGATCCGCGTGGGGATGCACCGATTTACTACCTGAACACGACGCTGGACCGGGCGTATGAGCCGCTCCAGAAGCCGCTGTGTCTGACGCGCTTTGGCTACCTGACGCCGGAAGGTTACGGGGTGATTTTGCCGGAGGGTTACGCCTGGGCACAGAACACGACGCTGGCGCAGCAGAGCCAATGGCTCGCGGCGGCGCTGCAAGGGCTGGCGACGGGAAGCGTTGTCCCGGTGCGGCTGATGATCGTGTGGTCGGTGGATGTCCCAGCATTCGAGCAGCCGGTAGAAGAAGCAGGCTACTCGATTATCCGGCCTGATGCAAGCTGTCCGGCGTGTGATGTGCTGGAACCGCTGCTGAAGCCCGCATCTTAGGGGTGGTCAGCCGATCTTATCGGAAATTTAAGGCACCTCGCTGCATGGGGTGTCTTTTTTTTCGGTAGATCTAAGTTTGATCTAAGATCTACCGAAGATCAAACTTCTCTTGCTCAGAGAGGATCAATTGTGGATCTTGGTCCGAAAAGTTACCCCCCCTTGAGCGGTGGTTTGAGGGAGAAATGGGGGTCAAAAATGGCCTGTTTGTTGATCTTCTGAATAATCCAGTCGATCCGCGCACAACGCCGGAGCAGGCTGCTCAAGCAGGGTATACTGCTCCTCCTGCACGATCTCGCGCCAATCATGACCGTGCGCCGCCAGAATCGCGGGCACATCCGTCCCGGCGAC
>DATAMF010000502.1:0-17366 GCA_036260665.1 Aggregatilineaceae bacterium | reverse complement strand
ACGGGGAAAAAGCTTCCATTTCACGACGCGAGACGGGAAGAATTGTTGATCTTCCGAATGATCCCCCCCCCCCCCCCACTTTCGGCATTTTGAACCTGGGAAGTTCTACAAAGTAGGGATTTTGTAAAACTTGGGTGATTTTCTGACCCCCCCTTTGAAGTTATTGGTCGTTGTTAAAGGGCGATGGTGGACGATATGAATAGGATAGCACAGATGTTCGGAGTTGTCATCACCATCGGATGACTAACTTGGATGGTTAATAATGAGGGTGTGACAGGGGAACCCCTATCGTCCCGGCCTCCTTTCCCCGCCCGCGGAGAAAGGAGGGGCAGGGCGCGGCAAGCCGACGCCCCTACAACGGTATTGTGCGTGAGGAGGGATGCGGCGCGTCTACAGGACGGCGTGGGCGAGCGCTTCCAGGCGATCCAGGGCGTCGAGGTCGAGCCATTGGAGCATAACACGCTGGACACCCGCCGCCGCAAGTTCGGCATGCTGATCCTGGAGGGCGCTGGGCGTGCCGACGAGGATGCCGCGCGAACGGGCTTCTTCGGCGGTGGCCCCGTTTTCGTCCAGCAGGCGCTTGAGGTGGGCATCATCCGTGCCGAAATACAGCCCGGCCATCAGCGAGCGGCGCACGGTTTGCGGAATCCGGTTGCGCGCGGTCAGGAGTTCGGACAGGCGCGTGTTCAGTTCGGCAAAGCGCGCGGCGGTGATGTAGACGGCGTTCCATTCGTCGGCGTACTGCGCGACCAGCGACAGGGTGCGGCGCTCGCCATTGCCGCCGATCAGGATCGGGGTGGGGCGCTGCGGACGGGGCAGCAGCACGGCATCATGGAACTGGTAATAATGGCCCGCAAAAGTTAAGGAATCGTCATTCCGTAAAAGATGGGTGATTATTTGGGCGGCCTCTTCAAAACGCGCAAAACGGGCGGTAGTGTCGAGGAGATCGTAACTGTAATTGTGGTGCTCGCGTTCGTTCCAGCCCGCGCCGATGCCTAAAATGAGACGTCCGCCGGAAAGATCATCCACCGCGCTCGCCATCCGAACGGTCATGGCGGGGTGGCGGAAGGATACCGGGGAGACGAGCGGGCCAAACTCGATGCGGCGGGTGTTACTCGCCAACCAGACCAGCGATACCCATAATTCGAGGGATGCCTGATCGGGTGGGTTGGGGTTGACGAAATGATCCGAACGGTAGAGGCCCGCGAAGCCCAGGTCTTCAACCAGGCGGGCGATACGCTGCCAGCGCGGCCACGTCAGCCCCATCTGGCCTTCCAGCATAATGGCTATATCCATTGTTCACCTCTCCTTGTGCAGTGTGTCATTCAATTGTACGCGAATGGGGATGGAATTACCCCTCGGCCCTTCAAAAGCGAACCTCACCCCCTCGGTCCCCCTCTCCAACCGAGTTGGAAGAGGGGGAAGATGCGGGGCATGATTAGCCACATGCGGCGAAAAAGGGAGAGGAAAGTGTTATCAGGGGGCACTGTCGAGTTCGACAGTCGCAAAATGAGCCTGATCTGAAGCGCTATAAGCAATCTGGGTGCCATCGGGGGACCACGCGACATCCACAGTACCACTCGCGCCGTCTATAACTTCCAGATTTTGCTGTGTTAGCACATCCACGATGCGAATCTTATCTCTTCCTTATGCGTGCTCTACGTTTAACCTACGGAATCCCTACGACTTACGGAATCATCCATACAAAATTAATTTTTTCGCCATTTTCATCAAAGCTGTAAGAGGAATCTTAAACTGATCAATAACAGAAACACACCGTACAGCCGTTTAATCGTGGATGATGGCAGTCCCAGCGCGATCCGTGCGCCCAGAAACGCGCCGCCGATCAATCCCACCGCAATCGCCGCCGCCGTAGCGATCTCCATTTTCCCCGCGTCATAATACAGTTTCACCGCGCCCAGGCTTACCGGAGCCAACAGCGCCCCCAGCGAGGTTCCCACCGCCCGTTTTTGATCAAAGTGGAAGAAAGCCACCAGCGCCGGAACGATCACCAATCCCCCGCCGATCCCGAACAGCCCCGACGCGATCCCCGCTGTCACGCCCACCAGCAGCAGCGCCCCTCCCATTTGAGCATCCAGCGCCAGCTTTTCTTCCGGCTGATCCGGCTTTTTGTCGGCATTTTTCCCCAGCACCTGACGCGGTTCCGCGAAGCGCCAGCCCACGTAAATCAGAAACACCCCGTAAATCCGTTGCAGTGTCGCGCCGGGCAGTTCCAGCGCCACCTGTGCCCCCAGCACCGCGCCGAAAATCAAGCCCAATGCGACCAGCGCCGCCATGCGCAGTTGGAGCTTTTTCGCCCGGTAATAGGCCATCACCGCAAAACCGCTCACTGGCAGAATCAGCACCGCCAGCGAGGTGCCCACCGCTTCCTTCAATTCAAATCCCAAAAGCACCGTCAGCGCCGGAACGATCACCACGCCGCCGCCGATCCCAAACATCCCCGATAACATTCCCGCGGCAATACCTAAGATCACCAGCGCAATCACGTGTTCTGGCATACATCAACTCCGTTCGTACAATGATTTTGTTTTTCTATCAGGAGCGAATAGCGTCAAAAGGAGGACATTTTTCCCTGATCAACGCGCGCAGTTGGTCAAACGCATGCAGCGCCGCCTTCCGCGTTGCCTCATCCAAGGGCAGCGCCGCGAACTCATCCTCATCCAATACCGTCACCCGTCCATCCGGGCGAACAAACACATCCAGCGCCAGATCATCCGCGCTCAGATAATCCTCGTGCAGCGTCGCCGGGCGCGCCACATTACAATACCACCCCGTCAAATGATCGTCGTCTACATCATGCAGCTCAAAGATATTGTACCAGCGATCACTGTAGAACCACTCGATAAAGCGATCCCCCTGCCGGAAGGTATGATAGGGTCTGACCATATCCACGCGGTTAAAGTGCGCTTCCAGCCGCACCCAGGTTGCTCCACGCTCCACAAGTCGTCCCTGGTAGCGCCACACTTCGTGCCCTGTGTGATCATTTTTAATGACGGTAAACATCGTGACAATCCATGGGAAGCTGAACGCTAAAAATATTCCCTGGCTGAGCCTCGATCCGCCCGTGATGCAGCCGGATGATCTCCTGGGCTAAGGTTAATCCTAATCCGCTTCCGCCGCCGGGCAGACGAAAAAACGGCTCAAACATCTGATCAGGAGGCACCGCTGCCCCGCCAAAGTGCAGCCGCAGAATAGCATGCGTTTCATTGTTTTCCAGGTGCACAGACACCGCTTCCCCCTCAGTCGTGTAGGCAATGGCGCTTTCCAACAAAATGTCCATCACCTGTTTAATGCGCTGCCCATCCCCATAATACGCCAGTGGTGTTTCACTCGCTGTATAAAGGAGTTGGATATTTTTCTGCTCAGCCATGTCCTGATACTGCGTGATCACGCCCTGCATCATGGCATCTAATTCGAATGCGTGGCGGTCCAGCACCACCGATTTCTGCGTGAAGCGCACCACGTCCAGCAAATCTTCAACCAGCCGGATCATATCCGCCATCACATTGTCCATGACATCCAGGTGTGCGATCAGCTTTTCGGGCTGACGGCGTAACAGATAAAGCCGCGTTTTGAGATTGGCAAGCGGTGTGCGGAGTTCGTGAGCTGCGTACATCAGGAAGCGTTCTTTTTGGGCTTGCAGCGCTTTTTCCTCGCTGACATCCCGCACAATCGCCACCCGCCCCACCCGCTTACCCGTTTCATCAAACACGGGCGCATACACCATAATCGCCTCGAAGGAGCCTCGTGTGCGGTGAGCCAGTTGTCGTTCGGTCTGCCAGATTTCTTTCTCTCGAAACGCGATGCTCATTTCGGACAGAAATGCCGGGTAATCCAGATATTGGATCAGCCAGTCCCGAAATTCCCGCAGATCAATTTGCGCTTCCTGGTCCCGTCCAACGATCCGCAGCAGCGCCCGGTTGAGGTAGGTGATTTCATTTTCATTGCTCACATACATCACACCTTCGACCATCGAGTCCAGGATCACTTGTAGCTGCGCGCGCTGCCGCGATAGTTCTTGGGTGCGTGCCACCACCACCCGTTCCATCTCGTTGGCATGCTGTCGCATGCTTTCGTATAAGCGGCTGTTCCGCACCGCGATGCTGACCTCATCCGCGAAGGCCTGAATCGGGCTGAGTTGTTTACTGCTATAAAAATGCGGTATTGTACTTTCGAGGCTCAGAAAACCGGTGATTTTTCCTTCATATTTGATCGGCGTGCCCAGATAGGATCGGGCTGCCTCAAAGGGAAATCCTGTCTCCGGGGAAACATCCTCAATCAACAGCGGTTGTCCTGTCTCCGCCATCTGCTGCAAAAACGGGGTTTGATCCACCGGAAACCGCGCCGCCACCAGCTTTTCGCGCCGCTCTGCGGGAATGTGTTGGCAGGTTCGCACCACGCGCGCGGTCTGGTCCTCCACCACCATCAGATAGGCGCTGTCATGCGGCAGCACCACTTCGAGGTTGACCAGAATTCGATACAGCAGTTCATCCAGTTCCAGCGTGCTGTTAACAACGGCAGCCGTCTGGCGCAGCGCATCGGCCAACGCATGTTGTTCACGTTCGGCAGCTTCGGCTTCCTTGCGCGCCGTTATATCCTCTTTGACCGCTAGATAGTGCGTAATTTCCCCATCTGAATTTTTGATAGCGGACATAGAGGCCGATTCCCAATACCGTTCGCCATTCTTTTTGACGTTATGCAGTTCCCCACGCCATTCTCCGCCCGCCGCTACACTTTTCCACAACCGCGCATATTCTTCAGGAGGTGTCTCCCCTGACTTTAAAATGCGCGGATTCTTCCCGCGCACCTCGTCCAGTGTATATCCCGTGAGTTGCGTAAACTTAGGATTCACATACTCAATGTTGCCCTGCAAATCCGTGATCACGACAATGCTGGGGCTTTGTTCCACCACGCGCGACATTTTGCGCAGTTCGGCTTCCAACCGCCGCCAGGCTTCCCATACCATCCCCAGGCCAAGGCCGATACTTAAAAATACGAGGCAGTCCACTAGATTTTCGCGCGTCCACAGCGCCTCGTACCAGTCGTGCAGTCCTTGGCGCTCGATCACGATATGGCCCAGATCATGCAGGCTCCATATCATCACGCCCAGGCTCAGACCTCGCCAGATGGACCGGATACGCCTCAAGGTTAAGCTCCAGATTCGAGCTGGACCATAGCGCCTACGGCATGTAATTCAGCGCTTTTGATGGTCGGGAAAACGCTGACCTCCATATCAAAGTACATCCCCCCGGCTGGCCGCAGGTCCTGTAAACTCACCTGTTGGAAGACTTCGATCTTCACCCGAACCGTTTCTTCAATCTGTGCTTTAACGCGGAACTGCACCGGGCCAACGGCCTTGTCCACCGTCACTTCGAGCGGTCTTTCCGCGGGTTCGACATCACAACCCGGTGCGCTCACCCGGATGATCGTATCAACCGGCGCGGGCAGCGGAGTCGATCCCTCACTCGGTCCATCAAATCCGATCATCAGCATCGCCGATGCGCCCAGCACAAATTCCTGGGCCATCAACACCGACAAGCGGCGCGTATGGATCACTTTTGTTCCAGCCGAGGCTGGCGCAGCAGCCGGTTGTGGTACGGGTGGTGGGACAACGGCTGGCAGAGGAGCAGGTGGTGGGGTGACGGCGGTCACAGCAACATTTTGGGGTGCGGTTGTTGGCGCAAGCACCTTTTGCGGCGCGGGCATACTTTCAGCGGGTACGCTTTCAGCCGCTGCTTGTGGTCCATCATACTGCCGCAGATCGTCCGCTGCCTGTCGCCCCAACCGCGTCAGTAAATAGACTCCCTCGCCGGGCATCGACGCATAGTAGCGCGTCACCAACCGCCGGATCGCCTTACCTACGGAGCGTTCGCTCAAGCCCGTCCCCGCCATAATCGCATCGACACTGGCCCCATCCTCTTTCCCATCCAGATACCGGATGACATCGAGCGCTTGGGGCGGCAGTTTTTGAAGTTCAAGCGGTAACGACATTATTTCCTCGCGTCTGTATTCTACACTCCTATATTTATGCCAGATTTCGGGCTTTGGCACAACAAAACAAGCGCCCCATTCCGAGCGCTTGTCTATGGATACAGTTCAGTTCGCGCGTGCTTGTTTAGCGAATCTGCACACCGCCGCGCACAGTGACTTCTTTACGGTAATCCTTCAGCCATCCGTATTGCAGTGGATCGCTCAAAATCAGCGCATCCAACGCCTGGCTGTCATAAGACTTTCGGATTCCCTCCGACGACAGCCGCGCATAACCGCTGTCATCCGTCCACTGTGATCCGCGCAGTTCTAACAGTTCGCGCAGTTGCTCTTTCGCCGCGCCGATCCGGTTGCCCAGAACGACCATTTGCTCCTGGCTTTCTCGCACGTCATCAACGAGTTCTGCGATTTTGCCGTCCAATATTTCGCGCACGGCTCCACTGACTTTCCCTTTTTCTGTCGTTTTTTCTATCGTTCCTGCTGCCATGAGCATTCCTTCCGTCACTACGCTTATGATTAGAATACCACGCCAAAGTTAGAATCAGATAAGCACCTGTATTAGAACATGATATGAACTAATTATACGAACTTTTGTTCTAAAGTGCAAATTTTGGTGCCCTTTTTTTGAACTTATTTTCGCTGTCAGCCAGCCGTAGATCACCCATACAGAACCTGGCCGCCAAACCCGCTAGAATGAAACACAGGAGGAACCAAAATGCTGCGACGATTCCTGGTCCTGACGTGCATTCTGTTTGGGTTTTGCCTGTTCAGTATCACAGCGATGCGCACCATCGAGCGCGGTCAGCCCGCCAACTACAACTGCATCAGTCTGGCGGGTAACATGTGGGGTCAATCGGAGGTGAGCGTCCAGCTCAACCGCCACCTCAATTATTATTACGCCGTCCAAACCAGCATCTCCCCCAATGGACGCTACACCTTGAAAGTCATTTCGACGCCCGCCCACCAAAGCAGCATGGTCGTCCTCGAAGATGCTCAAACTAATACCATCACGCGGCTCCAGCAAAACAAGCCGCTTCAATACATCAGCTATACCCTGTGGTCTGCCGACAGCCAGTACGTCGCTTATACGGCTTACCTTTATCCCAACTACACAGCGGGCGTTTATTCCATGGCCGACGCCCAGAATTACCCCATCAAGCTACCTAATGCCTACCGTCCCCTCAGCTTTTCCGACGACAACGCCTACCTCGTGTATCAGTCAAACAACAGCGATCTCCATTTTATTTCACTGGATACGTTCCAGGTCTATTCCGTGAAATCCCCGGCCACCTACTGGATCAACTATGCCTGGTCGCCCCAGGGCCACCGTTTTGCCGCCGACACCTACCAGGCGCTGCTGATTGTCGATGTGGATCATCACACCGCCCACCCGATCACCTATTCGTCCGAATTAATCGGTTCCCCCTATCTGATCGAGTGGTCCGACCACTATCTGGCGACGCAAACCTACCTGGGAAGCGATGGGAGTTATCACCTCTATGTGTTTGATGATCAATACCGCGTCACCGGCCTTACCATTCCCCGCACCGATGACACAATCCCTTATGCCTCGCGTCTCATGACCTGGAATCATGACCAATTACTCTACTTTCGCCCCACCATCGACAGCACCCCCGACGCGCCCCGTTATGCCCTGTGGAGCTTTGATCCGGCCACTCGTCAGGCGGTGATGATCGACTCAGGCATCATTCACTATTCACTGAACGGCAGCACCATCGCCCTCCAGCGCGCCGATCACACGCTCGAAATCCGGTCCGGTGATGTCCTCAACGCTGCCCTCCCCCTGGACGAGTCCACCACCTGTGACTGGCTTGCCAGTACGTCGCCCGTGTTAAGCTGTTCCTCGCCGGAAAGCGTGACCCTGCTCGATCCATCCGGTCATGCCTTCTGGTCATCGTTGCCCGCGCACATCCACCGCACCACCTACACCATCCAGGGCCGTTTTGCGGCCTACATCCTCCAACAGGCGGATGACATCTGGCTGGAACTGATCGATCTCCAGACCGGCAAATCCTATGTTTTTCCCGAAACCCTGCGCGACACCCTGCCCACCGCCCTGTTGGATGTCAATAGTTACGCCTATTTCAACCTCAATGTCTACCCGTCCCCGGACGGTAAAATTTGGCTGGTGAAAATTTACGGCAACGAAGCCTCCCTCTACCGCTTCTGGCCGGATCAAAACCGCTGGGAAACCGCCCTCGCGCGCGTCCAGCTTGCCGATGCCCTGTGGTCCCCCGACAGCCGCCGTTTTGCCATTCTGCAAGCGGCTTCACCTCATCCCAATGTGATGGTGGGCGAAGCAGATAGTGCTCAAATCTGGAATCTGGGTTATTTTCCTGCCTACGAAAACATCACCTGGATGCAGTGCGGCGGCTTGCGCGCGCGAATTTTGGGAGAATAGCCATTATGCTGAGGCGATTTTTATTCCTGAGCGGGTTATTGTTCGTGCTATGTGGCCTGGGAATCAGCGGCGCGGTCCTGCTCACCAACCATCTGCCGCCCTACTACAACTGCCTGAGTTTCAGCGAAACCACTGTGCGCCTGAACGGTGAAGTCAGTGACCTCTACAGCCGCACCCTCTCCCACTCACCCAATGGGCGCTACACATTAAATCTGGTTCGCATCCCCGACGGCAGCCAACTGATCGTCTTGGAAGACACCTCAACCCGCAGGCGCACCGTTTTGCAGCGCAGCATCCGGGCCATTTACGGCCATACATGGTCCGCTGACAGCCAGGCATTCGATTACATCTGGGTCGATAACAGCACACACTATCACCGCACCATTTATTCAGTAGACGAAAAACGGAATCTGTTCCAGGAAGATGTTTCCGAAGGCCAAACCCTCTATGGTTTTTCTGCCGATGTTCAATATCTGGCCGTCCAATCGACTCAGACCAACGCTGTCCCCTCGCTGCTTGCGCTTCGCACTGGGCACAAGCAGGTATTTGAACCGATCACCTCGGACGCCAGAGGGACCACCAATTATGCCTGGTCGCCCACCGGGCACCGCTTCGCCTATGCTGACCGCGAACAATTGATCATTGCCGATCCCGAAACCAACACGGTTGAACAAATTCAGTATGTGCCGGAAGCAGCGGACTACATTTACATCGACCGCATGGAATGGTCCGCCGACAGCCAGAGTCTGCTCATCCAGACACGCCTTACCGCCGCCGACCGTGATGATCTGTTTGTGATGACGCCCAACCATCAAATCACCCAGATTCCGATCCCCATACTGCCCTCTGGTTCGTTCCAGCTTGTGGTCGCGTCGTGGATCGACAACCATCTCGTTTACTTTCGCCCCACGGCCCAGGCGCTGGCCGCCCCATCGCTCCCGCCGGACATCGAACGTTATGAAATGTGGTTTTTTGATCCGGCAACGGGTGAACAGCGGCTGCTGCTATCGGATGTCACCAATTTTTCTATCAGCCCGGACCGGATCGCCCTCCTGCGTCAGCAGGGCACATCCTTAGAACTGTGGGACGATTTACATCCGTATCACGTCCAGCCGGTAGCCAACATGGAAGCCTGTAACTGGTTGTTCAACCAGTCCGCCATAGTAGCCTGTGTGCATAACCAGTCGAAAATCACCATGACATTTTATACCGCAGCGGGCGGTTTGATCTGGGCCACACCGGAAGACGCGGAAGTCATCCGGCTGCCGATCAAAGCATCAGAAAACCGGCGTTTTGTGGCTTTATTGATGCAGCAGGACAATCAGCAGTGGCTCGATATAGTCGATCTGGACAACGCCCAATCCTACCGTTTTCCATCCGACCTTCAGCACAACCTGACCGAAGATCTATTTGATGTCAGGGTCAAAGGGTATTTCGAGGTTTCGCCCACGTCGAATTTCTGGCTGGTGCAGATCGGCTTTTCCTCGCTTTTCCGCTTCTGGCCGGACACCAACCGCTGGGAAGTGTTACACCAGGACGGAGCCGTGCGCTATTTCGGTATCCTCTGGTCGCCCGACGGCCAGCGCTTTGCTTTTTTCCAGGAAGAAGCCCTGCAACTTCCCGGTCTGCTTGTCCAGGATGCCGCCAGCCGCCAGGTCTGGAATCTGGGCATGTTTTCCGCCTACGGCGATCTCACCTGGAACCAGTGCGGTGGGATTCGTGCGCGGCTTGTAGGGGAATAATCACGGTTTATAGATCACGCGGAATCGTTCGCAGATCAGCGGCATATCGTCCGCCAGCGTCAGCCCCAGCCGCGCGAACTCCCGCGTAAAAAAGCGGGTGTGCGCCGCGTGCCAGTCATCCCAGGTTCGATCCCCCTCGCCTTCATCAAACGCAAATTGGGCATCGACCGCGTTAAACGGGCGGATCGTGACTTCTGTCGTCTCGATCACGCACACGGGCGTCCCATCATACCGCGTGATGATGCTCCAATCGCCCACGTGCGGCACCGGATCACCGTCCGCTTCCGTCGCCCACAGTGATCCGCACGTCGCGGTTTTGGTTCCCGCCAGCACCAGCGCCGCCAGTTCGTCCGCGCATTCCGGCGTATCACAAAAATACCACGCCTCCGGCAGCGGCCCATCCAGTCCGCTTTGCTGCCAGAATGTGATCAATCGCTCGTCTGTCATCTATCCTCCATCACTTCCCGCTTCAAGTGCCGCCATCAGTTCCGCTTCCAACCGTCGCAGTTCTTCCGACACCAGCGAAATTCCCTGGCGCGGGCGCGGCAGCTTCACCGCCAGTTCCTTGCTGATCCGTCCTGGTCGCGGGCTGAACACCAGCACCCGGTCCGCCAGGAAAACCGCTTCCTCGACATCATGCGTAATAAACAGAATCGTTTTCTGGAATCGCTGCCACACATCCAGCAGCCAGCGCTGCAATTCGCGCCGCGTCAGCGCATCCAGCGCCCCGAACGGCTCATCCAGCAGCAGCACATCCCGCCCGGTCAAAAACGTTCGCAGCAGCGCCGCCCGCTGCCGCATCCCGCCCGACAGCGTATCCGGGTAGGCATTCTCGAAGCCCGCCAGCCCAAACAGCGGCATCAACTCCCGCGCTTGCTGGCGCGCCTGTTTTTTGGAATGTCCATCCAGTTCCGGCCCCAGGATCACGTTGTTCACAATCGTGCGCCAGGGCAGCAGCAGATCGCGCTGCGGCATATAGCCCACCAACCCGGTCCGCCGCCCAACCGCTGCACCGTTGATCAGAATCTCCCCCGTGTCCGCCTGAGTTAACCCGGTCAGCAGGTTGAACAGTGTGCTTTTGCCACTGCCGCTCGGCCCGATAATCGTGATGAATTCGCCGGGTTGGGCCGCGAAGCTGACATCATGCAGCGCCGCCACCGTCCCGCCACCGTCCCGAAAGGTTTTGCTCACATGCCGCACTTCAATGCAGGGAGAATTCACAGTCGTCCTATTTCACAAACGCCAGCAGCAGTCCCGAAATCACCCACAGGACAAATGCCCCGAACAGAAAATCCAGGCTGTAGCGCGAAAATCGGAATTTGCGCTCAATCACCACCGCTTTCGCGTACACCTGGGTCATCATATACAGCTTGAGCTGCCCCGACGACATGCCTAACACCCGTTCCAGATAGGTGTGTTCATCAATGCCCACAATATGATTGAAAAACAGCAAATTGGACGGGTGTTTAGGGTGTCGCAAATTAGGCCGCGCCGTCGCCAGCGCACAAAAAACCGCCGCAATCAATGCGCCAAAGGTCAGCAGCATCAGCAGAAACGCCAGCCGCTCCACCCATGACGCCTCCGCATCCAACAGCAGGTCATATCCAGCGCCGCGTTCCAGTCCAATCGCCGCCAGCAGAATCGCGCACGCCCCCATGATCAGTTGGGCTTTCGTTTCCGCCAGCGTGATTTGGGCATCCAAATCGAGAATGGTGGTGTAGTAAATGTTTTGCCAGTCAATTTCTCCCCCCTGCTCTTCTGCTAGTCTGACCAACCGCTCATCGATTTCGCCGTTCTGCATAAGTGACCTGTTCTATTCTTCGACATCTCCCGGCAAAAACTCATTCGTGAACGCGGCTTCGGCATCAATCCCCGCGTCCAGAATCCCGTTCTCCACCAGGAAATCATTAAATCCCTGCCACACAGCCAACGTCTGCTGCCCCCAGCGCGGCGCGTCCGCCTGGTACTGTCCGGCGAACCATTCCGCGCTGGCCTTCACCCATTCGGGATCCAGTTCCGGCACGGCCTCGCTGAGAATTTGCGCCGCTTCGTCCGGTTGTTGGATGGCATAAGCATAACCACGCGCCGTCGCCTGGACAAATGCTGCTACCACGTCCGGCTGTTTGTCGATCAGTTCGGGCCGTGTGATCAGAATCGGCGTGTAGTAATCCGGCATACAGGCCGTGTAATCCGCCATCATGACCACATCCAGATCGACGCCCCGTAGTTCCGCATCGATGCCCTGCACGCCGTAATAAATCCACGCCAGGTCGATCCGGTCCCGCTGCATGAGATCAATCAAATCTACGTAGCCCACGTCGATATATTCCACGCTGTCAGCTTCCGCGCCGTCGCATGTCAGCAGTGTATTCAGCACCGCGTTTTCCAGGTCCGGCTGTCCAAATCCGCCGTAGCGCAGCCCGGCCATATCCGTCGCGCTTTCAATTGGATTTTGATCGTGCAGTGTCACAAACGCCGAGGTGTTGTGCTGGACAAGCGCCGCCACCGACACCACCGGAGTCCCGCCCGCGATGGCATAC
Source organism: Aggregatilineaceae bacterium (assembly GCA_036260665.1). GTDB lineage: Bacteria > Chloroflexota > Anaerolineae > Aggregatilineales > Aggregatilineaceae > DATAMF01. The sequence goes on along the minus strand of DATAMF010000502.1, from coordinate 4,653 downwards.
GTCGCGAAATCCTGAAAGCTCACGCCGAATTCTGCCGCGCCGTTCGCCACCACCGCTTCCACCATCAAATCGGTGGGTTCCTGAATCGACACATTCAGATTGGCTTCTTCATAATACCCCAGCGCCTGCGCCACGTAGAACCCGGTGTGATTGGTGTTCGGCGTCCAGTCCAGCAGCAGCGTGACATCTGTCGGATTCTCCGCCTTTGCAAATTCTGTCGCCCCGCCCAGCGGATCATTCTCCCCGCCATCCTGGGCCAACACCGGGAATACGAAACTGAGACTGATAACCAGCGCTAAGATGATCTTCTTCATTTGTTGTTCTCCTCTAATAAATACCCGGTCCCCGCCACGATTTCCGCCGCGTTGTAAAATACCAGCGCAGCGCCAAGCGCTCGACCAGATTCACCAACAACACCAACAGCAGCGACAAGCCAGCCGTCAGCAAAATCGCCAGATAGGCCTGATCCAGTTGAAAACTGCTGTAAGACCGCTTCAAAAACACACCCAGCCCGCGCTGCGCCGTGATATATTCCCCGAAAATCGCCCCGACCACGCTGTACGTCGCCGCGATCCGCAGTCCGCCAAAAAACGAGGGCATCGCCGCTGGGAGCCGCGCCTTGAACCAGATTTGCCGTGCGTTGGCCCCCATCGCCCGCAGCAGCGACAGCAGTTCCGGGTCCGCGGATTGCAGCCCGGCGAAGGTATTCAGGGTGATGGGGAAAAAGCAAAACAGCACCACAACCGTGATCTTCGGTCCGCTCCCAAACCCGAAAATCAGGATCAGCAGAATCGCAATCGCAAAAGTCGGGATTGTTTGCGATACCACCAGCATCGGATACAGCACCCAGCGCAGAATGACTGAAAAGTCCATCAGCGCCGCGATCACCAGCCCCAACACCAGCGCGATGGAAAGGCCGGTCAGCGTTTCCCACAGCGTCTCTGGAATATGCTCTTCCAGCAGCAGTTCCCGGTGTTCCATCCATGCCGCGCGGATTTCACTCAGGGACGGAAAAACGTTATCCAGTGTTAGATTTTTCGCGTCCCGCGCCTCGATATACAGTTGCAGCGTTCCCATCGTGACCAGCGCCAGCACCAGCGTCGCCAGGATGCTTAACATCACCCCGCGCGCCATGTTATGCCCTGCCCAAGGTGTGAACAACCAGCATTATTCCTGAAGCAAACGCGACCTGAGCCGTCGTCCCTTCCATCACGTTACTGACGCCGCGCGCCGGACCAAACGCCAGCGTTTCATGCTTCAGCGGATACATCAATCCGTCCGTCGTCACATCCGTCACGCCCGGCACCAGCGCGATCAGCGACAGGGTATCCCCGGCGGCCCCGCGGACATCATGCGCCCCCGGTGTTGCCAGCCAGACCGTCTGCCGCCCGCTCACCAGTGCCACATCTTTCCCCGCGATCTCGCGCAGCATCAGCAGGTAAATGTTCGCCAGCATCTGATCGATCCGCTCCCCGCCCCACGCCCCCAACACGCGAATCCAGTTCGCCTGCCGCGCGACGGCTGCCAGCAGCGCCAGTTCCAGGTCCGTCTCATCTTTTTTCGATGAATAGCGGTTGATCGTCACCCCGCGCCCGCGCAGTGCCTCGACTTCCTGCGTTTGGAGCGAATCCATATCGCCCACGACCACATCCGGCACCAATCCACAGGCCGCCGCGACGCGTGCCCCGCCATCCGCCGCGATGATCAGCGCATCCGGCACATGCCGCAGCGCCTCTTGCACGGCTGGCCCGTCATTCAGATCCCCGTTGGCAAACACCAGTGCCCGTGTGAAATTCGAGTCTTGTAGCAGCAAAAAGACCACTCCCTCATAGTGCGTAAGGAGTGGTCTTCGATTAGCCTCTACAGCACGACTCCCTACGCCGGAATTATCCGGTTCAGGTTCTATAGGGTCGGCACCGTGTTTCCGGGTGCGCCTCTCAGCCTGGCTACCCAAGCTCCCCTGTCGAATCTGGATTTGTTGAGTTAACTATAACAATTCATCCGTCCGTTGCCAACCATGAGCGCGCTAGCGCACCCGCCGTTCCCAAATTTTCTTAATCTCCAGCTTTGTCACATCGGACACTTCCAAAAAGTCCAACAACAGCCGCGTAAAGTCGGCAATATTCTCTAACATCGGGAAATGCCGCGCGCCCTCAATGCCCAGCGAATGAAAGGTCGTACGCCCTTCTTTGAGCATCGCCAGCATCGCCGCGTCCGGCTCCGGCAAAAAAGTATCGTTGGTTCCATACAGCGTTACAATCGGCATCGGCAGGGATCGCAGATCGCGCAGGGTATCCACGTTCGCAAACGAATCCACGCTCACCGCAATCGATACCCGGTCAGCTTTTACCACTTCGGCTTTCAGCTTTTCCTGGTCCGCGCCCGCCGCCACATGCCGTTCGAGCAGCACCGTCGGATCGGTGATCTGCAAATGTTCGCGCAGCGGGTTCGCCTGCTGCACCTGTCCATCGGAAGCAGGACCGGGCTTGGGAACCGCCGGCACGTCGGCAGGGGTTCCGGCTGGGGGCAGCGTAACCGCCACCATGGGTCCTGTCGGTTGATCATCGACGGGCGGAATAGCCGCCTCACGGGGTGACTTGGGTGCTGAAGTCGCGGCGTCGGGCGTCTTTGGTGCGTTCGCTTCCGGCACAGCGGCTGCTTTTTCAGCCTGCCGCCGTTCGAGCGCCGCGCGAATCCGCGCCTTCATTTCCTCCGACCGGAACGGCATCGTTTCCGCTTCGGCCTCAATCTCCGCCTGGAGATCATCGACCACCGACCCCGCGATTGCGGGAATCGACCCGGTAGCCAGCCGTTCGGGTGTGGGTGCCGAAGCCGGTGATGGCAGCGGCGCAGGATTATTGGTCAGGGGAATCGAGCGCGGTGCCATACGAAACAACGGTGGGCTGACCGCCAGCAGACGCGGCACGCGGTCCGGGTGTTTCGCGGCATACCCGATGCTGACCGCCGCCCCCAGGTCATGACCGATCAGCGCCGCTTTGGTGATACCCAGCTTTTCCATGAATTGATCCAGCAGCATGACCTGTGAATCAAAATTATAGCGGCGTGGGTCTTTTCCCGAATCGCCAAACCCCCACAAATCCAGGGCATAGGTGCGGTATTTCATGCTCAATTGCTGCATAGCCGGAACCCAGTAACGCCACGATCCCAGCCAGCCATGAATCAGTATCACGGGGCGGCCACGGCCCAAGACTTCATAGTGAACCAGATCATTTTCTATCGTAATTGCGCTCATACCGCATCCTGGTCGGACGTAAGTAAGGACGGAGAGTTCATTTATCGTCAATTCCAAACTTGACTAAAATTTCAGAAATCCGCTTCGTCAGTTGATCCGGGGCAAAGGGTTTCAGAATATAATCATACGCGCCCGCATCCAGCCCCGTATCCATCTCCGACTGCTGCCCTTTCGCCGACAAAAAGACAATCGGGATGTTTTTCACTTCCTCGATGTTTTTTAACGCCCGGCAGGCCTCGTACCCGGTCATGCGCGGCATCCGCACATCCATCAATATCAGGTGGGGCTTGGCCTGAGGTGCCATCTCCACCGCTTCGGCCCCATTGCTACACTTGACGACCTCGTGCCCGGCATATTTCAGGGTGAATTCAATCAAGTCTCGAATATCACGCTCGTCTTCTGCGATGAGAATTTTAGCCATAGCCTCTCCAGTTACACCGCCCTGGTTGCCGCAACGGGAGCTTTCGACGGCAGTTCGATAAAGAACGTCGTCCCCTTGCCCAGTTCGCTATCGAACCAGATATTCCCGTCATGCATCTGTACCAGTTCCCGCACAATTGCCAATCCCAACCCGGTTCCCGGCGTATCCATCACCAATTCCTGCGCCTCATCTCCTCGGAAGAACCGTTCAAACACCCGATCCGCAGCCTCCGGTGGAATCCCCACACCGGTATCTTTGATTGCCACAATCACACGCCCGCCATCTTCATTCGGAAAAGCGGAAAGCGTAATTTGTCCACCCGCTTTGGTATAGTTGAACGCGTTATCTGCCACATTGCTGAAGATGCGCATAATCTTATCATAATCGCCCCAGATCATCAGATTCCGATCCTTCGGCACATCCACTGTGATCTCCAACGGACGTTTTTCATCTTCGACGCGCCCCCGCAGATGCCCGGCAATCGCGTTCACCACATCTTCAACCTCGACAGGGCCAGTCTTCATTTCGATACGACCCTGATCGATGCGCGAAATATCGAGCAGATCGTTTACCAGAATGCTCAGGCGATCCGCGTTCTGTTTGATCGTCTCCAAAAACCGCTGCTGCTGATCGGTAATGTCACCCGCCGCACCTAACAGCAGAAGGTCCGCATAGCCCTTGATCGAGGTCATCGGCGTGCGCAGTTCGTGCGAAACCGTCGCCACGAATTCGCTCTTCAGCCGGTCCACTTCGACATCCCGCGTAATATCGCGGAAGACCGACACCGTGCCCAGAAATTGATCGCCCATGTGTACTGGCGACAGGCGGACGCTGATCACTCGGCTGTCTTCCAGGGTGATCCGGTCTTCCAAAAATTCTCCCGGCTGGTAATCGGTCGGTTCGCGCATCCACAGGCTGATGGTTTCGGCCCAGCGCGCCGCCCCATACAACCCCGCGATAGCCGCTGTTGAACGGTTCA